>CAUZEO010000190.1:0-10173 GCA_963578625.1 Kiritimatiellia bacterium | reverse complement strand
AACGCCAGGATGTGGGTGGCGATTCGGTCCAGAAACCAGCGATCGTGGCTGATGACAACCGCGCAGCCGCCGAAGTTGTTCAGTCCTTCCTCGAGTGAACGTAACGTGGCGATATCGAGATCGTTGGATGGTTCGTCGAGGAGCAGGAGGTTTCCGCCCCGCTTGAGCAGTTTTGCCAGGTGCACCCGATTTCGCTCGCCACCGGATAGCACGCCGACTTTTTTCTGTTGTTCGGCGCCCTTAAAATGAAAACGCGCACAATAGGCACGGCTGCTCATCGCGCGTCCCCCTACTTCGGTGGACTCCTCGCTGTTGCTGATCTCCTCCCAGACCGTTTTCTCCGGATCAAGATCGTCCCGGAACTGGTCCACGTAGGCTAATTCCACGGTTTCGCCGATATTCAGTGCGCCGGAGGTGGGCTGCTCTTCGCCGACAATCATTTTGAACAACGTGGTCTTCCCGGCACCGTTTCCGCCAATGATGCCAACAATTCCGCCGCGCGGGAGGCTGAAACTAACATCCTCCATCAGCAACCGGTCTCCGTAGGCCTTGGAAAGATTAATCGCCTCGATAACCTGGTTCCCGAGCGGCCGGCCGTGGGGGATCTGAATGGACAGGTTTTCTTCGCGAACGTCGAATTCCTGTGACACCAATTCATCATATCGTTTCAGGCGAGCTTTGTTCTTCGTAAGACGGCTCGATGCGTTCATCCGCACCCACTCCAGTTCCTGCTGCAGCAACTTCTGACGCGAAGCATTCATCTTGCTTTGCTGCTGTGAGAGGATCTGCTTTTGCTCCAACCACGCCTCGTAGTTTCCTTTATACGGATAGGCGTGGCCGTTCTCCAACTCGAGAATCCACTCGGTGACATTCGACAGGAAGTATCGGTCATGGGTCACAACGATGAGGGTGCCAGTGAAACGCTTCAAGTGCTCTTCCATCCACGCGACAGAATCCGCATCGAGGTGGTTTGTGGGCTCATCGAGCAACAGCACGTCCGGATTCTTCAGGAGCAAGCGACATAGCGCGACGCGGCGCTTTTCTCCGCCGGAGAGCACGTTGATTTTTGATTCGGCTTCGGGCAACCGGAGCGCGTCCATGGCCATCTCGATCTGACGATCCAGTTCCCAGAGATTAAGATTATCGATTTCCTTTTGAAGGCGATCGTATTCATTATTGAATTTTTCATCCTCCTCGGGAGATCTTTCATCGCCCAGCGCATCGCACATCACATCAAACCGATCCAGTTTTGCGCGCAGCCCCTCGACGCCCTCGGACACCACTTCCTGTACTGTCTTGCCCGCATCCAGTACCGGCTCCTGCTCGAGGTAGCCGATGTTTGCATTCTTGGCCACGTGGACATCTCCCATGATATCGGTGTCAAGCCGCGCCATGATGCGGAGGAGGCTTGATTTTCCCGAACCATTCGCGCCGATCACGCCAATACGGGCTCCAAAGAAGAAGGCGAGATCAACATCTTCCAGGATCGCCTTCCCCTTATGCTTCTTGGTTACGCCATTAAAATTGAAGACATACTCACCGGCCATAGCTTTGTCCCTTATCGTGCGTCAGGTTCTTCCCCCAATTTTCTATCAGAATCCCGAGGGAAAACACATCCATACATTCAAACGTGCCAACCTCTGAGTGTAATACTGTGTCGGTAGCGCGGAATTCATTTCGCGTTCAGGAGTTGCGGACTTCAGTCCGCAGTGGAGAAGTCGGACTCTCACGCCCTCCACTCGAACCGCATCGAACTGCGATTACGAGCACGATGAGGATCCGGGATGGAGAGTGAAAATTCGATGTTTGTCCGACGATCATCCACAATCGCTTTTGTTTGCCCCAATTTTCCTGCCATGGAGTTCACGGAGTGACCTGTGAGGTTTGGTCTTCGTCACTCCGCCGCCTTCAACTCGAAGGCGTGGCGCCGATGTCGTACGCAACCAGCGCATTGCCGTGTCGAATGTAAAGACGCCGGTCGGCAATGACCGGATGCGTCCAGTGATTTCCTGCGCCGTGAGTCACCTGAGTTCTTCCGCTCAACTCGTATCCTTGGGGGGTGGCTTTTGCGAGGCCCAAGGTTCCGTTTTCACCGTAGCAGTAGAGCATACCATCCGCATAGCTGACCGAACCCATTCCCACCCCGTCGGATTCGTACATGACTTCGCCGCTTTTGAGGTTCAGGCAAACCCACTTCTTGCTCATGCTTGCTCCGTAAACATACCCCTCCACAAGCACGAGGCCGCCGTGCAGACACTTCAATGCCTCGTCGGTCCACTTCTGTTCGACCTGCTTCCCGTCCGGGGATATCTGGAGCATCTGACCGCCGATACCATGACCACTGGTCACATAGATCATTCCATTTTCGTAAACCGGAGAGACGGAATGATTTTGGAATTTGTCTTCCACGTCGATCGGGCTTGTCCAGCCGATCGCCCCTGTTTCCAAGTCAACCGCGACCACGCTTTTCTCAGTGATGGTGATCATCCACCGCGTACCTCCGCGCTCCATGACGATCGGCGTGCAATATGCGGACTGCTGACCGAATCCTTCCGTGGTCCACAACGTTTCGCCCTTGGACTTATCGACCGCAACGATGCAGGCCTCGGGTCCCCCCGGCGTGCAGACCACCTTGTCACCATCGATCAGAATTCCTTCCGCAAACCCGCATGGCTGCACAACCGCACCGAATTTTTCAACCACATCGACGGACCAAACAATTTCTCCGTCCTCCCTGTTGAAACAAAGCAGCCTTCCGGTCCCGGATAGCAGGTAAATCCGGTCTCCGTCGACGGTCGGCGTTGCGCGGGTGCCCGGATACATCTCGTTCCAGGCGGGGCCGTACGGCTTTTCCCATTGGATTTTCCCGGAGAGGTCCAACGCATACAAGACGCCCTGGGGAATTTCATTAGACGTCATACCGGTGGTGTAGATTGAGCCATTGACGACCGATGTCCCGGCATACCCGTCCCCCAGGCCCTCGGTAATCCACAGTGGTTTCAGCCCCCCCATGGGCCATTCTTTCAGTAAGCCGGTTTCGGCTGACTTCCCGTCACGGTTCGGGCCGCGCTGCTGCGGCCAATCCGCGGCTAAGGCAGCGAATGCGAAACCAATTGTACAGCATACCGTGAAAGTAACGCCCCTGAATGCCCTGGCGGTTTGCGCCGGAGAAGTCACGGTGGGGTTGGCGGGGAGGCTGTTGTTTTTCTTCATGTTCACTGTTCTACCCTCGTGTCCTATCCTCTGCGTACCCTGCGCCCTCCTCCGTCGAACCATCGGCTTCGGATGGTAGACCGCGCTGCAGATGAGCGCGAACGAGGCGGGCTTCTTCGTAGGTGACCGTATTCTTGGAGGCCTCGACGATAGGGCCCAGCTTTTCGTCGCCCATTTGTACAAACAAAGCCGTGATCTCCCCGCGTCGGGCCGGGTCAATAAACTGGTCGATGTCTACATTTTCACCGGCAAGCATCAACTGCTCGATGTGAGTGCAGATCGTCCCCTGCGACAGGCTGCGCAGGTTTGCAACGTCTTTGACCGATAATCCCTTTTGCAGAAGTTCCCAGGTCGTCTCGATTGACGACTTCCGGTCCCTCTTCGCCGGCGGCGAACCCCGCGTAAGCACCGGGTTCCGGGGCAATTTTTCGAGCGCAGGATGCGCCTCAAGATGTTTACGGATTGGCCGCGTGAACACCTTTCCGAATTGTTCCAGTTTCTGGGCGCCGACCCCGGTTATTGTCGACATCTCAGCATCGTCGGTCGGAAAGAAATGCGCCATTTCGCGAAGGGTACGGTCCGAGAATATAACAAACGGCGGAACACCCTTCTCGTCCGCCAGGCGCTTGCGCAAGATGCGGAGGTCTTCGAAAAGCCTTGGATCGCCTGAATAGATCTCACGCGCCTGTTTTTTCGCCGGCCCTGTCTCGATCTGACGGAGGAGATGGATTTGCCGGCCATTGAAAAGAACGTCTTGCGCGGCGCCGGTCAGTTTCAGGACCGGAAACTTGTCGTCCGACTGCGCGACGATTTCCTGCGCCATTAGGTTGTCGAGGAGTAACCGCCAATAACTTTTAGGCTGGTCCTTGCCTACTCCGAATGTCCGGATCTGATCGTGACCATGCTGGCGGATACGCTGCGTATTCGCACCGGTGACGATGTCAACGACATGCGTGCTTCCGAATCTCTGTTGGGATCTGGATATCGCGGACAGCAGGATTTGTGCGTCGCGGGTTGCATCGACCTGTTCGACTTCGCCGGCGCAAACGTCGCAGGCGCCGCAATTCTCATTCTGATACGTTTCGCCGAAATATGCGAGGATCTGCTTTCTTCGGCATGCGTTGTTGCCGGCGAAGCCCACCATGTCGCGCAGACATTTTTGGGCGTGACTCTTCTCCACGTCTCCCGGAATCTGGTCGATGAAGTAGCGGATTCGAGGCACGTCAGCGCGGCCGAAAAAAAGGAGGCAGGTTGCAGATTCGCCGTCTCTGCCGCTGCGGCCGGTTTCCTGATAGTAGCTTTCTATATTCTTGGGGATGTCCCCGTGGACGACGAAGCGAACGTTGGATTTATCGATGCCCATGCCGAAAGCAATCGTAGCAACGACCACTTCGACTTCGTCCTTATTAAATGCCTCCTGGTTTTCCGAGCGTGTCCGGTCGTCGAGGCCCGCGTGATACGGGAGAGCGCGAATGCCGTTGGCGCACAGTACGGCCGCCGTTTCTTCCACCGACCGGCGCGTCATCCGGTAGACGATGCCGGAAGATCCCGGCTGCGTGCGCGCGAAATCCAGGATCTGCTGCTCCACCGCCGATTTCGGAGAGACCCGGTAGAAGAGATTCGGGCGATTGAAAGAAGCGCGAACTGTCAGCGGGGCGCGCAACCCGAGCTTTTGAATGATGTCGGATTGGACGCGGTGGGTGGCCGTCGCGGTGAAGGCACAGATTGGAACGCCGGGAAACATCGACACGATATTGGCAAGATTCAAATAGTCGGGCCTGAAGTCATGCCCCCATTCCGAGATGCAGTGTGCCTCGTCGATGGCGACAAATGATAGGGATGCCTGGCGGAGCGATTCGGCAAAGCTGCTCATCGCGAATCGCTCGGGTGAAACGTAGAGCAGGTCGATTTCCGCGGCGACAAGACAGCGAATGACATCCCCTCGCTCATCGGGTGACTGGGTACTGTTGAGGTAGGCCGCCTTCAGTCCGTTCTCGCGTGCGCCATCGACCTGATCCTTCATGAGCGAGATCAAGGGGCTGACCACGACGCAGGTACCGGGAAGAATATGAGCGGGAAGCTGGTAGCAAAGCGATTTTCCGCCGCCCGTAGGCATCACGACAAACGCATCGCCCCCGTCGAGGATTGAGCGGACGATCCCTTCCTGGTGGGGGCGGAATTCGTGAAAACCGTAAACCCGCTGGAGAACTTCCAGAGGAGTACTTTGTTCCTGAGCCATGCTGGTCTCCTTTCTCCCCGAACTTCTCCTGTAAATACGAGAAGGACCAGAATAGCTAGATTAAGACAGAGAAATTCAGGACGGAGCACACCATAACCGATCCCAAAAATCCCGACAACAATTTTCTCAATCCCATTCGCGAATAGCACTTTTGACCTGGCTTGCGCTCCGACGTGGTCCTTTTCATAACCGTTCCATTCTCGGTACGGCGGAAACCGCCGTCTCCATTTCCCTATCTCATGATTAATTAGGATAATTAGGGACAGACCCTTTATAAGTTGACGCTGGCATAGGAGAGAGGACGGGGAATAAAGCCTGGGAAGTCAGCAATTAATGCAAATATCGGGTCTCTCCCCGATACAGGGACCCGATCAGACGGCGGGTGTGGCAGCGACGCTGCGGCGGGTGAGGCGGGTGTAGAAATCGAGGACTTCGTCATTCGCGGCGCCCGCTTCCATGGCTCGGCGACATGATTGAGTGGCCTGAGTGTAGAATACATCGCGGTCGAATCCGAATTGCATCTGCCCGAGGTGGGCAGCCTTTTTCTCGCCGGCAGCCCGGTGCGCGAGGGCTTCATAAGCGCGGGCGGTAAGAAGCCAGACTTCCGCTTCCTCCTCTTGCCCGTGGTGGATAGCTGAGCGGCAGGCGCTGATCGACGCGGCCGGTCGGCCCTTGAGCAGGTATGCCTCGGCCAGGCCCAGCCAGCTCTCTCCCGTCTTGTACTCGCGCCTGATGTTTTCGCGGTACGCCCTGGCCAGATTCAGGTAATCGTTCTCCTCCCGGTACAATTCGATCAGCCGCTCCCAGGACTGGTCATGGTCCGGCATTTCGGCTACGGCACATTCGTAGGCTTTTTGCGCCTCGATCCGCTCGCCGCGCTCCTCCCGAATTCGGCCGATCCCATGCCAACCGCAGGAGAAGATGATCGCTTCGTAGAAGGCGAAGCCCAGGATCTGCCGCGCTTCTTCCCTCTGCGCGCTCATTTTTTTCGGGACCCCCTCCTCAGATATTCCGGATTGCTTCGAATCTTTCGTCCGGCCCCTGTCCGCCTCGGCAATCTCCAGCGCCTTCTCGTACCCAAAAATCGCGGAGTCATCGTCGCCGTGACACCACCAGGTTTCGGCCCGACAGAGCCATGCAGACGGGCAGTCCGGGAAGGCGCGCACCAGCGACTGCGCAGCGCGAATCGAATCCTCCGGGGACCCAATATCCTGGGCTTCGCACCACGAACGGTACTCCCGGGAGGCGAAAAGCTGAATATTCAGGTTTTCAGGCAATTCCATGGTGCTAAAGTAGCGCAAAATCCCTGTTTTGCAAATTTGGCGTGATCGAAAACGGCCGGAACGGCGTTTGCCGCCGCGCGCTATTGCTGGGCAACCTGAATCGCTGCTCTCCACGCGAACATGATCAGGACAACGGTTCCTACTTTTAGAGCGGCCTCGACCCATTCGGAACACTGACGCGGCTGAGGTATGGAGAATGGGAGCACGACAAGTAGACCACAGAAAAACCCGGCCGCATGGGCCGCGATGTCCGATCCCGGGTGCGTGCCCGCGAATCCGAGCAGTGCCATACCGCCGCAGAGCGGAATCCACGCCCGACTCCACACGCTCTTCCATCCGCCGAAATGGCGGTAATTCTCCAGCGCCTGGAACATCGCCGCGATGCCGAGCGCGCCGAAGCACGCCGTAGATGCACCCACGGAAAGATGCGGGTTGTCCCGCGACGCAAAAGCCACCAGGGTATTTCCTGCGATTCCGGAGAGAACAATCAGTGTCCACCCTAGTCCGACCCCAAGGTTCCGGCACACCACCCCGCCCAGGATGGTCAAAAAAACTGCATTCCCCGCAAGATGTTCAAATCCCGAGTGGAGCGTCAACGCAGTGACCGGACGCCACCACTGCCCTTCCTTTATGGCGACGGAATCCGATGCTCCGGACCGCAAATGAGGATTGTTTCCGTCGTACGCTCCGAAACAAAAGAAGACCATGATAATGAACGCCGCGCCCCAGAGTCCTGACCACAATGGATGTGCCAGGGCCTTAGATTCGACCCAACGCTGCGGCTGCGGCGGCCACCCGATATTGACTTCCTCGTAATCGTGAATGGTTCCCAGCGCCTTCTCGCCGAAGTGCAAGGGCACCTGGATCTGCCACTCTTCCCCAACCTTCAGGAGACGATACGGAATCGCGTCCGCGGCAAGCGCAGTGATCCACTCCAGCGCCTTGTCGGCATTTGGCGGTTCAATGGTTTCGAATGCTTGGGATGGAGTGTTCACCTGGCCCATCCTCTGAAAACCTCCAGCGTCTTGGGGTCACTTTCAATGCGCCAGTTCGATTCGCCGTCCCGGCGTTTGTCATAGTTAAAATAGATGAACGCCCGGATGCGATCGTCGGCGGAAACAGTTTGCAAAAAGTTTTTCATCTACCCCGATTTCCTGCCATCGTCAGCGCATCCGACCTCGCTGATCAGAAGCGGCTTTCCCCATGCCTGGGCCGCCCGGATCGTAGGTTCGAAGACCTCCTGGTAGGTCGACCATGCGTGCCATTTGTCATGGTGGTCGCCGAAGTTGTAGCCATCGAGACCGACCCAGTCGACGACATCGTCGCCGGGGTAATAGGGGTACAAATGCTCTTTCGGATCCTGTCCTGGAGAAAGTACGTTCGGAGCAAACATCCACGAAATATTGTCTGCCCTGTTCGCGCGAACGATCGCATGGATATGCCGCCACACCTTTTTGAATCGCTCCGGCTGGCGTCCCCATGCAAACCAATCGCCGTTCATCTCAAATCCGAAACGCAGGATCACCGGGTGACCGTACGCCGCGGCGTCACGCGCCCACTTCGCGAAGAATGCGTCGTGCTTGCCTTCTTCGACCTCTTGCAGGCCGCCGTCCTGCCGGTGTCTCGACCCTTCCCAAAGTTCAAAGCTAATCACGGGCGTAAGGCCCCTTTGGCGGCAAATCTCCACCGCGGACTTCGGGAATCCCCTTTTGGGACTCAGGTCACGGAAGAACAGCGTGTACTTGCACTGGCCGCCGAGGGATGCGAGTTGCTCATCCAACTGTTGCTCGAATTGGAATGGCTGCCAGTAAATCTGATACACACCCCATGCTTTTCCCGATTCGCCACTCGCGCGGCCTGATCCAACGAACAACAGACACACGACAGCGAAGGTCAGCATTCGGAATCCGGATATCCTGCGTTCTACTTGCACTGGCTGACAAACGACAATGGGCATAAAAGAGCAAAGCCGCAACCGAACGAAATTTACCACGGAGCACACGGAGGGAGGGGTTGATCACTCCGTGTGCTCCGTGCCTCTCCGTGGCAGAAAAACTGTCGCGGACAAGAACGATTTCGGAAGATCGTAGTACGAATCATTTTTCCGAGGTTATACTCGATAGCCGAACATTCCGAAAGTAATCTCGAGCCGGCAAGTAACCGCCGGGCTGACCGGCAGCCGCACCACCGTCCCAAAAGGGACAACGATAATGAGATCTTGCATCCGAACCGGTCCCCTGGAGGCCATGGCCAGTCTGCTCCTGGCAGGGATTCCGCACGCGGAAAAGATCATCCTGGCCGAACTTGAAGTATATGGGCTGGAACGAATGGCGACGTAACTCTCCGAAATTCCCGCTGCCGCCGGAAAAGACCTCCCACCGGAGGCGGTGACGGGAATCTTGGGACAAATGCTCGGCAATCCGACGTGGGATGGGATTGATACCGACGGCGTCTTTCGAATCATTGTTGCCGGGGACGAAACGATGATCGGACAAGACGAATCGCCGGCGGAAAGCTCCCCAAGGGATGCTTGTGCCCGCAATCTTCGGCAACTGGCGGTGGCCAGCCTCCGGTATGCGAACGATCACGAAAACGATTTTCCCGCTTCATTGGACCAGTTGAACGATTCCCCGGGAGCATCGGGCGAAGGAACCCCGGCAGTCATGCTTTACCCTGATGCGAAAGACCGGTCCGTCTCAAGCTATCGGATCGTTGCATCCGGAAAGATCTCATTCACGAATGAGAGGAAATGGACGCGCCTCACGAGGGCAAACGCTGGGTAGCATTCGGCTACGAGCACGTAGAGCAAATAGCGGAACAACCCAAATTCCAGGGGAAAAGCGCGCGAGTATGGAGTCGTGGGAGAGGAGCCCACGGATGGCAAGGCCGACCCACGGATCCGGAATTTCGGGTATCATTTCTTAGGCGCATATGCGAGTAATTCACAATGAGAAAACGGAAAGTCGGGATCGGGTTTATTGGGGGCGGAGTGGTTTCGGAACTTCACGCACGGGCAGTGAGATCATGTGCCGAAGCCCGATTCGTCGGCGTCTACGATCTCAAGGGGTCCCGCGCCAAGGCGCTGGCCAGGCGATTCAGGGGCCGGGCCTATAAAACGATCGATGAGCTTCTCGCCGATCCCGACGTGGACGCAGTGCATGTGCTCACCTCACCGGAAGCCCACCTGTCCTCCACCGTCGCGGCGCTGAATGCGGGAAAACACGTGCTGCTCGAGAAACCGGTGGCGGACCGGGTTTCGGAGATTCGTAAAATGATCCGGTGCGCAAAAAAAAACGACCGGCTCCTGGTACCGGCGCACAACTATATTTACGTGCCCTCGGTGCGCCGGGCCAAGCGGCTGATCGCTGACGGCAGCCTGGGGAAGATCTCCGCGTTCTGGATGATGTACAACCTGTATCATGGGGAAGATCTTATCCG
>CAUZEO010000189.1:0-10240 GCA_963578625.1 Kiritimatiellia bacterium | reverse complement strand
AGTGATAAAAGCCCAGAATTTCAGCGTTATTTTCGCCCCCCTGTTTTTGCGCCACAAGATAGTTTTCCGCGGTGATGAGAAATCGGTTGTGCCGGGCCGCGTCTTCCTGTTCGTTCACCGCCGGTTGTAGTAAATCCACCGTCCGGCTTTCCCCGTTGGCGCTGCCGAGCAGAAATCCGCAGCACTCATAGGGAAAGGCATCTTCTCCCTGCCGGCGAATCTTCTGCAACAGGTCTTTTGGTAGTCGAAGACTCACTCCTCCGTCTCATCCCAAAAATCGAATCCGAGGTACTTATGGCCACTGTCGCACAAAATGGTCACGACAACGCCTTCTTTCAACTCTTTTGCAACCTCCAGTGCCGCGGCCGCCGCGGCGCCGGCTGAAGGGCCTACCAGGAGACCCTCTTCCCGGGCCAGTCGCCGGACCATTTCCTGCGCATCCTCGGTTTCCACCGTCAACTCATCATTGCTCAAGGTCTCGTCATAGATCTCCGGTACGATGGACGTAGGGAGGTGTTTGAGGCCTTCCAGACCATGAAAGGGGGAAAAGGGTTGAAACGATATGAGGCGGATATCGGGATTCACCTCTTTCAGAAACCGGCTGGTTCCGGTGAAGGTGCCGGTGGTTCCGAGTCCGGCCACAAAATGGGTGATCGCGCCCCCCGTCTGCTCAATAATCTCAGGGCCCGTTCCCTCGAAATGCGCGCGCCAGTTCGCATCATTGGAATATTGGTCGGGATAGAAATAGCGCGCCGTATTTTCCTCTTTTAGCTTTCGCGCCTCCAGAATTGCGCCGTCCGAACCCAGTGTCGGATCGGTGAACTCCAGGTCCGCCCCATAGGCCCGCAGGATTCGCTTGTGGAGATCGCTTACATTTCGAGGGATGCACAATCGCACCGGATATCCAAGCGCGGCGCCAATCATCGCGTACGCAATCCCCGTATTCCCCGATGTCGCGTCGAGAATGATTTTCTCCGGGCCAAGCTGTCCCGATCGGATTCCTTCGCGAATCATGTTCAGCGCCGGCCGATCCTTCACTGAACCGCCTGGATTGTACCATTCAGCCTTGCCGAATATTTGAACCGGCGAGACTTCTCGCGATATATGAACCAGCTCAATCAGTGGGGTATTGCCCACGGATTCAAGAATTCGGGCGGCACGCAAGCCGGGAACGACGCTTGGAGCTGGAATCTCACTGGAATCAGGAGGGCACATCAACCCCCATTATAGGACACCCCCTTCCAACCGACCAAGCCACATCTATCACTAGAGATTGATGGCCGCGATGGCTTTTTCGGTGTCTCCTGCATAGGCGTCGAACGCGCGCCAATACTTTACAGAAGATTCTCCGAGCGGATGTGAGAAGTAAGTTTCCAGCTTCCCATTCTGGCGTGGATGCTTGAAATAGCCGATGGTTCCATCAAGCCGCAGGAAATTGTACCCGTTTCCGTGACCTTCGGTCACCGCCAGTACACCCCCGAATTCTCCAAAATGGTCCGCCAGGATAGTGAAGTTCTCGGAAAGAAGGGTTGCCATTCGATAGCGCGGCACGTCGTCAAACCATTCTTTTCGGTACAGGTATTCTGATTGAACGTTATCGCTCGTTGCCAGCAAGGGCTCGTTGACGCTCTTTTTCAGCGATTGCTGGTTTACACCCGGCGGGGTGAGGTCCCCGGTCTGGCTCGGGCACCAGAAAACGGAGGAATCTCCCAGGTAGGTCAACAGCTGCCCGTGGTTTCTCAAACCGTCACGCTGTATCGTGTGCCCGTACCATCCTTGGGTGGGGCCGGGGGGTGCACCATACATAGCCGTCTTATTGCCTCCCACGTGCTGCGGCAGCCATCCATCATTATCGGCCGCAAATAGCCCGAATGCGGATCCGAATGCGTGCAGATTTGATTTGCATGAGGTTCTCCGGCCCTCCTCGGATGCTGCCGATAGCGCGGGCAGTATGATGATCGAAAGTATGGCAAAGATTCCAAGAATCACTACCATCTCAATCAGCGTGAATGCCTGACAATGTCGCCGGGACTGGCCATCCGCACACGAGTCGCGGAAAACCAGAACCCGGTGATTTCCCCTGTGGTGTTTCATCGAGTTCTCCTTTCTCCGCTTACCTTCTACCCTACACAATACCCCATTTTTCCCACCGCGTGCACAATAATTCCCCCAAAATCCCATATAACTGTCTTATTCTAGGGCGTGGTAAGGAATTTACCTCGAATTTCTTCGAATTTTGCCGATATTTGGCTGATATCATACTAGTGGACGAAAAAATAAAGGCAGGATTCGAGTCGTTTCACACAGGTGGCGACCTATCCGGGTAGACTGATGCGATGACGAATGGCGCGATCATTGGGTTTTGTTATTTCGTCCTCGAGGTTCTCGGAGTCCTCTCCGCCATGCACGCCGTAGTCCATTCGCGAACATCGCAAGGATCTATCGCCTGGGTCCTCTCTCTCCTGACGTTTCCCTTTTTCGCTCTTCCTCTTTATTGGATTTTCGGACACCGCCGGTTTGAGGGCTATGTAGACGCGCGCAGGTCCGGCAATTCCGAAATCATTCACTACGGACAGGAACTAAACGCCAAGGCCGCACCGTTCGTAACCCGGCTGCCGGAGGAACTCAGCCGCCTGAAGGTGCTCGAGAAACTTGCGTACATGCCCTTTTCCAGATCGAACCAGGTTACCCTGCTGGTAAACGGAGAAGAAACCTTCGGTTCTATTTTCGAAGGCATTCGAAATGCGCAGCGATACGTTCTGCTCCAGTTCTTTATCTTGAAAGCGGATCAACTCGGCAGCGACTTGGGCGAGCTGCTGCAGAAAAAGGCCGCTGAGGGCGTACAGATCTTCTTCCTGTACGATGAAATCGGGTCCCACAAATTACCGGAAACCTACAAGAGCGATCTGCGCAGGGCCGGGGTGGATATTCGACCCTTTCGAACTACGCAGGGCAGGATGAATCGCTTTCAGTTGAATTTCAGGAACCACCGAAAAATCGTGGTCGTTGACGGGCGCACCGCTTATGTCGGCGGACTCAACGTCGGGGACGAATACATGGGGCGATCCGAGCGGTTCGGCCATTGGCGAGATACCCACGTTAAAATAGAAGGTCCAGCCGTCATGGGCGCGCAGCTCTCCTTCATCGAAGACTGGTACTGGTCCGCGAATCAAATTCCCGACGTGGAGTGGAATCTGAGCGAAGCCTCGAACGGAACGATGGACACGCTTATCCTGTCGACGGGCCCGGCGGACGACAGGGAAACCTGCGCCCTCATGTTCCTCGAACTCATTAACTCAGCCCGTACGCGAATCTGGATTTCCAGCCCCTATTTCGTTCCCGACGAAGCGGTCGTAAATGCCTTTCGCCTCGCCGCGCTGCGCGGTGTTGACGTACGCATTCTGCTGCCCCTGAATCCGGATCACTTTGTCGTTTATCTCGCCTCCTTCTGGTACCTGCAGCAATTCGACATGCCACGTATCAAAATCTACCGGTACAAGCCGGGTTTTCTCCATCAGAAGGCAGCCGTTGTCGACGACACCCTGGCCATGGTGAGCACCGCCAATCTGGATAATCGATCATTCCGGCTGAATTTCGAAGTTTCTGTGCTTGTTGCCGACAAGGCGTTTGTCTACGCGGTGGATCGCATGCTTTCCGAGGACCTCGATGCCTCCGAGCAGGTCGGGCCGGAGGACTATCAGAAGCGCGATTTCCTGTTTAAGGTCGGCGTCAACACTGCACGATTGCTTTCTCCGGTCTTGTGATGTGCGGTCACTCCATATCGTAGAGCGAGTTGTCCGAGCCGAGGAATCCCGTGCCGGGAGCGATAAACGCCGGAGAACCGTCGTAGCTTGTTTCTCGCACCGAGTGTGTGGCGGCATGCCCGTCGCTGTACGCGACGTTGGTTTTTCCGAGGTGGCGGTATCCCTGGGTTCCCGCGTAGCGGCCCGAAAATCCGTCGTCCTTGGGACTGCCCCGGGGAGAGCGCATGAACTTATTCGCGCCCGCCATCCACTCGCCATCTCCAAACAGGGCGGTACTCACGGGGTTCGCAATATCGTCGCGGTGAGCCGGGTCGGACGGCGCCCCAATATAACTTGTATTGTAGTTGTACCCGGAGTTCGGGTCGGCCAACCAGTTGGCGCTGCCCGCGTACGATGGGCACTGATGGATGCGGACGTCGGGCGCGCCTGCCCATAGGAGTCCCGGTTCGACGCGAAAAGCGCCGCGTTCACGAACATTCGTGAAATCCCACGCATACTGGTATCGAATTCCGGGCATGGACGCAGCCCCGAAAGCCGCAGGAAAGAGCCCATCATGGTTTGAGGTATAGATGTACGCAGCCATCGCGAACTGTCGTAGGTTGCTGACACACTGCGTACGCTTTCCATCCTCCACCCGCTCCAGGATCGCGGGAACCAGCACCGCAGCCAGCAGAGCCACGATTGCGATCACGGCAAGAAGCTCTATCAGCGAAAACGCCGCGCACCTGATCCGGCAGCGAAGTAAAATCATGGCCGGACTCCCCGCAGCCTGACAGTACGGTGATTCGTCGCAGCGGGGACCCGGGCGGTGACGGTTTGCGTTCCGCTTGTTGGCGCGTTGCTCGAAAAGGATTGATCGATCCCATCTGTCGACCAGACAACCATATCCTCCGTGTACTCTACTAGAATGCGGGTGTCACGCGCGTCTTCTCGGATGGTGTAGGTCACTTCGAGCGCGGAACTGGTCGGGTTGCAGGAGACTGTCGCCTCGAACAAGGGGCCGGCGTCGGCGGAATTCGGATCCCGGCCCGTCAGAAACTCGAACAAATTTACGAGCAGATCGTCGTCAGGATCCGCCCCGCCACCCGAGATGAGGGGCTGCGTGCGATTCGTCGGGTTGAAGTGTGAAATCTGCCAAAGTGAATACGGGAGTCCCGGCGCCACGTCGGCGACGGCGTCGACTTCCGGGTTGAATAGCCCGTTGCGCTCTATCCGAATGAACTGAAACCATTTTACGCCTTCGACCGGGTGTTGCGGCAAGGCCAACGGTGCGATATCGAAACCTGTCCCGCCGGACGACTCCCCGAAAAGTCTTGCCGCTTGCGCGACGGTTTTCCCGGCGATGTCGGTGGCATCCACGGACGGGTCTAGAGGGAAAGTCGGATCGGTGGGCGAACCCCACCAGGCGTTCGCCATACCGGGGATCGATACGGGCTGATCGGGAGCGAACTGCCTTCCCAGGGTTGGCGCGAACGTGTCCGCGAATGGTCCTCCCGCCAGGGAAAACCAGTTGGTCCCATCCTGGCTCACCGAAACAAGGCCCGGTTCGCTCTCCACGACCCCGGTAATTGTTGTGTTCGAGGGATTACCGTTCAACCACGACCCGCCGCCCTCGATGTTGAAGAACGCGTTTCCATACACGATGACGTCGATTCCGAATGGATTGTCCGGTTCGTCAAGGACGGGATGATCGAATGCGAGAGTGAGGCGACCTCCGCCGCCGACCGAAACCAGTTCGAATGCGCGGAACGGGGGAGAGACGGCTACCACCGGCACCGGATTTGTCTCCGGCACAAAGATTCCCTCTCCGGTGGTGTCGATCGTGGGACGGCCCAACGCATTCAGGGGGTCGTCAAAAGGAGCCAAATCAATGGTATCGAACCCGATTCCCGATCCTGAAATGTACTCAACTACGCGGGTGGCGTACTCCGATCGTGCTGCGGTCGGCTCTTCCGGGGCGTCCTCCAGTCCCCCCATATTCGAGCTGAAATCATCGTCGTATCCCCAGCCCAGCCACGTGCCGTTGGTGACCGTTCCCGAAGAGAGCCCCATGGTGGCTTTTTGCCATGTGCCACCCTGGAACGGAGCGCCGGCGCCTTCCCAGAAACTCCAGAAGCCGCTGAACCAGCCTTCGCGGTAGTGATCGCTTGGATCGAATGCGAAACCCGTTTCGGTTTGAGGGCCGGGTTGCCCCTCCAGAACCGTCATCCGGTCGTATTCTGCGTCATAGCCGATCGCGTACAGGGCAGACCCCTGAAATGCGGGATGGTAACGATAGCGAAACTTGGTATCGCTTTCCCGGACCTGATCCATGATCTCGGCTCCGGTGATGTTCCCATTCCACCGGACTCCCCACGCCAGCGACCGCGGTGCGATTTCGTCGTTCCAGTCAACCACCAGGATCGCCTCATTGGTTCCCGAGCCGATCCAGTACGTCACATCAGACGAAGAAAAATCCGCTTTCGCGGCCACCGCAAACCAGGTGGAAATGACGGACGCGAAGGCTGCCGGTGCAGTGAGATAAGATTTCAAATCACGTTCCCCGATTTCTCGTTTTCAGCATGGAAAAGCAGGCTCCAACGACGACGAGGATTGCGGTGGCCGGTTCGGGTACGATGACCAGCGCGTCGATCTCCAGATTTCCGTCGCCGCTCGCCGCCTGGTTGGTAATGCGAACGTATTGAAAGGCGCTCACTCCGGCATCGGCGATATCGAAGGGCTTTCCGCCCGCGGATCCTTCGTAGAGTGCGATCGCAGACGGGAAATCCAGGCCGGAGAAGTCGCCCAGGGTCAAGCCGGCCGGAGAAGGTTTTCGGAAATTCGAAGGAGAAGTGGAGGCCGCATCGATCCACGGTTGCGTTGGAAACAGGCCGTCGACGGTTCCCGGAACCGAAAAGAAGTCCGTTCCGTTCTCGCTTACTTCAACCGTGCTGCCGGCGCCGTCCGACCCGAATAACATTGCCGGATCGGTGTGCACATCGAACGTAGGAGCCGCGCCGAAAAAGCCCGCGTTGCCGAATACGATGAAGTCAGAACCGGGCCGGTCCGCCACGACCTGTTCGAAGGCGATCGTAAGGAAGCCTCCGTTTCCAAGAGAGACGATTTCGTCCGTGTCGAACGGCGGATTGAACAGGGTGACCGGGCCCGGAAAACCGAGTCCTTCACCCGTGACCGGATCAACCGGTCCCAACGTGGTTGACGCGTCGGGGTAGCTTGGATTTCCACCGCTCCCGAGGTCGAAATCCACAAGTTGATGGGCCCATGGGTTCAGTACGGCGCCACCCAGCGCCAGGGCCACGCCTGCAGTGGCCAGAACAGTCGTCATTTAGACTCCTTCCTTTACGTCGTGCACTTGCAACATACGCCCAGGGAAAAGAGCGGAAGGTGAACCGGCAGGTTCGCACTTCACGGTCTTTTCACCGAAGACACGAGTGAAGCGCTGCCCGGTCCGTCTCCTGGCTTTCGGATCGTCATGCCGCTCCTGCCTTCTCGGCCCCGCAAGGCCAATGGCTTCCCTGGAGCGCCACTCCCCGATTTACAGTGGCGGTAACCGCGTCCGTTTTTCACGGAACTTCCGAAAGCGCGCCCCGCGGGGCGCGCAAAAAACCGGTCAGCGAATCTTGTCTTGTCGTTACGCTGTGTTGGGGCAAGGGTCAAGCGGGAATCGCACTTCATCCTTCACTTTGTCAGGCGCCTTGTCGATAAGTGTGCTTCAGATCCACGGACGGAGCGTTTCAAATGGAATCTCAAGCCGAAGACAGTGTATTGGAAGCCGGACTATATTTGGTCGGCACCCCCATCGGAAACCTGGGGGACATCACCTTGCGTGCCCTCGAGGTTTTGAAAAGAGTAAACCTGATTCTTGCCGAAGACACCCGGCAGACGCGAAAGCTGACGAGCCGGTTTGACATGCATGTGTCCCTGGAAAGTTGTCACCGGTACCAGGAGGCGTCCCGGGTGCGAGACATCGTATCGCGACTACGGGAGGGCCAGGCCATTGCCCTGGTCTCGGACTCCGGAATGCCCTGCATCTCGGATCCGGGATCGCGCCTTGTTGCCGCCTGCCGGGAGGCTGATGTGCCGGTGCTGGTGGTTCCTGGACCATCGGCGGTGACATCGGCGGTGGCCTTGTGCGGCTTCGGGGGGCGCGGCTTTGTGTTCGATGGATTCCTCCCCGTCAAGCAGGGCCAGAGACTCCGCCGGTTGGAGGAGTTGTCCGATTTTGAGCAGCCCGTTGTTCTGTTCGAAGGCCCGCACCGGATCCTGGCCACTCTGGAGGCGTTGGACGAGCTTCTGCCGGAACGCCTCATCTATATCGGTCGGGAACTCACCAAGAAGTTTGAAGCGTCTCATTCAGGGACCGCCTCCCAGTTGCTGGAACGGTTCCGAAAGCAGGCGCCTCGCGGTGAATTTGTGTTGGTGCTTGAGCCTGCGGCGAAGGGACAGGACACTGGGGCAGCGCGGTTGCGCCGGCCGGTTGCGACAGATTGACATCACTTCAAAAGGGTGTTAGTTCTATTCGGGATAGTGCGAAAGAATAATACAGGTGCGCTCCTTCTCGTTTCAATCGCGCTCTTCTGCCTGTCCGCGCCTGGGATTGTCCGCGCGTCGCAGGTTGAAATCCACGACGTTACCCGGGTCGACGACAGTCTTCCTTCCGACCCGATCAGCCTGCAGTTGCCCAAGTTCCTTGAACGCGAATCCGTGGACTTGGGGGAGGAGTACCAGGTGAGGTGGTCGCCCGGTTCCGGCCTTGCCGCTAATACGGTCGTCGTCCGTTTCGAATACCTGCAGCGGCGGGTCCGCGAGCCGCAGTCACTCGAAGTAAAGTATCCTTTCGCTGTCAAGGACCGGCGCACTACCACATTCAGCGTCTCGAAGAACGCGTACCGGCAGGGGGGAGAAATCACTGCGTGGCGCGTCCGAATTCTGCACCACGGTAAAGTTGTTTCGGAACGGACGTGGCCGTACCGAACCTGGAGATAAAACCACCCATGACGGTGTTGAAGTCATCGGGGGACAAGCTTTTGGTTGCGATCAACCGCGAAACGGCATTTGTCCATGTCGTTGGACGCGGCACCTTCAAGGTCAGCACCAGCTTGAAGCGATTCAGTATCGCCGCGGTGAAGCGCAGGTGTTCCCGGTTCGTAGTGGATCTTGAAGCCTGCACTGCCATGGACAGCACTTTCATGGGAGTGCTCGCGGGTGTGGCATTTAAAATGCAACGAGCCGGCCAGGGTGAAATCTATCTTGTGAATTTATCGACACGACTTCAGTCTCTGCTCACCACGCTGGGACTCGACAGGGTCATGAGGATTAACCTGGAGGGTTCGACACCGTCGGAGTTCCTGGATTCCCTCGAAATGGCATCGGATTTTGATGAGACCGATCAGGAGTCAGAAACCCGGCGGGATCGAGCTGAAACCATGTTGGATGCCCATGAGGCGCTCATCGATGTTAGCGCGGAAAACCTGCCGAAATTTAAGGATGTTCTGGCATTTTTGAGAGAAGATCTGGACAAGGGGGGTCCCTAATCGCCAGATTCCTGATTCTCCCTTCCATAAAAGCGTGTATCCCTGATGATGGAGCAGCGCACGGGAGGAGGATCGACAAATCTCGCGATGTAGACGTCTGACGTAATGCCCGCCGAACATTCCATATCACTTCATCTTCCCTGCAATTCGCGGTACCTCTCAATCCTGCGAGATGCAACGCTTGAGTTTTGCCTTGCCGCCGGGCTATCTGAATTTCAAGGATACCAGGTCGAAATGGCAGTGGATGAGGCCTGCTCGAATGTGATACGACACAGCTATGGGGGTGAATGCGAGGCCGCTGCCGAAGCCTCGCACCTCGGATTTTTCGTCAAAATTACTGAGCGAGCCGAAGAATTGGTGGTCGAAATCGTGGACCGGGGCGCCGGATTCAACCTCGCGGATGTCGTCAAGCCGGAGTTGGATGAACCTACCGACAGGGAAATCGGGTTTTTTGTCATCGACAAGTTCGTCGATCACGTCGATTACCAGCGGGGTACCCAGGACGGAAACCGACTGGTGTTGACGAAGAAACGTTGATCGAAGAATGAAAAAACAAAAGCAAAAGAAGAAGCCGGCAACACCCAAAGATTCGGAGAAAGATTCCAGCACCGCCGATTCGGCGGCAGCCGTTGAGGGGAGTGAATGCGCTGAACCGGAAAGTGCCGATGCAGACGATAAGTCGCCGGCCGCCGGTGACAAGGTCCCGGATCGCGAAGTACTGGAGGACCGCCTGCTCCGCCTGCAGGCCGACTTCGAAAATTTCAAAAAACGAACCCACCGGGAACGAGGCGAATTGGTCCGTCGCGCGGCGGAGAATTTGATGACCGAACTCCTTCCCATCCTTGATCACTTTGAGCTGGGATTCGAAAACGCGTCGAACCATGAGGCGAATCCCGCTGTGGTTGAAGGGTTTCGCATCGTTTATGACCAGATGGTGTCCGG
>CAUZEO010000188.1:0-10242 GCA_963578625.1 Kiritimatiellia bacterium | reverse complement strand
TGTATGCGCATCGATCGAATCGTCCAGTAAAGGCGTTCTTAACCTGTGTGAGAAAACAACGCTCCCTGAGTTGGGAGGGATCCTTCAAGAAATGGATCTTGTCGTGACGGTGGATACCGGTCCGATGCACATGGCCGCTGCCGTCGGCACCCCGGTTGTTGCCATCTTTGGTCCTACGAATCCGGAGAGAACAAGTCCATTCGGTACGAGACACCGTATCGTCCATGCTGGCATAGAGCACAGCCACAAATCCTGGCGAAACGTAGGCCCAGACGCAATCCTCTCAATATCTGTCGAGCAGGTTGCCGAAGAGGTATTTCAGGTTCTGGGTAACCCGAACGTAAAGGGGTAGGTGGGTCTTCCAGGCTGACCCCGGGCTAGATCATGAAAAGCGAATGGCCGAGCCACATCCGCCCGTTCACATATTCATGACCTTATCCTTGCGCCGTTCGTGCCGGCCATGCCAAAGGCCGATTCGTTCGGGCGGGAAGCCCAGGCTGCCCCCCACGTCCTGCTCGAAGTTGCCATTCGTTACGTTTTGCGCATTTGTATCCAGATCCGTGGTACGAATTCTGCTGATACCTAAGATCATAAACGGATTCCCGAAAGGGCAGCTATTTCGCTGGCAGCAACCCATGACAATAACCGATACCATAAAAGTCGCTCACGAGCCGGACTTTGCTTGTTCTGCCGGTAGTCACGATGCTAGCGCTCGGATTGCTGTACGGGACGTGGGTTCTTCTTGCGCGCGGCTCTACCAACGATCCCGAACGATCCCTGTTTCAGAAGCAATCCGAGGAGACCGCACGAGAGGTGGGATTCGCACTGAGCATGGCCGTGAACGAGCTTGAATTGATCATCGACAGCGACGACGTTCTCCATGGCGCTGCGGATGTTACGTATTTGCAGAACCACATTTTGCGGTCCCGCGATCTTGAATCCGTTACCATTTACGATGAGCAGAGCGAAGCAGAGTTGTCGACCCGTGAAGACAATCCGCATTCCGGGGGCTCAGAGCGTCTCTTCAAACAGGTATCACAAGGAAGCCCGTGCATATCCAAACCGAACGACGGCGGCGGATCGCTGACTTTGGGTACCGCTAACGTCCGGCTTCGAGATGGTGAATTTGGCATGCCTCCCGAAAAAACCGGCGGCGACTTCGTTCGCATCACGATTGAGGATGTGGGCTGCGGTCTGTCCGACGCAGTCGCGCAGAGAAGGTTTGAACCGTTCTTCAGCACGGAAAACGACGTGGGGAGACAGGGTCTTGGTCTTGCCATGGCGTATGGAACGATCCAGAGACATGGTGGTTGGATAAACTGTGAGTCGATGCCGGGGGGTAGGCACTCGATTCGAGGTTTACGTAATAAAAGCCGAAGAAAGGGGCAAACTGATGAGTATGGAACCGAAGACTACTGAGGCGCGGGACGCGGATGGTGTTGTCCTCGTCGTGGATGACGAGCCTGGAGTTCGCCGAATCGCAATGAGTGTGCTGCGCCGATGCGGCATTGCAACATTGGAGGCGGCGGACGGTAGAGATGCACTCTCGATCTTCGAACAAAGAGGGGGTGAGATTGATGTCGTTCTGCTGGATCTCTCCATGCCGAAACTATCCGGCAAGGAGACCCTGGTGGAAATCAAGAAATTGAATCCCGAAGTGCAGGTCATCATATGCAGCGGATACCCTGTGGATTTTGACGATTTTGAGCGAGAGGAAGGCGTCCGTCCTGACGACTCGATCCAAAAGCCGTTCGACGTGAAATCCCTCGGAACTTCCGTCCGGGAAGCGCTGGATCGCGCCTCGGAGACGCATACTGCCGGGGTCTAGTCCGCATCTCGACAAGTATATCCTCGAGTGGTATATCGCTCAGGCATTTGCAGTAGGAAGGGACGAGCTGTCGATGCGAATTAGATCATTTCGAGCGTTACGACCACCAGTGGCATTGGCTGCCAGAGTGGCCAGTCCGCCTTACGACGTAGTAGACACGAAGGAGGCGCGGCGTCTCGCCCACGGCAACGACGCGAGTTTTCTGCGGATTATACGGCCGGAAATCGATCTCCCGCCGGGCGTGAACCTGTACGATGACCTGGTGTACCGGCAAGCAGGCGATAATCTTCGGGCGTTTATAGAAGCCGGATTTCTTCGCACCGATGCAGATCCCAGTCTGTTCCTGTACAGGCTTATCATGAGCGGGCGATCGCAAACGGGCCTGGTGACGACCTGCCATGCGGAGGAGTACGAACAGAATGTTATCCTGAAGCATGAGCGAACCATGCCGGCCAAAGAAAACGATCGGGCTCGCCACATGGATTCGCTGAATGCGCAGACCGGCCCGGTTTTTCTGACCTACAAGGGGCAGGTACCGATAGATGAGCTGGTTGACAAGGAAATGGAGTCTGAATCGCTCTATGACTTTACCGATGACCAGGACGTGCGTCACACAGTTTGGCGGGTGCAGGATGCGCAGAAGTTCGTTGATGCGTTTTCCGCCGTTCCCGTTGCTTATGTTGCGGATGGCCACCACCGGTCCGCCTCCGCTGCCCGCGTGGCGAAGGCCCGGCGTGAGGCCAATGCGGATCATCAGGGAGATGAGGCATACAACTGGTTCCTGTCCGTACTTTTTCCAGGGGATCAGTTAAATGTGCGGGCATATAATCGCGTCATAAAGGATTTGAATGGCCGGTCAACATCAGAATTCCTTCAGGAGCTCGGCGCCTTATTCGATTTGCAGGAAGATGCGACTCCGATCCCCGCTGTGCGTCATCGGATCAGTTTCTATGTCGATGGCGCATGGCGGAGCATCCAATGGGAATCGGTCGATGAATCCGATCCAGTCGATGCGCTTGATGTCAGCGTGCTTCAAAACCGAATCCTGGCCCCGCTTCTGGATATTGATGATCCGCGGTCAAGTGACCGGATTCGATTTGTAGGAGGGATCCATGGGTCGAAACGTCTGGAGGAAATCGTAGATGCCGGCGAAGGAGCCGTCGCGTTCTCATTGTTTCCGACAAGCGTTGACGCGTTGATGCGAATCGCGGATGCCGGTCAAATCATGCCTCCCAAAAGTACATGGTTCGAGCCAAAGCTGAAGTCCGGCCTGTTCCTACACGAGTTTGGAAAGTGTAGTGTTTAGTTTTTAGTGAGCACTAAATACTAAACACTCCTTCCCTGCAACTCCGCCTACTCCACCGTCACGCTCTTCGCCAAATTTCTCGGCTGGGCGATGGGGGTAGCCTCGTAAGCGGGCGACGTGGTAGGCGAAGAGTTGCAGTGTGGCGGCGGCCGGCACGACAGTCGTATGTTGCGGGGAGGCGGGCAGTTTAAGGATTTCGTCGACCTCGCCTTCAACGTCCTTGTCACCGCGAGTTACGACACCCAGGACCGGCGCATTTCGGGCGCGGCATTCCGCCACGTTGCCAAGCATTTTGTCCTTCCCCGGGCCGTCGTTGAGCATGGCAATAACCGGGACGTTCTCTTCTCTAAGAACGATCGGCCCGTGTTTCAGTCTCGCGGCGTGATAGCCCTCGGCGTGGATGTAGGAGACCTCCTTACGCTTGAGCGCGTTTTCCAGCGCAACCGTGACGCCGACAGAATCGTATCTCCGATACTCGAGACGTTTCGGGCCGTTGAGCAGGACGGGAATGGCCGGTTAAATTCCTGTGTATGCAATGATTCCGCACACAATTACCTGCTTTAGATCGGGTTTTACAATTTCGCCCGGCAGTGTCGAAACGCCCGGCCCTAGTTTTCGTCCCGGATAAATCGAGGTGTGAATACCGGTATGCACCCCGTCTCCGGCGATGGTGCATTTTTTTTCGGTTGGTATCAACAAGCTCGTCATCTACCAGAGACCGTTGATTTCGTTCGTCGTGCCTGAGATTCGCGGTGATGGTGCCGGCGAGAGAGGTTTCCGGTGCTTGAAATTCTGATCATGTAGACCCTCTTGATTGACGTCAAAAGCAGGAATCAACCTCCTGCAGAAACGGATCACGAATCTACGGTGTAATGGCAAGGCGATTGTGCATTTGAAGATTGTGGGGCGCGGTCGGAAGAGAGGGGTTTGCTGATCGCCGGAAGCACCAGCCTGACGGTGCTGAGGCGCAGGCTGGAGAGGCCATTTGGTCCCATTCGATACTGCCGACGGGCGCATCCAAGGGTCGAATTCCTTTCCTGAATTCAAAATTTGGGTGGACAAACCAGCGTTGAAGCGTACGATACCGCACCTTTCACAAGCAAAAATGGTGGGATACTCAAGCGGTCAACGAGGGCAGACTGTAAATCTGCTGGCTATGCCTTCGGAGGTTCGAATCCTCCTCCCACCACCATCTCTTGTTTTCCAGCGTATCCTGCTTGTCTGAAGCCTGTTGCAGATCTGAAACCCAGGTGGAGCTACGTCTCTCCTGTCGCCAACTGATCCCTTGTGTGCACTCTGTCAGCTGCTCGAAAAGCACACAGAAAGCACACAAGACGAAATCTTCCTTATCTTCCTTGGCACTCAATTGGACCGGTACCCGCCCCTTGACCCCTCCCCCCTCTGCCGGAGGGGATGGGACCCATTGCAGTGCGGGATTTTTGAAATTGAGGGTCTATATCGAAATGGGAGTGGAGCATCGGATGCTCGTGTTGGCTTCGAAGGTCGCGATCAGAGGTCCGCAATTGGCCGGGAGAGCGTGTCAGTTCCTGCTGCCTCCGGCGCATACCAAACGCGCGCACGGGGCGGACATGAGAAGTCTCGCGGCAATCACCGAATATGGGAAGCTGGCTGGCTTGTCACCTTGCTCTTGACTAGCTGGTTTTTTGCTTCAACCTGTCCCGTCCCCACCAAATCTTTCAGCAATTTTCCGGAGCAAATTTTTGGTTAGAGCTAGTATGTCCTCAGCTTCACCTTTACGCGGTATGACGACGCCGCTTGCGTGTGCTGCGCGGTTTCTATATAAAGCAATCAACTGGCTAAGGTCCTCAGACTAACATTGTTCATGGACCCGTTTTCCGAGGCCCAACCAATGTCGTGATAGTCAGTTTTCACCCCTTCTCCTGTAGAGCATAGCAGAGCGGCGTGCTGCCGGCAATTCAAGGTGTGCTTTGGAGTAAAAGCAACCGATGGGCAGGCCAGAGCCGGCAAATCGGGCGCAACGGACGCCTCAATCGTCGGGTACCAACATCCAGAGCGATTGAGCATGTGTGGTCTGGCCACAACTCATTCCGGCTCAGAATCATCTGCCAAGAATGAGTGACTCTTTGAGCCCACAAATCCATCGGTCAATCAGAACTGAGTATTTCGGGCCCTTCCGGATTTCCGGAGACCAGGCAAACTGATTCACAAGAAGTTGTGGATTTCGCTACGACGCTTTTGGTATCTTTGTGTGGAAACACCCAACCTTGAACCACGTCATGGATGGTATGCGTGGTGGCTGCACTATTCCCTTCCGGTACTTGCGATGAAAAGAATCACACAAGTGAAGCTTGCAATGGTTGTAATCCTCTTGAGTGCATGTTCGGCGAACGCGGGAAAGACTCTGGTCGCCACAGATGGAAGAACAGAGTTCCGCATCGTCATCCCGAAGTATGCGGACCGGAGCACCATGGCGGTCGCGTTGGATCTGGCGGCGATCCTGAAGGAGTCTACCGGCGCCCTGTTTCCGGTTTATTTCGACGATTTCCCCAACCCCGGGGAATATGAGATTGTTCTTGGGGCCGATAACGAGCGCTTGGCACAACTTGGGCTGGAAGGCCTGGCCGACGATTTTGCGCCGGGCGAATACGAGATTCGGACCCACGGAAATTACATGGTGATCGCCGGCGCACCGCCGCGCGGAACGATTAACGGTGTGTACGGATTTCTCCAGGACCACGTTGGATGCCGCTGGCTGACACCCGGTTGCCGGTATGTGCCGAAACATACGACCCTGAAACTCGGCGAGATCGCTGACCGACAGAAGCCGGCCTTTCGCTGGCGGGTGATCGGATCGGGGATGTCGTGGGCTCCGGACTGGTACGTCCGCAACCGTTTCAACGAGTCCAACGTTCGAACCGGCGGCCCCAGGCCATCCGCCATCATGCAATTCCACGCCGATCCGCGCACCGGATCGATGGCCAACTCCTGGAACCCTCACATGTTCCAGGACATTCCGGATACGTTCCATAACGAGCATCCCGAATGGTGCGCCGAGATCGACGGCAATCGCGGCTTCGAGGAGATTGTTACCCACCGGGCCTTCTGCATGACCAACGACGACTTTGCTCGATGGATCGGAGACTGGACCCGGGAGAAGCTGCGCAGAAGTCCCGACCCAAGGAAGTTTATCAGCATTACCCATTCAGACAACGCGAACTTCTGTCAGTGCGATGCGTGCGAAATGTCCTTCGAACGCGCCGGCAAATCCGGCACTTACATGGAGTTCGCCAACAAGGTCGCGGCGCGGGTGTCAGCGGAATTTCCCGAAACGCTGGTTGTCATGCTTGCGTATAACGCGAGCTTCGAACCGAATCCGGTGAAGCTCCATCCGAATGTGATGGTCGTATGGTGTCCCATCCAGGCTTGTTGGGCGCACGCGTTGGATGAAGGCGGGTACAACACGCATCATGACTTTATCGGGCAATTGGACACGTGGCTCAAGAACACGGACCAGCTCGGGATCTGGTATTACCAGGATTCGGCGGACGCGCCGATGCCCCGTCCCACGTTCGCCGCTATGCAAAGAAACCTTCGGCTGTTCCGCGACCGCAAGGTGGACCGGGTGAACATCGAAATGGCGAACATGGTGTACAAAAAGACGCCCGATTCGGATGGCGACAAGACCCTGCCCGCGTACGCCGCGGCGGAAAATTACTATTCCCGCCAGGGGGATTACGGTTCCTGGGTGTTCTCCTACGGATTTGAGCACCTTCGGGGGTATATCGGGGCCAGGCTGCTCTGGGACTCCGAGTTCGATTGGGAAGAAGGAATCCGCGAGTTCTGCGACATTTATTACGGTGCAGCGGGCAAGGAGATTGCGAAGTATGCTCTCCAGGCCGAGCGCCTCGATTCCTACGACAAATCGTATAAGCGCCCGGGCTCTGCACAGGACGAAAATCTCCTGAACTATCCCGGAATCCATATGCACTTCTTTCCGGCGCCACGACTGAAGCTTTCTCTCGCTGAGGACTTTGATGCTTTATTTCGGCGTGCCGAGGCGAAGGTTAAGGATGACCCGACCCTGCTGCGGCGCGTACAAATGGGCCGCATGTCGGTCGATCTCTCGCTGCTGGTTTCCGCACCGCTTGATCATCGGCTGAGAGAAAAGGCCCTTGAACGATTCTTCGCGCTGGCGGAGGAGATCGGGCTCAGCCCGAACTATGCCGGCATCCAGGTGGCCGGCGGCGTCGGTTCGTTTGTGTATGAACACTATTTTCGTGAATTGAAGAGACGGTTTGAAGAGCCATCGTATCGGCCGCAGTAGGCGGTTTTGTGAGAACTACCGAAAGGTCAGGTTCAGTGTGACGCCTTCCACGATGAAGCCTTTGGTCGACCGGTACAGATTATCCGCAAAGACAAAACGAATCTCGTTCGACCCCTTCTTGATCCATTTCGGATTGATCTCCAAATCTGCTGTGCGAAGCGAATCGCTGCTCAACAGGCCGGCGGGAGGGTCCAGAGGTCCCTGGCCGTTGACGTAGATCTTCCCCTCGTGGACCTGGTCCATATCCGCGATGGAGAGAGTCAGGCTTGACCCCATGATCCGGCCGGGGAGAGCCAAAATTTCAAGTACCACGCTCTTTTCCGTACCCACGGGAACGTCGAACAGCACAAGGGGCAATGAATCGGGCGCTGGTTCAATTGTCTGGACGCTTGCTGTCGCCGGCACATCGCCCTGTTGCACAGTGGCGCAACCCGACAGGAGCGTAACGGTTATCGCAAGGAAGTACCATTGGGTCGCTTTCATTAGTCTTTACTGGACAGAAAACAGAACGATTGTGCACCAGGAGACATCATCCGTCCAGATCGAAGTTCCTTTTTATGATTATGCGGATGGTGTTACCTCGCAGGGAGTTGCGAGATATTGTTGTATTCAGTTACTGGGTACAGGTTTCATGAGTCCTAACAACTCCAACGCGCGTCGCTGCAGCACGTTGGGCGGGGTCAGCCTTACTCTCACGTGGCCGTAGCACTCATTGCCCATACTTGACCGCGACCTGGACTGACAGGACCTGGATCGGCGTCCGGGCATCGATGCTCTTTTCGTCCACGTCAAAGGAGACTTCATTGTCTCCCGCGCGATACATTTCCAGCTCGGGGCTGAAGGTCAGCCATCCCTCTTCGGCATCCTGTGATGTCGGCGTCACTGGCTCGCCGTTCAGTTTGATCTTCACGGCATTCAGCGCCCCGGCCGGGGCCAGCCGGACTTGCAGTTCGGCGCTGCCGAGGCTGCCTTGCCGGCCGGCGGCCGGGATATCATCGCCGATCTGGAACGTGACGGCGGTGGGCCGAGCGCCGGCGGCACCGCTGGTCGGCAATGCCATGGACCGGGGCAGCACTTCCGCCAATCCACAATGCCGTTGTGTGGGATCCTTCAGTATGCGGAGGTAGGGCATAACGTCTGTTGCCGCGAAGAGCTTGTTCATGGTGGCGAGCTTTTCGGGATCGCCCAATTCTGTGAACAGGGGGTGCTCCAGCGTGTAGGGAAACATGTTGAAGAAGTAGATTCCATCCGCGCCGATCCGGTACGCGTTGGAGGCGGCGCCTATCCAGGGTTCGATATGGGGCGAAGAGGAGGCGCGATAGGCGCCGGGGCCGAACCCCGAGTACTTGAGGCACGGATAGACGCGGGCGTTGTATTTATGTCCGAGCTTGACCAGTTTCCCGGCAGGCAGATTGGGCCAGGCGTCGCCGTTCCCGAGAGTCATCAGATCCAGCAGGTCCTCCCTGAGCCATCGCTCGATGTCGATGCCGACGTTCCTGCACTGGGCAACGGCCATGGGCACCCGAGCCGCGATCAGGATCGGCCGGCCCCTGGCCGCGCCTTCTCGTTCCGTCATCTGCCGGATGGAGCGTTGAAACTCGGTGAGGATATCCAGCTGGTCTTTCGTAACCGGCTTCCCGTCCAGGTTGGGGCGGAAGAACATGGGATAGCGAAGGTAGTCGATCTCGATCCCGTCCACGTCGTACCGCCGGGCGACGTCTTCGGTAATCCGCAAGAGGTGTTCGCGCATCTGTGGCTTTTCGAAATCGAGCGTGGACCAAAAGTACCTGGGAGACGACTGCGGGTACTTCTTGGTGTCCTCGGGCGTACCCATCAGCAGTTCCGGGTGGTTTCGCTTCCACAGGGACAAACTATGCGGCCATTCCAGTACGCTGTCGTGGGTATCGTTAATCCGGTGCGTCCAGAAGACCTCCAGGCCGGCTTCGTGACCGGTTTTAACCACGAGGGCAAGGGTGTCCGTACCCGCTTCGCGCAGCATGCGCATGTTGTGGCGTGTGCTGACGGCGCACTCGTTCGTTGTATTAATCGCATCTGCGAGATCATCCACTCGTTCGCCCACCATCGTGTCGTGAGTATAGAGCGAGCTGGCGCCTGTGCAGTAAAAAATGGTATCGACCTGGGTGTTCAACGCCGGAATGATCCGCTTGGACAGAAAGTCCTGCGGGCTGGACTGCTCGCCGAAACAGATGTCGTCCCCGTCGTTGTTGTAGATGATGCGGCGTTTGCGGTTCTTGGCCGCCTCGCGTAGTTGTGCCATTTCCTTCGTGTCTTTTGCTTGGGCGACTTGGGCGTTTGCATCCGGCTTTTCGGCATGCCCTTTTTCCGTACCCGTATTGAGCGAGAGGATGATAGCCGATGCGATCATAATGACGCGGTACCGTGACATTCTCTTACCCCCAATGGATTCAGTTTTCAGACCTATTGCGGAGACCGTAATAAACGCCGCATTCCGCGTGCAAGGACAAGTGATTAAATTGTTTTATCGATAGTGCCGAAACTTGGACCAACCCGCCAAGCTGCGAGAGGTTGTTTTGACCGTTTTCTAGCGGCTGTTGATTCATTCTGTGGTGATATACAGCTTTCTGCCTTTCCCTGTGAAGCACCTCGCAGGACGCAGTCGTTGCGGCGTTTCAATCCGTTTTCCGTAGCAATGGAGCACGCGAACGAAGCAACCATTGAAAATCAGGGAGTGGAGCCCGCCCACCGTGTGGGAACCAACATCCAAAGCGATTGAGAACCTGACGACAGGCCTTAACTCATTCCAACCCAGATTCATTCGCG
>CAUZEO010000187.1:0-10256 GCA_963578625.1 Kiritimatiellia bacterium | reverse complement strand
ACGGAGTGGTCCTGGGCACTCGCAGCTTTGTGGAGGAGGTTTTCGCGAAGAACCGTGATCAGTTCGGGCTCAAGCGCAAAACGGGGGCCCGGGCAATGAAATATGGCGACTGGGGTGGGCTTTGCACGATGCGCGATCTGAGGATGCAAGTCCTGAGGGTGCCCTCGGAATAAGACACTTTGATTGATTCGGAATCCGTCAGACTGCTCCCGACAAATGGAATTCTTACGACTTTTTCCACGCGCGGGCGACCCGCTGTGCTTTTTCGTGTTTTTGCCGGCAGGCCTCGATCACCTCGGAACTCCATTGTGGATTAAATGTCTTTTCAACGGAAACGCGGTCTTCAACCTCCGCATCCGATTTCCACAGCCCGATGCTCCGCGCAGCAAAAAAGGCGATGCCTCGGGCTGTCGCCTCCGCATCCGCGACGACTTCCACGGGCATGCCAAGTAGATTCGCCTGGAGTTGCATCATGGTACTGCATTGTGACAATCCGCCGTCGACGCGGAGAGCGGGGATCGGCGTATCCGATGCGCTCTCCACCGCACGTACGACTTGAGAAACACGAAACGCGATTCCTTCCAGGACAGAATAAATTAGATCCTTGCTGTCCGTTGCAAGATCCATACCCAACCAGGCGGCACGCGCGTTTCGGTCCCAAACCGGACTTCCCAGACCGGCGTGTGCAGTGACGCAGGTCACGCCCTCAGCCGGCGAGTGATCCGCGAGCATGCTGTCGATTCCCTCCGCATCTTCGAGGATTCCAATCCGTTCTCTCAGCCAAGTTAATATAGAGGCGACGGCGATCACGCCGCCGTCCAGGGCATAGGAACAATCCTCCTTTCGCGACCAGGCGAGGGTAGAAAGCAAGCCCTCGACGACTGGCGGTGCGATGCGGCCCGCGTTTACATAGACAAAACAACCGGTGCCGTAGGTGGCTTTGGTTTGCCCGCTCCGCAGGCAGGCGTGGCCGAACAGCGCAGCGGGTTGATCGACGAGGCTTGCCGCAATCGGGACGCCATCTAAGCCTGTGCCGATGCCCTCAATCTCGATTGCAACGTCGCACGGTACGATATCAGGGAGGCAGGACGTGGGGAGTTCGAATAGCTTCAGAAGCTCCGGGTCATATTCAAGATCCGAGAGCCGCATGAGCTGTGTCCGGGCGGCGGTCGAGGCGTCAGTCAGAAAGTATTTTCCGCGGGTGAGTTTCCAGATCAACCAGGCATCCAGCGTCCCGAGGCACAATTGCCCCCGATCTGCCAGGCTTCGTGCGGCAGGAACGTTTCGAAGAATCCATCGCATTTTCCCGGCTGAAAAGTAGGAATCGAGATGTAACCCCGTTGTTTCCGTGACGTACCTGCGGAGCGATGGGTCCGCGGAGATTTCATCAATCCACGGCTGCGTACGCGTGTCCTGCCAGACGATGGCGTTACAGAGCGGTTCGGATGTTTTCCGATTCCAGGCGAGAACCGTCTCGCCCTGATTCGCGATGCCAATCCCCCGAATGGCCGCACCGCTTTTTGCGGCAAGTTCCTTGGCGATGTGCTCGACGATTGACCATATTTCGAGAGGATCGTGCTCGACCCAGCCAGATTGTGGTAGAATCTGCCGGTGCTTCGAGTAGCGGGATTCGAGGACAGCTCCCTCGGAGTCCATCAAGATCCCCCGGGTGCCGGTTGTGCCCTGATCGATGCCAATAATCATATCTTGCGCACTGTTGGATATTCGATATCGGGTGTTTCTGTCCCGTCCTGGACTAGGTTGTCATTTTACCTAGTAGAGGAAGGCATAAGAAAGAGGGTATATCGCTACAGTGAATCGTTCAAGTTGAAGGTGATCGACGCGCTGGAGAAGGGTGTTTATGATAGTCCTTTCCAACTATCACGAGCTTACGGGATCGGGAGCCCATCGACTGTGCCGCGGTGAGTGAGGAAGTATGGAAAGGGGCACGTTTTGAAAAAGGTTGTGCGAGTGGAAAAAGCGGGCGAGCCTGGAGAGATTCATCGTCTGAAACAACGTGTTCCCAAAATGCCCCGTACCACAGACTCGAATCATCCGCTGCCGCTGTACCGGAATCTTGTGAAGGATCTCCAAGAGAATGCACCGAACGAAGTTTGGGTTAGTGACATCACCGATCTTCGGACCGAGGAAGGATTTGAATACCGGTGCCTGATCATGGATCGGTATTCGCGAAAGATCTTGGGATGGAATTGCTCTGAGAATCTCGCTGCCGAAGGCGCCGTAAATGCGCTGAAGGGCGCTTTGAAGGGGCTGCCCGAAGAGCACAAACCGATCCATCACTCAGATCGAGGCTCCCAGTATTGCTGCCATGAATATGTTTATCACCTTGAAACTCGAGGTCTTCAGGTGAGCATGGCAGAGGAAAATCACTGTTGCGAAAACGCACACGCCGAACGATTCAACGGTATTTTAAAACAGGAATACGGACTGCGTTCGACATTTCGGAGCCGACAGCATGCCCGCAAGACCGTGGAACAGGCCATTGATCTCTATAGCCCTAGTCGACCACACGCCAGCCTGGGATACCGAGTCCCAGCGGAGGGCCATGCCCATGCTGCATGAAAGACTCAAGCCAGCCCCCAAAGTTACCCATAGCCGACCCCTCTTTTCCGACGAGTCACTTACCCATTCTCAAAGAGGGGCCGACTATGGACAACTCAATCCGCAAGGAAGAACTGATGCAACAACAATCACCAACCCCAAAAATGTGGCAACTTTAAGTCAGGACGTGACACACTTCAATTTCTTATCAGGTCCAAGTATATCTCGATAGAGAGTTCCTTATGAAGCTGACGATTGCTACCTGCCAATTTCCCGTTGACCGAGACATTGGTCGAAACGTCCGCTACATCCTCCGGCAGATGGTCTCCGCGAAGCAGAGCGGCGCGCACCTTGTCCATTTCAGTGAGCTTGCGTTAACCGGGTACGCCGGTGTTGATTTCGATTCGGTTGACGAATTGGACTGGGATCAAATACGTGAAGCAACGGGTCAGATCCTGGCAGAAGCCCGTCGGCGCAGGATCTGGGTGATCTTGGGGTCTACGCACCGGCTGTCGGGACGGAACAAACCGCACAACAGCCTCTATGTCATTGGCCCGAAGGGACAAATCGTTGACCGGTACGACAAGATGTTTTGCACCGGTTCACGGACGGGAAAGGACGCGGATCTTGCACATTACTCGCCTGGAGATCACTTCGTCGTATTCCAGATCCGCGGCATTCGGTGCGGAGTGCTGATCTGTCATGATTTTCGTTATGGAGAACTCTATCGCGAGTACAAACAGAGAAAGGTGCAAGTGCTGTTCCATTCGTATCACAACGGCCACATTGATCAACGCTCGTGGAAGGACGCCAACGATACCGGGCTGCGGCCATTGAATCATGCGTCGAACATTCATGGGATTATCGTGCCGCCGACGATGCAAGCGTACGCAGCGAATAACTACATGTGGATCAGCGCAAACAACACCTCGGCTCGAGAGAGCTGTTGGCCGAGTTTCGTGGTCCGTCCTGATGGTGTGATCACGGACCGGCTACAACGGAACCGGGCCGGCGTTCTGGTGACCACAATCGATACGAAGACCGCGTACTACGACGCGGCCGAGGCGTGGCGCGACCGGGCCATGGGCGGTATTTACCACAGCGGCCGGCTTGTCAGGGATCCTCGGAGCCGGAACCGGAGGTCGACATAATGGGGGAGAAGATTCGGGTCGGAGTCATTTGATGCGACGGGCACGCGCTCTGGTTCGGAGCACTGATGGCGAAACATGACCCGCTGCTATTGCAGCGCCCGACAGAGTATCGGCATGGCGAGATGAGCCATTCCTGGCAGGGGGGCGAGGCGCCGGCCAGCATGGCGCATTGGATCAGCGCGGCGCAGCATCTTCAACTCCAATGAACTCATCGATTCTTGCACGCCATGGGACTCTACATGAGAAGTCTACTCAAATAAATTCTGCGAGTTACTTTGTTATCTTCGTGGCCTACTGTTCAGGATAGCATCTATCAACAGGTGAAAAAGAACGAGGTCAATTATGGCGAATTGGACGGAAGTTATCCCCGGAATATGGCGTTTTGACGATAGCTGTAGCGTGTATGCGGTTGAAGGACCTGAAGGTTTTTTGATTGTCGATGCCGGCACTGGGCAGTGGCTGAATCATCTGGACGCTTTGCCCGCGCGGCCGGTAGCATTGGTCTGCACTCATTATTTTCGAGATCATTCGGCGGGTGCGGTCGAAGCGGCGCGCCGGGGAATTCCTGTCTATGTTCCCGAGGGGGAGCGCGAGATATTTGAGGAACCCGAAGAGCACTTTCGGCGGCGCGAGACCTACATCATCTACGACAATCTCTGGAATCTATATGCCCCGATCGAAGGCATTAAAACCGCCGGTGTGCTCCAGGATTACGGGACCATTTCCCTGGCAGGACTTTCCCTTGAGGTTGTACCACAGCCCGGCGCAACCGTGACCCAGTGCGGACTGGTGTGCACCGTGGGTGGAAAAAAGATCATATTCTGCGGGGAGACGATTCACTCCGCCGGGCGTGTTCCTCGTGTTGCGCCGCTTCAATACAACTACAACGATTTGCCGGGTGCTATCAATGTCTATCACAGCGCGCGGATCCTTCGCCGGCATGAGCCGGCCGCGCTGTTTCCGAGCCTGGGGAAGCCCATCCTGGAGCGCACCGACGAGGCGCTTGGACTTCTCCAGGAATCCCTCCGAGCTCTCTGCGGAGCACGGGCGTACGACGATCCGTCAGGCCGGTTTGATGCGATCGACAATCCGAAGATAATTCGGGTCACGGACCACGTGTGGTACAGCGCATCGTCGACTTCCGTAAATTGGTACCTCGTCAGCGAATCCGGCAAGGTCCTGGTGATCGACTACGGATACGATATGAAGGGGGCAATGTTCCCGGCCTACTCCAGCCCTTCGAACCGGCGCGTGCTCCTGCACGACCTTGACTGCCTCGAAGAGCAGTTTGGCGTCGAGCGGATCGATGTCGTGCTTGTGAGTCATTTTCATGACGATCATGTCTGCGGTATTCCGCTGCTGCAACGGCTCTTCGGCACGGAGTGCTGGGCGGCGAACAGCTTTGCCGACTTGATCGAACAACCCGAGGCGCACTGTTTTCCCTGCACATGGCATCAACCCTGCCGTGTCGATCGACGTTTCGATCTGGATGAAACGGTGACTTGGGAGGAGTACACCTTTCACTTTGCTCCCATGACCGGTCACACCCGATTCGCATCACTCATTGGGTTCGAGGCGGATGGGAAGCGATTTGCGCATACCGGGGACCAGTATTTTTTCGCAGATCAAGATTGCCCCTTCGCCGAGCGGGGGCGTCTACAGAATCATGTGTACCGAAACGGGGCTTTGATCGATGGCTACGATCAAAGCGGAGGCTGGCTTCTGGACTGGAAGCCCGAAGTCGTCATCCGGGGACACCAGGAGCCACTCTTTACGGACCCCGAGTTCTTCGATCAGATTGAGGAGTGGATAAAGGACTATCGTGGATTGCACGAGCGGATTCTGCCGTTGGGTGAGGAGGAAACGCATTTTAATCTCGATAGCTGGGGCGGATGGATCTGGCCCTACAGGACGCATCTTGCGGCGCCGGGTCCGGCATGCGTGTCGGTGACGGTCCGCAATCCCTTTCCGCGGGAGGCTGCCCTGATCGTGCGACTTGTCGGTCCTGAAGGATGGGAAGGATCCGGTGCAACGCTGATCGCGCCGGCCCGCGCGGAAGTGTGCTGCGAGTTGGAGATTATACCTGACGGACCGTGCCGCCGCAGGCCGTTCGCCGTGGAGTTGAGTGGCGAAGGACATTGTTTCGGCCAGGTTGCCGAAGCGCTTATTACGGTGGGTGGCGCGCGGTTTTAACGGTCCGATCACAATTTCGAGCGCAGTTCGTCTAGTGTGATTGTGGGGCAGGGTGCGTTCTCGACCATTCGGATGAGAGACACTTCGTCTTTGAAACCGCTGCCCGTGACGATGCATACGATGACGGAATCCTTTTCAATGTGTCCCTTATCGATGGCTTCCAGTGTGCCGGCCAGGGGGACGGCGGCGGCGGGTTCGCAAAAAATACCTTCTTCCCTCGCCATTCGTCCTTGTGCCTCCCAGACGTCATCATCCCGGACCAGGACGCCGGTTCCTCCGGAGTTGCGGCACGCCGGAATGACTTCGTTGCCGTCCATGACCGCGGGTACTTGAAGCCCGCTTACATTCGTGGTGCAGTTCACGGTTTGTGCCAGGTTCTTTCCATCGCGCAACGGACCGGCAATGGTATTATTTCCTTCCGGTTGAACGCAGTGGACCGCCGGGCTGGTCTCAATCACGGCTTCGTTTGCGGCCCGCGCGAGTCCGCGAGCCGTTGCGAGGGTGAGACCGCCGCCGCCCGCACTGACGAACACGTGATTGATCGGCCGGCCCATGTCCCCGGATTGTTCGGCGAGTTCGTACCCAATGGTTTGCACCCCGGTCATTCCCACCGGGCTGTAGCAATATGCGCTCACTTGCATTTGCGCATCCGGTGCTTCGCCGAGTTTTTTGACTGTTTCGACCGCATCCCGGGTTATGTCCGGGTCGATACCGAACCCTTCCACGATGCAAAGTTTCGCACCGTAGGCGAGCATTTGCCGCAGTTTACTCTGGGGCGCAGTAGCAACCACGGCGATTTCGCAATCGATCTTTGCGGCCGCGGCAGCCGCGGCGAGAGCGGATCCGGTATTGCCGCTGGTGGTGGCGATGCAGCGGTGTTTATCCCGGGCCAGCATGTCTGAGATCGCCGCCGCGGCGAAACGGTCTTTGTAGGATCCGGACGGATTCAAATTTTCGAGCTTGAAGTAAAGGTGGCCTACTCCGGCCTCCGGACCGATGTGGCGCGAGCGGACTAACGGCGTGTTGCCTTCTCCGAAGGAGATGCGAAAGGAGGGGTCACAGGGATGCAGCCAATCCGCAAACCGCCAGATGCTCACTTGAAGTCCTCGGGAAACATCATTTTCTTGAAGCTGTGCGGCCAGAGGCTGTGCGCCCATCCGCCTTCAACAAGGACATTTGCTCCGTTTATGTACGATGCATCGTCCGACGCGAACATGGCGATGCAACGCCCGATTTCCTCAGGGCTGCCCCATCGGCGGAGAGGAATCATGTCTTCCGAATATTCCCGCATCACCTTGCCGACGCTTTCGCCGTCCGGCGACTCGTAGTCGCCGCTCATTGCAGTGTCGATTGCGCCGAGGTTTAACCCGACGGTCCGAATGCCTCGCGAACCATACAGGGCGCCGAGATCCATCGTGAGGGTATCCAAACCTCCTTTTGCTACCATATACTGTGTGCCGAATCCGGAAACCCGTTCCGATTGGAGGCTGGAGATGTTGATGATCACCCCTTTCCCCACTTTTTCCATGTGCGGCGCGCACCACCGCGCGAGGAATGCCGGCGCGGTCAACATGATCCGGAGGGTCTTATCCCAGGACTCGATCGTAATGGTGGTAAGGGGCACAATTTCGCGCCATGCGGCGTTGTTGATCAGGACGTCGATGCGTCCGAGCTCTTGCGCGCATTTCTCCACAGCACTCTCTGCAAACTCGAGGTCGGCGAGATCTCCCGGATAGACCGCGGCCCTTCCGCCGTGGCCGCGCACGGCTTCGGCAACTCGTTCGAGGTTCTCCTTGTTTCTAGCCAGCAGGGCGGTGTCGTAACCGCGGCGGGCGAATTCTTCCGCGGTTGCCGCACCGATGCCCTGCGACGCACCGGTAATGAAAGCTACAGGTCGATCGCTCATGCTTCTTCCTCCATCGTCATTTATACTTCCATTTCGATGATCACCGCCAGGCAATCCCCCTTTTCCACGCGCGGCAGTGCGCGAAGCGTCAGGAGCAGTCCGGTCTGTGTTGATGGTACAGATTCGACGACTTCACCCAGGGTGGAGATGATCGTGCCGATCACATCGCCGATTCGAATCATGTCTCCGAGTTTAGCTGCGGGTTCGAAAAAGCCGGACGACTGCGCGTTGTAGTTGATCTGCATGTATCCCGCGTTCGGACGATTGTCCTCCACCACGTGCTCCACGCGGGATTCCGGAAGTTCTTTTGTGAGCATTTCGAGTTCAGCCATCACGTTGAGGCAGCCGGTTACGTAGTCTTCGACGCCCACGGGGTTGCAGCCTCCGCCGCCTCCCCACTCCCCATAAATGGCCGGTATATTCGCATCGCGGGCGACGGAGAGGGAACGTCCGTCGAGTCCCGGGTAGGTGCCCCAGATGACCGGCAGGTTGAAGGCCCGGGACATTCTCCGCTGCGTGTCTAGAACGGAGGGGTCCGCATGCAGGATATAGCCGCTCATCGGCAAGATTTTCATGGCGAGTCCGCCGGTGTGCAGATCGATGAAATAATCCACCGACTCGATCAATTGCGTGCCCGCGTGTGCCACGCGTTCCGAAATCGATCCTTCCGGATTTCCCGTGAAGACGCGCGCGAGGTCAAGCTCGTCCGGACCGGTGCGGGCGTAGTTCTCGAAAGCCGGTTCGTTGAATACCGGCGCCAGGGTGACTCTGCCGGTGAGCGACTCGGGACTGATTTCTTTCATCAATCGCCGAACGGCAGCCATCGACTCATATTCGTCGCCGTGAACGCCACCTGAAATGAGAAGGTGCGGCCCGTCCTTTTCGCCGGCGATTACCTTGGTGTCGATTCGGTGTGTTTCCGTCTCTTGCATATTCGCTTTGTAGCATGCGGTTTCGCGGCACGCCAGAAGAAGCGTGGGGCCGGTTGTGGCACGGGCCGAAGGCGCCGTGCCACGGACGACGGGAAAATCGTCTACCAGGTCGGCGCTGTCAATACGCTGCGCAAGTGCATTCGCCTGGCGAACATCGGCCCTGGCGCCAACGTGATCCGTTTCGGTGTCACCGGGACCATTTTGCCCGCGAGTCCGCTGCCCGCGATCACCGACAACGAAACCAGCATAGACGGCGGCAACCGCTGGCAGGGCGGCTGGCCCTCGGGGGAACCGGGAATCGTAATCAACGGATCCAATCCCTCCGCGGGCGGCATCGGCGTGCAGTTCTGCCGCGCCGGCCAGTGCCGGGTGCGCGGCGTGCGCATCACCAACTTCTTTGCCGCCCTGCACATCGACAGCGGCAGTGACCAGGCGGTCATCCGGCGTCGACGACTCCGTGACGCAACCGGTTGTCGCGCCGATGCAGATCTATAGGTTGTTGCAGTAGGCCGAACTTCGGAGTCGACGCCCGGAAGTCTCGGCCGCCTGTGCTTTCCGAGCTATGCAGGATAAAAGACTTCCGCTACCTGACGGATTCCTTTTGCACCGCGTTTGACTCCGTGGCAGAGTAACCGAATGCAATTTGGTGGATATTCCTCGTCCCGGCCGTTGTTCTATTTCGGAAAGATCCCGATGGATCTCACTCGCACGCTGATCCTGGCGCACATCGTTACCGCGTTGTTCTGCGCGTTCATGATCGGAGCCGGGAAAGGGGCGGACCTGGGTATATTCGTTTATTCGGTGAAGAACATCAGCGACGGGTACTTGTGGACGTTCGTGACCTATGCGTTCGTAAATCACGTCTCGATTTGGTTCGTGGTTGAAATGGTGATGCTTTACTGGTTCGGCAGTCCGGTGGAGCAGTTCCTTGGTACCCGTGGGTTCGGATGGTTTTACGCCACCCTGGTATTGGTGCCGGTCCTTATCATGCTCCTGTTTGGATCCTGGTTCCCGGGATTTATACTCGAAGGACCAAGATCGATTCACTTTGTAGTGTTTGTTTCATTTACCATGATTCGACCGGACGCCCTATTTTTCTACCAGTTCAAGGCCAAATGGGTCGCGATTGTCTTCATTCTTGTCTACTTGATTCAGTTCCTTGCCTATCATATGTGGGACGAGTTGTTCTACTTCTTCGCCGCGCTGGGTTGTGCATTTATTCTTTTGCATCGCAGGGGCGCGTCGGGCCCACTCGCGATTACCGGTTGGCTCAGCGACAAAACCGGAATGAGTCCATCGCGGATGCGCACCCGTTCACACGAAAAGCGCGTTGCCCGGAACCAGGAATCTGTCCAGCGGAAAGAGCAGGAGATCGACGCGATCCTCGACAAGATTTCCGAACAAGGCCTGAACAGCCTTTCGGAGCAGGAGCGGGAGATCCTACGGAAGGCGGGGAAGAGAGGGGGAGGTAGGTAGAAGGAAGTATTCAGTGTTTAGTTTTTAGTGAGGTCT
>CAUZEO010000186.1:0-10285 GCA_963578625.1 Kiritimatiellia bacterium | reverse complement strand
GACTTTGCCCAGACCCGGATGGAGGAGTTCGGGGCGGAAAGCGCCTTTATCAATTACCGCGGATATCCCGCCCATATTTGCACCTCGGTGAACGACGAAGTTGTTCATGGCATTCCTACGAATCGCCAGCTGAAAATGGGTGACATCGTCAGTATCGATATCGGGACGATTTACGCTGGGTGGGTCGGCGACAATGCGCGTACCGTGATGATCGGGGTTCAGGATCCGGACATTATTCGGCTGGTGAAAACCACCGAGGAGGCGTTGCACGCAGGAATCTCCAAGGCGATTTCTGGTGGAAGACTCACCGACATTTCACACGCGGTAGAAAAAGTGGCGACAGCGGCTGGGCTTGATGTTGTCAAGGAATTTGTCGGCCACGGCGTGGGGCGGAAAATGCACGAAGAGCCCCAGATTCCCAATTTTGGCCCCCCCGGCAAGGGCCCCAAGCTCCGTGCAGGGATGACCCTGGCGATCGAGCCCATGATAAATCTCGGTACCCCGGATGTGGAGGTTTTGCCCGACGGATGGACCGTTTTGACTGGCGACAGGATGCCTTCGGCCCACTTTGAGCATACGGTCCTGGTCCAGGATTCGGTCCCCGAGGTCCTCACATGCAAAAAAATGAATTAATTCGGCTGGACGCCACGTTGCTGGATATGATAGACGATTCAGTCTTTTCCGCCACTCTCGAGAATGGCCACCGGTTCATTGCGCTTGCCAAAGCAAAGGGCGGGCGGAAATTCGGTCCGTTCGGGCTTACGGACCAGGTGAAAGTGGCGTTTTCCCCGTATGATATGTCGGTGGCGCGGATCGAAACGACCGAAAGTCCGGAAAGCAAAGTGCGATGAAAGTACGAAGCTCAGTAAAGAGAATGTGTGAACGATGCCGCGTCATTAAACGGCACGGCGTAGTCAGGGTGATTTGCGTCAACCCGCGCCACAAGCAGCGACAGGGATAACAAGCCGAAAGCAGGTTGAATCATGCCACGAGTTTTGGGAATAGACATACCGGGTAGAAAGAGGCTGGAGTACTCCCTCCGCTACATCTTTGGCATTGGCCCGACTCTCTCGCTGAAAGTAATCGCCGAGGCAGGTCTTGATCGCGCGAAGTATGCAGACGATTTGACGGACGATGAAATCAGGGGGCTGACGCAGGTTCTTCAGTCCACCGATTTTCTGATTGAAGGGGATCTTCGGCGTGACGTGCAGCAGAACATTCGCCGGTTGATCAGTATCGGCAGCTACCGCGGGATGCGTCATCGGCGCAGCCTTCCAGTACGGGGTCAGCGCACGTCTACCAATGCACGGACGCGGAAGGGACCGAAGAAAACGATCGGCGCGATCCGGGATAAGACCGCAAGAAAGGCCGCGCGCGTTTAAACGAACCGGCAAGGCATAAAGAAAGTTCAGGAAACGAATGATGGCCGACGAGAATACGCCCGAACAGCCGCCCGAGAGCGAAACTCCGGAACCGAAGATAGAGCCCGAGGCGCCCGTGAAACCTGAGGCAGCAGCGCCGAAGGCTGAAGATGCCGCCCCGGCAGAAGCTGCCGCCGCGGAGAGCGCGCCGAGTGGGTTGCCCCCCGGGCTGGAGCCCGATCCGTTGCCGGCAGCGAAGACGGTCGCGGGTCGGCGTCGTAGTAAATCCGGGAAAGTGGTCCCGGTCGGGATCGTCTTTATCAAGGCAACTTTTAATAACACCATCGTTTCGATCACGGATGTGAAGGGGAACGTGGTGGCATGGTCTTCGGCTGGCCGGGGCGGTTTCAAGGGCTCGCGAAAAAGCACAGCGTTCGCCGCTACCGTTGTTTCTCAGGAAGCGGCGCGCCAGGCCGTGGCCATGGGGATGAATGAAGTGGAAGTCAGGGTACAGGGACCGGGCGCAGGCCGTGAGTCGGCCATTCGCGCGCTCCAGTCGGCTGGACTCTCCGTTTCCGCAATCAAGGATGTAACGCCGGTTCCTCATAACGGATGCCGGCCCAGAAAACGCCGCCGGGTGTAAGGAATTCGAAGAACATGGGACGCTACATCGGACCAGCATGCAGACAGTGCCGTCGAGAGGGCATGAAGCTTTTTCTCAAAGGCGATCGTTGTTTCATGGCAAAATGTGCCATTGAACAGGGGAAACCCCCACCCGGAATGCACGGGCAACGGCGGACCAAAACGTCGGACTACGCGGTTCAGCTCCGCGAAAAGCAGCGGCTGCGCCGTATGTACGGCATGCTCGAAAGCCAGTTCCGGCGATTTTTCGAGCGCGCAGTTCGCCAGGACGGGGTGACAGGAGAGAATTTGCTTCAACTGCTGGAAATGCGCCTCGACAATATTGTGTTTCGACTCGGATTCGCGCCGTCCCGCCGGGCTGCGCGCCAGTTCGTGCGCCACGGGCATGTAAAACTGAATGGCCGGAAGGCCACCATGCCTGGAACGGTTTGCAAAGCCGGTGACACGGTTTCGGTGCGCGAGAAAGCCGGTAGCCGCGAATTCGTTTCCCAGTGGATGGAGCCTGCGGAGAGTCGCGGGTTGGCCGGTTGGATCACCGTGGACAAAGCCAATTTGCAGGGGCAGATCAAGCACGTTCCCTCGCGCGAGGAAATTGCCCCGATTGTAAACGAACAGCTCGTTGTTGAGTTGTATTCGAAATAGTTCGAACGGGTTCGTATCGCGCGATTCGCGATGCGTAGTTCGATTCCAAGGAAAAGTAACCATACGGGCCGTTTAACGGGCGGCCCTGGGAGAAAGAGATATGGCACGCAGACTCGGACGCTTCGAAATGCCGAAGCGAATTGTTAAAGACGAAAACGAATACGCCGAAAATTTCGGTCGGTTTGTCGCTGAACCCCTGGAAGCCGGTTACGGGCGAACCATTGGGAATTCCCTTCGCCGCGTTCTCCTCTCCTCACTGGAAGGCGCCGCAATCTCTTCGATTAAGATCGAAGACGCGCTCCATGAATTCTGCACTTTGTCCGGCGTTGTAGAGGACGTCACCGACATCATTCTGAATTTGAAGAAAGTCCTGCTGAAGTCCTATTCGCGGGAGGCTCGCCGGTTGACCATAAACGTATCCGGGCCGGGCGAAGTGACCGCGGGAGATATCCAAACCGATGGAACCGTCGAAGTTCTAAACCCCGAGCACCGAATTTGCACCCTCGATGCGGACGGCCGATTCGCCGCGGAGCTAGAGGTTCGGATCGGCCGCGGATATTGCCCTGCGGAGTGGAATAAGAGCGAGGAGCAGGAAATCGGTGTAATCCCGATTGATTCACTTTTTTCGCCGGTGACTCGCGTCAAATTTGCGGTGGAAAATACCCGCGTTGGACGTCGGACGGATTATGATCGCCTCGTGCTGGAACTCTGGACGGACGGCCGCGTTTCCGCGGATGACGCCCTCACTTTATCCGCGGCGATCCTTCGTCACCATCTGGATGTCTTCGTCAGCTATGACAAAGACCTGGTCGAATTTGAGGAGAGCGAGAAACAGGTAGATACCGAGCGCGAAGACTTACGCAGAAAATTGAACATGAGCGTCAACGAGATCGAGCTCAGCGTTCGCGCCGCGAACTGCCTGAATAACGCCAACATCACGACCGTTGGCGAGTTGGCGCAGAAAACTGAAGCTGAAATGCTCAAGTATCGAAACTTTGGAAAAAAATCACTGAACGAGATCAAACAAAAGATTTCCGATCTGGGTCTGGCATTGGGCATGACGTTTGATAACGATTTGCTCAAACCGCCGGCCGAGTCGACAATCCATGAATAAGAGGCGGGCTGGGTCATGCGCCATAGAAAACGTACTGTCAAGTTAGGTCGGCCGACGGCACATCGCGAAGCGATGCTGGCGGGTTTGGTGTGTGACCTGATTCACGAAAAACGAATTACAACAACGCTTCCGAAGGCGAAGGCCACAAGATCGCTGGCGGAGAAGATGGTGACCCTGGGCAAAAGGGGTGACTTATCTGCGCGCAGACGGGCGATCTCGAAACTGCGCCGACCGGAACGAGTGAAAGAGCTGTTTGACGCAATCGTGCCCACTTTCGAAGGACGCGCGGGCGGGTATACGCGGATCATGAAACTGGGACGACGTTTGAGCGACAATGCTGAAATGGCCATCCTGGAGTGGATCGAACGGAGCGCAGGCGCGATTGCTTCCCCGGAAGTTGCCGTAGCCGAGGCCGAAACTGAGGCCGAAACTGATGCCGAGCCGGGAGAGGAAGGCGGCGGCCACGACGAGGTTTCAACTTCCGGCGAGGAGCCTGAGAAGACCTGACGGACTGTTCAACCGAAGAATTGAGAACGACCGGCTAGGAAATCTCCTCGGCCGGTCGTTTTACTGTGAATCGGATGGAAGGGTAGACAATGAGCGATCGAAAAGCACTTATTCAGCGGAAAACAGGGGAGACGGAGATTCGTTTGGAATTGGACGTGGACGGCACCGGTTCATACGAGATCGAGACGGGCATTCCGTTCTTCAATCACATGCTGGACCTGCTGTCCAAGCACTCCCTCATCGATTTGAAGTTGTGCGCAAAGGGAGATCTCGACGTGGACTACCACCACACCGTGGAGGATGTAGGCCTCGCTCTGGGAAATGCGCTCGACCAGGCTTTGGGTGACCGCGCGGGAATCCGCAGGTACGGCTCGAGCATGCTTCCCATGGATGAAGCGCTTAGTCGCGTTGCTGTCGATCTCGGCGGTCGGCCCTACCTCGTATATTCCATCGCCATGCAGGACCGGAAAATCCGGGATTTCGACGCATGGCTGCTCAAACACTTCTTCGAGTCGCTTGCGCAGAAAGGACGAATGAATCTCCACATCGAGCAAGTATACGGCGACGATGTTCACCATGCCTATGAATCGGTTTTCAAAGGGGTAGCCAGGGCGCTTCGGGATGCTTGTGAAAAGGACGCAAGGGTAAAGGGGATCCCCTCCAGCAAGGGGACTTTGACTGATTGATTGGATGGTCGGCAATGATCGGGATTATCGACTACGGTATGGGCAATCTGGGAAGCGTACGTAACGCATCTAATTTTTTGGATCTGGATGCGCGTGTGATCACCACCCCGGAGCAGATGGACGGATGTGCTGCCGTCATTCTTCCCGGCGTTGGCGGATTCGCGGATTGTATGCGGAATCTGGAAAAGGAGGGGTTCGTCGACCCGATACGGACCTGGATCGCCGCCGATAAGCCGTTTCTGGGAATCTGCCTTGGGTTGCAGATTCTTTTTGAAACAAGCGAAGAGGCGCCGGACGTCCCGGGGTTGGCCGTGTTGAAGGGCAAAGTCCGACGGTTTGAGGAAGGACCGGGTAGGAAAGTTCCTCAAATTGGTTGGAACCGTGTCGCACAGGTGGCCCCAACCTGCCCGCTATTCGAATCCATTCCCGATAATACACACTTTTACTTTGTTCATTCGTACTTCGCAGAGCCAGCCGAACAGGACGTAGTTGCCGGCGCAACTTGCTACGGCGCGGAATACGCATCTGTGGTGTGGCGCAATCGTATGATGGCGGCGCAGTTTCACCCCGAGAAAAGCCAGCGATCGGGCCTGCAGTTGCTCCGGAACTTCAACAACCGGATTGTACACACCGCAACCGCCGGCTAGTTCTGCCCTTTATTCTTCACCTGGGGTGGATTAGCGAAATCCTGATACCGGTCCGCGACCGTTGAGGTACGGGAATCCGGTTTGTGAATGTACAGGCGGTACTGAAAAGAAAGTGTCTTCCCCGCAGAAATCGTGTGGGCTCCGTTTTTCAGAAAGCTACTATTGAAATCGGAATAGCCGAAAGGGTTGGCGGTCATCAGGCCGTAGTCCCGAACGTGCCAGCAGGTGGGATGCCGAAAATTCAGCGGATGGTCGAAGATGGCTATGCCGACTTTTTTGCCTTCCACCTGGCCCTCGTAGTCACACCAGTGCGCAGGTTTTCCCCAGCATTCAGCCTCTCCGACTCCCCCCGCGCTGGTTCTTATCCGGCCGCCCTTGTCTCCGTCCATGCTTGTTGCAACTCGTACACTGCAAATCCCGCCCTCCTTCGTATCGCCAAGGCGGACTTCTCCGTCGGAAGCGATCAACTCTACCCTCATATCAACACATCGGCTGGAATCCGGCGTCGCGTAAATCCGGAATGTCCGGATCTCCTCCATGACCTTCTTCTGTTCGTGGTCCTCCCACTGAAGCCGTTCGCAAAACTCCGCGAAAACCGGCCCCTCGATGATGTAGTCGAAACTCTTGTGCACTTGCCGTCCGTGGTTGCCGGCTTCGGACCAATTGTCTGTCCCGTTTACATCTCCATGCGCAACCCACACGCCTCGGTGATGCATGTGATCTGATGTTTCCCCTTCGGCTTCCTCCATCGGATAGGCGCGAGTCATCGGCCTCTTATACGGGCCAAGAAGGGGATGGAAAAATGGCCGAGGGGTTTCGGTCGAATAGTGGTATGTCGTGAACGCGCGTCCCAGCACACGGAAATCGATCAACTTGTTTCTATTTTGATGACGAGCCTTCACGCCCTTTGTCGCGGCAGCGGACTCCTCGCCGGGATGGAACAGATAGCTGCCGTCAATTCCCGCAGGAATCGCCTCCACGATGAAGTGCAATCGGTTATCGAAGATCTGGCAGGGAATTTCGTCGCCGATTTCCTCGTTGACTAATCGTCCGGCCGCAATTTGCTCCGGCAGGGTAAACGAGACCGGTGTGTGGTGCCGGCTGTGTGAGCAGGAATGGACGGTGAGTTGGATCTGGTTCATTCAATGTTTGCGCCTGGATTGAGTGTTTGACTGAGGCGAGATGTTGAGAGGTGATCCCTTCGTTAACGCACCGTCACTACTGCGCCGTCCTGAAGTCCGGATTGGTACACTGCCGCAAGAAGAGCGATAGACTTTCGGCCTTCCTCGCCGTCACAAAGCAGCGGTGTTCCATCGCGGACGGCCGATACGAAGTCCTCGACAATGTTATTCGCCGGTGTCAAACGTTCGAGTTTTTGCTTCCTGTCCTCCATGTTTTCAAGAAAATACCATTCCGGCTCTGTCCGCGTGGAGATGAACCCGCCTTCCGCACCATGTATCTCAAGACCGGCGAACGGATCCCCGGGAAATGTCGTGGTGCCCAGGATTCCACCCATGGCTCCACTCTTGAATTCGATCATGGCACTGCCAATGTCCTCCGTTTCAATCTGGTGGGTGAAGGTTCCGGTCTTGGCCCAAACCCGATTGGCGTCGCCCATGATCCACTGCAACAGATCGATCCAATGAATGGATTGATTGGCAAGCGAGCCGCCTCCGTCCATCTTCCAGGTCCCGCGCCAGCCGCCTTCGTCGTAGTACGGTTGACTCCGGTACCATTTCAGCCGCGCTTCCCCCAATACAGGTTTTCCCAGAAGCCCTTCGGTCATCGCAAATTTTACGAATTGGTTCGACTCCAGGTATCTTTCCTGGAAATCGATGCCGAGTAATTTCCCGGTCTTTTGCTGAGCCTCAATCATCGTGTCGCAACGTTCAGGAGTGACTTCCATAGGCTTGGTGCTGATCGCGTGTTTGCCTGCCTCGAGTGCTCGCACCGCGATCTCTCCGTGCAGGCCGGAAGGTGTCACAACAAATACAACGTCTACGTCGCCGTCATGCAGGGCATCGTCGAGGTCTGTTGTCCATTTGCATCCATGTTTTCCCCCGACTTCTTTCGCAAGAGATTCATTGAGATCCACAACGCTGACGAGCCTGGCGCCGTCTGTTTGGACAACTTGCCCGGCACGTCCTTTTCCCATGCCGAGCCCTACTACGCTGAATCCAACATCCGTCACGGAATTTATCCTGCCCTCTGCGGATCGTTTTGAGGATCCGATTCAACAGCTTGAGAGGTTTGTTGCAAAAACTGGAATAGTACTTCCGCCCTGATTTTTACCAAGATAGAGAGGTCTTTTTTGGGGCAGTCCACCTCCAGGGTGAGGAGCGGATATCGCCCTTGCCGCGCGCCGGCTTCAAGCAAGGGGGCGAGGCTGAATCTGAATTGGCCCTGGTCGTCGAGTAATCCGTTGAACTCTGAAAAAAATCCAGGGCTCTTCGCCAACTCGGGAATCCGAACGATTACTTCATGGTGACCAACCGTCTTTCGCTCCGGCTCCCACTGCCAGTAGCTCCAGACATTGAGGTTCTCGACTTTTGATTTCGTCTGGCTGGAGAAAGCACCCCGGGTTACCACTTCGTGGCTCTTCTGTACGGTGACGAATTCTCGCTGTCTTAATTGGAACAGGATGTGCGGCCCGGTATGTCCCGTCTGCGTGCCGCTTGTTTGAAAGTCTTCCGAGGTTAAGCTGTACTCAGTTGGGATTTCGAAGGCCGTGAAAGGCCGTTTTTTGTCCGACTCATAGTCTGCCTTGAGCCACGCGTCGCGCCGAATTCTGTCTCGCTGAACGCAGGAAGGTTCCGGGACAGCAACTTCCAGAAACAGGCGGCTTTCGCCGCGCTCCTCGACAGATTCAACGCCGCCTTTCTCTGTCCAGTCGACCAATCGGGTTGATTCAAGGCTCTGACATCCCGAGGCAAAAAGGACAGACGAAACAAATGGTACCAGGAGGAGGCGTCGGACGGATGTTTGCGTGGCTGATTGGGCAGACCCGATCAACAGGGTATTGTTTTTTCTAAAATCGGAAGGAGTGGACATGATCTAAAATTAAATCCGGGGCTTCATTTACTCCGTCGTGCGACGAATACTTCCTGCGGAATCACTGCTTCCGCGTAGAGTGCATCTTCGGGGCAGGTAAAGGCAATCGTCAATCCTTCCGACGAGGAGGCTCCAAAATCGAGATCAGGCTGCAAGTTGAACGTGATGGAGCCGTCGCTGTCGAGCAGACCCTTTCCGGCAAGGATGTGGCCTGGGCTTTGATCCTTTCCTCGCACCGCGAACCAGATCGGGCGTCGTGGGCGGACTTTGCAGTCTGGGTGCCAGACCCAATCGTAATATCTCGGATATTTTTCGGTTTCCAGTCGTTTGCGCACAAAGGTGTCGTTCTCGTCAAACAAAGAGGTCCGAATCTGGTAGACCTTCGCTTTGAGAATCTTTCGACGCTCCCTAAGTTGCAGTACCAGGGATAGCTGTCCATCCGCGCCGGCATTGTCTTCGTTTCGGAACGCATCGGCCGGAATCGTATATGTGGTGGGAATATCCAGCGTCGTGGGCCTGTCCCGGTTTGCCTTGTCGGAGTAATACATGGAGCGGTCGATGGAACTTCGCTTCAGTTTGCGGGCTTCAGCTTCTTCGGATTCGGGATGCACGCATTCAAGATAAAGTCGGCTGTCCAATTCTTTAATTACTTCTGTGCCCACGAAGGAGGCGGAGGAAGTCTTCGGTTTGAGGGAGGTGCAGCCAAGCGGCAGCAGAGTAAGGATCAAGCAGAGTGAAAACCGATTCATAGGCAAGAGGCTATTCACTTCCGCGATTCGGGAAATCGAGGAAGACCTTAATTGCACCGTCTTTTCTTCCGCTGAAGGTGTCATAGGCGGTTTGAATTTCCGTGATCGGAAAGTGGTGCGTGACCAGGGGTCCGACATCGATGCGGCCCTCGCCGATCCAGCTCATGGCCAGCCCGTAGTCTGGATCAGGATAGGGATCGACACTTGTAATCAGGGTAATATTTTTTCGAAACAGGTCGTCGAGTTGAATCGAGATTGAGCCGCGCAGAGGGACACCGAACTGCAGTATGCGCCCTTCGGGCCGGCACATTTGAATGCACTGATTCAGCGCCAGATCGTGATGACCGACCGCTTCGATAACAAGGTCCGCGCCCGATCCGCCGGTTAGTTGTTTGACTGCGTCAACTGGATCCAGCTCCTGCGGGTTAATCACGTCTGTCGCACCCATTAATTCGCTGACTTCGAGGCGGGCGGCTACTGGATCTATGCAGATGATGCTTCGCGCTCCCAAGCTTCTGATGGTGGAAGTAAAGAGTTGCCCCATCGGGCCCTGCCCTACGATCGCAACCCGCTTGTCGACCAGGTTGGGCAGTTTTCTGGCAGCGTGAATCACGGTCCCGAGTGGCTGTGACAAAACGCCCTCTTCTATTTTCAGTGTCTTCGGCAGGGGATTGGCTTCATCCTCCTTCATCCAGATACGTTCCCGGACCCCGGTGTGACCGGGGATTTTACTCATGGCGAGCTCGCCTTCGCGGTGGCGCGTGCCGTTGGATTCAATGATTCGCCCAACAACCTCGTGAAGCGAATGGCCGGGTTGCGGGTCGTATAGCGGTTCCCGGAGGAAAAAAGGGACGTCCGATCCGCAAAGACAGCCCATTTCCGGCTG
>CAUZEO010000185.1:0-10312 GCA_963578625.1 Kiritimatiellia bacterium | reverse complement strand
ACTTCTCCTCGGTCCACGTGGCCAACTTCGCTACGGCGTCACCGAACTTGCGCGTCAGACGCTCCTGCTCTTCGGGGGAATCTCCCGGCGCGCGTTCCGTCCAGGGAGAGGGAAGGCCGTAGAGTTTCGTGTCCCCGTAGAACTCGACGCTGCTCTCAAAATAGGCCTGGTTCAGTTTCAACCACATCGGCTCGTCCGGATCAACCCAGCTGTCGGATGTGTGCCGCTTGAATTCGAAGGTCTTCACATCGGGATACTTCTCCTTGAACGCCTCCACAATGTCGGGAGGCAACTGCCCATCGGTCGATGCGAGGGGCGCGTGGACGCCCAGTTTTCGACCGTACCGGGACATTTGCTGAAGCAGGAGTACGGCGCTTGCGGTTTTTTCGTCGACCGGCTCCTCATCCTCCTTGTTCCGGAGACCCAGCCGCTTCCATACATCCCGTGAAGCGTGATCGTGAACCGCCGGACCCGGCTGAAAGTTGGTTCGGTTCATGCGGTGCTTTGCGTACCAGCGGAGATTTTCCTTCCACTGGTTCTCGCTGAACCATTGGATTCCGTAATAGTGGTATTGACCTCCGTGCATGCGAACCTTGAAGTGGGGTCTTTCCTTGATGTCGCAGGCTGGGATCGTGAAGTCAGGCGTTCGGGGAACATGCTCTTCGTAGCGGAAGAACCCGATTCGTCCGAACCGTTCGAGGAGGTCGTACACCGCGTACAGCGTGGACACATCGCCGGCCCCGGCGATAGCGATTACGTCATGATTGCGCCACCGGGCGGTTTTCAGGATGAATCCCTCTTCGGTGAGTTCTGCCGCATCGACTGAGACTAGACCTTCTGATTCCAGTTCTCTCAACAGGGGGTGTGTCGCGGGTCGCCCAATCGCGATGAGAAGGTCATCGGTGTTGTCGTCGAATGTGCCGGCACGATGCACCGGCAACTCGGCGCCGGTCATGAGATGGACGTATCGTTGAAGTTCATCCGCGCCGAGGGTCTCCTGGAATGTCGGCTCGGGGGCGAGGACAATGGTGGATTTCGATTCTCCGTCCTGAACCAGGGAGTAGAACTCCGTACCGGCGGACGACAGCGTTGCCGCAACGATCCAGATGCAGAGAGAGGGGGTCATCTCATTTGAGAGCACAGCTATCGGTGGTCAAAAATGCCCCATTGCTCGTTCGGGTCGTCGCCCATGGCTGTCAATCCCGCATGTGGCCAGCCGGCCTCGCGCAGTTCGAACCAATTCACGCTGGCATCGAGATAGAGTGCGTTATATCCCCAGGACTCTTCGTTTGCCAAGTACGCAACATTGATCGACGGCGAGTGTCCGCAATAATATCTGCCCCGGCTCATGTCACGGACGATGGCCGGATTTTCCGCATAGCCCGCCGGCGGAAATTCCACCGGCCAGTCAAAATATCCGCGTGTTTCATACCCGGTGTTCATGCCGCTGCCGTCACCCCTGAAACCATCGGCTTCGCGGTGTTCCCTTTCGAAGCTAAATGGAGGTACGGTGATGTTCCAGGTGGGGCACCAGAGCATGGCCAGAGTCGTGTTACTCTTGTCGCCCAGGTAACCCAAACCGTATGGGAGTCCGTGCCCATACCATCCGCGTTTGCCGCCGAAGCGGTAGATTTCATCGAGACACCCGGTCGAACCATGCTTTCCCGAGAACGGCATCATCCCGTCATGGTCCGTAGAATACATGATGATCGAGTGCCCGATTTGCCGCAGATTGGATTTACATACAGTTCGCCTGCCCATTTCCAACGCTTTCTTCAAAGAGGGGACAAGCAATGCCGCCAAGACCGCGATGATGGCGATCACTACCAGCAGCTCGATCAGCGTAAATCCGCTATGGCGAGGAGTTCTCTTTATCATGGACGTAACATGAACGAATTATCGGATATAATAGTCCGGTTTTGTGGGAATGACAAGCCTCTGGGGAGGAAGGAGGAGGAATTTCGGATTTCGAATTTGGTGAACTCGCATTTCTCAATCGCTGAAAAGGATGATTCCCCGGTGAAATCAAAAATCGGACATTCGAAAGTCGCGCTCCTACGCGCTACTGCCTCTTTCCATCCACATATTCCCGGTCGATCCCTGCGAGCCTCGCGATTACGTCGCCGGGCTGGACTACGTCGTAGGTCTGCATCCCGGTTGCCCAGGTGCAGCCGACCGACTGAAGGAGCATCCGCTTTGGAGCTCGGACCGTCTGTACGGTTCGAAACTTATCCAGATCCACGATTTCGACGATTGGATCGCCTTCTTCCACGACTTCGCCAGGGTATAGATCGGTCACGGCAAGCCCGTGATGTTCGGATTCAACCACGATGCTGTCGGTACCGCCAAGCTCGTACGAACGGGGCGGAAACTCAAGGTCCCCGTCCATGATGTCCAGCGACTTCGCCAGGTTTCGGATCCCGCGAAGAAGGTGCTGCACGGATGCCGGTTCAACCTTGTTCTGGGGTGTGGACTCGTTGATGACATAGGGAACCTTTTCCTTCTTACAGGCTTCCTCCAACATGCCGGAAGCGACGACCGTATTGTGGATCATGCACCAGGGAAAGGCGAAGGCCCGGACATAGGCAGCACTATACTTCTGTCCCCAGGTCAGGCCGATGGTCCGATCGCTCCATCCGTGCAAGTCCAGAACGCAATCGGCGCGTTTGAGATACCTGAAGACCGCGGCGGTGATGCGCTGGTGATAACTGCCGGAATCGCTACCCGGCCAATTCCGGTTCACGTTCATGGGTTCATGGGGAGGAAAATGACTCAATCCTCGTGTCACTTCGTGCGGCCAGTCCTGGACGTGAGCGTATACCGGTACCGGGTGCACCACCGGAAACGCAAGAATTGTTCCTCGAAGAGTACGGGGCTTTACCTGCTGAAAAAAACGATGCACGGCCGCGGGGCCGTTCAATTCGCGCCCGTGTTGAAGGGCGGTGATGGCGAGGATTTTCCCTGGTTTCGTTCCCGCCGCCGCGATGAACGGAAGCTTCAACCGGATCCCCTTGGCATAACCGGACGTCTCGATATACCCGCGCGTAATCGCGCCCTTCTTGATGGTTTGGTTGTGGATCTTCATGATTGGGTTTTCTATGGTTTTTCAGCTTAATGGGGTTCGGGACGATCTGATTTATCTCAGCATGGCCGGCATTAGTCAACGGCAGATGACCGGCTTCGTGATCAAGTTCACAGGCGTTCACACTTTTGGAATTGCGCCGGCAGAGCGCAGCCCGACGAAGCCACGCAGGGCGAAGTCGTGGCGGAGCGGCGACGGCGCCCCGGCGCGGTGCCCGGGATCTTCGACTTTGGCTTCCCGCGGAGCGGGCCGGAACCTGTGTCCAAGCCATGGTTGATTCCGCATTGCAGTCGCGGTGGTTTCGGCACGCTCCTCGCGGAGCCAAAGCGGTGTCGCCGCCCCGGCCTTCGCCGGGGTTTCCGCTATCGCTCCGACTTCGCTCTGCCACCGCACTCCAAATCGGATTCAACCAAATTGGAAGATTCTGCGACTTTACGGACTGATGAGCACTGGCGTTAACGGGTCTCCCGTGCTACAGAGATTCGCGCGATGAGTATTCAGCTTGAAAACAAGAATTTCAGTGTGATGTTCGGCCGAAAATTTGGCCGTCCCTCTTCCCTTCGCCGGCCCGGTGATCCGTTCGGAACCGAATGGTTGGCCACTCCCCAAAATATGGTTCTCATGGCCACGGAGCCGTCCATCGGGTTCGGGGTTCTGCAGGTGACGGCCGCGGGGCCGGAAGGTTGGAGCGAGCCCGTGCGGTGGCCGTCCCCGGACGCGCAGCCGGAGGAGATCTCCGCGGGAAAACGCTCGGTTTCCGTCACCGGCGGGATCGTCATCGGGTCATCCCGCCTCGAGGCGACAGTGCGATGGACCCTTCGCGCGTCTGAATTGTCGGCGGTTTGGGAATTGCATAATCCTGGCCGCAGACGAGTCCGACTTGGGGAACTGGGCTGGCTGTTTCCGCTGAACACCAACTATGGCCGCTGCAAGCGCACAAAACGCAATCTTTTGCGAATGTACCGGCAACAGGTGATCGAGCACCCGTATGCGGGCGGCTTCTCCAGTTGGGTTCTGGCCGAGCGCGTCGGGCGGGAAGGGGAGAGCCTGTTTCTCGCCGCGGACCATCAGACCCCGATTGGTTACTACGACTACGATTACATCCAATACACGGATCGCATTCCATTTACGGATCGCGCTCCCTACCTGCCGCCGGCGCGTGATAAGAAAGCATGTGCAAACCACAAATCTATCGGGAACCACTTTCCCTGGCCCGGCGTCCTCCGCATGTTCGCGGCCGCGGAATCGCTGCTGGAAAGACATGGCCGGACTTCCTGGCCGACGCCGGTCAAAGCGATCACGATTTCCGCCGGAGAAACGGTACGATTCGGCTGGACGATGTGCTGGCTACCGAACCGGGAGCATATCGTTTCCCGGCAACACAAGACCGGGCAGGTCGGCATACGCCTGCTTCCTTCTCCGGTCATTCCCCACGACGACGCGGCATACCTGGCGGTTGCCTGCCGGGAGCAGGTCGTGCCGAAGCCTGGACCCGGAGTCGCAGTGCGCAAGATCCCGTCGTCGTCCGGCCGCCAGTGTTTTGAGTTGTCGACCAAGCGCCATGGCCCGAGCCATTGCGATCTGCGCCGTCCCGACGGTCGACAGACGAGGATCCAGCTGTTCGGGGTGCAGCCGCTCCCTGACCTCATGCGCAGCCGCGCCCGCCGGATCGATGGGGAGCAGTATTTCAAGCGTCCTCGGAACACCCTGAACGGAGCGATCCTGATTCGCCACAATCCCTCGGGCGAGCTGGTCGCGAAGCTCAGCGATCTTTGGGGATGCGGATGCTACGAAGGAGGAATCTGCGAGGCACGTTTTCTGGCCGAGAAGAATTTCCTCGACCCGAACGAGGGCGAAGTCCTGCGCCTGAAAGACTACGCCGGCGGATTCCTGCGGAAGCTTCACAATCGGAAAACCGGTGAGATTTATTGGTGGCTTCCTCCGGCGGCGGAGCACCGCACCTTCAATTACGTTCACTTTGCCAATTTCTACTATGCCATGTACCGGCTGCATTTGCGGTGGCCTCGATTCGGACCTGCACAGGAATGGCTGCGGCTCGCGATGAATTCGCTGGAGGGCATGTTCGAGCATGGCCGGCCGGCACTTCTTCCCATTGCTCACATCGGGGGTGAATTGATTTCCGATATGATCGATGCGTGCCGAATGACGGGACTGGATTCCGAGTTCGAACCTTTATTGAGGAAACTTGAAACGAGGCGAAGGCGCGTTGCCAGGGTAGATCCGCCGCGACCGGCCAACAACGGGTACGACAATGTTTGCCTCACGGAATATGCTCATGCCCGTCGATTGGCCGGCGACCGGCGCGGTGCGAGGGCCGTCAGCGACATTATCATCTCCGCCCGGGGCCCGCAGCCGACGTGGTATCAATATGCATCGGAAAAGCGGTGGTGGGACGCGATCGGCCACGATCCGTACCGGCACTGGACCGATCTCGCCGAGACCTGTCTGCACTACAGCGTAGGCATCAACAACACCACGCTGCTGGACGAGTACGAAGCGACCGGGGACCCGCTCCAACTCGCGCTCGGAGTCGGCGGGCTTCGTGGCCAGTGGGCGCTGATTGATCGCCATGGGCGCGCGGCCATGTGTTTCACGCCGAATCCGACCAGCCCGAATTTCGGGTTCAACCAGTACAGTGGCGATGCGGGGGTCGGCCTGTCCGCGGCGGTCTACAACTCCGCCTGCTATGTCGTGAATGATCCGGACTTCGGGTGGATCGCGTTGGGTGGAACACTGACTCGCCGGAAGAACAAGCTTCGGGTGGAGCCGGGTGACGCAGCGCGACGACGAGTTGTGGTTCGGGAGCTGGGCTTGGACATTCGTCGTGACCAGCGCATTGAGCACGTGCTGATCGATATCGAACAGCCGTCTAAAATCTCCGTGTGTACGCGAGGCCCGGGTACTTGAGTCCCCAGTAGATAACGCTGAGCACGTTCTTTTCGTGCCGGTACGACACATTCAAATGGGTGTCTGTTCCGCTGTACTGCACCAGCGTCGAGAAATTCTGAAATCCCAGGTTGACGCCTCCTAACGGGCGTAGCTCTTCCAATTCGAAGATCCAGGCGGCGCCGGCATACGGCGCAACATGTACCGGCCCGACATTGAACAGACTTTTGGCCAGCATGCCGTACAGGGTCTGGCTGTTCTCTTCCACCCCGCCGACGGTGAAATCATCGTTGCTGGTGCCCAACACGAGGGCCGGCCGGCGTTCCGTCTCCTCGAGGGCACGCCATGTCGCAAGGAATCCGACATCGCCGGTCAAGGGGCGGACATCGAAGCCGATCGAAACATCCGGATGAACCACGTATCGAAGGGCAAAGTAAATCTGACCGTTGTCATCCTTCTCGGGAATCCAGCGGAAAGAAAAAATGAGTTTTGTGGTATCTCCAGCCAGTCTCGCGCCACGCACGGTGCCGCCTTCTCCAGGTCACAATCCTCAGACCGGAACGACCGAGACGGGGCGGGGTAAACCGGCCTTTTTTTTCTGTCCCGGCCAGGGTTCGGTGCCGAATTTTTCCGTGCGCGGGGCCGACTCCAAGGGCTTCGTTGCCAGGGGTTGGTCTCCGGCTGTTTTCCCGGGATCCTCGCAACATTTGCATTTGCCCTTTGAAGAGGGCGTTGCCTTGCATTCCGGGGAATCCCCGGAGGGCGCAGTAATCGGGCTGTTCTCAGGCGGTGGGAGTTCCGCGAGCTGGGCCGCATGCAGGGGCAGGCAAGTCTGGAACACCAGCAGGAGAGCGAGGGGAACCAGGTCAACCAATCGCAAGCTGTTTGGTTTCAGGATCGACATGATTTTCTAAGCTAGCGCAGGAATTACATCATGTCAATGAAGGATATCGGGTAGTCAAACGGAAATGGCACTTCAGACGTAAGTCCTGATCAATTCATTCTCAAGTACGGCGGTCCCCGCCGTTCCCGGGAATGGCGGGATGATGAACCGCTCTCCATCGGAGCGACAGCACCCTGCGGCGCATCGCTCGCTCAATGATATGGATCCGCGGCGTCACGCAGGCCGTCGCCGACCAGGTTGAACGCCAGCACCACGATGATGACGCAAACACCGGGGAGTAACAGCCACGGTGCCATCACGACAGCCTGGTAGTTTTGGGCGCGCTGAAGCAGAACACCCCAGCTCACGATGGGCGCACGCAGACCGATTCCAAGGAAGCTCAGGGCGGTCTCGCCCAGGATCATACCGGGAACCGCCAGTGTCGCGGCGGTGATGATGTGACTCATGAATGACGGCAGCATGTGACGCAGGATGATGCGTCCCCGGCGCGCTCCCGCAACTTCGGCGGCGACTACGAAGTCTTCCTCGCGTAATGACAGGAACTTGCCGCGGACCACCCGGGCGAGTCCAGTCCACCCGAGAAAGGAGAGGATGATTGTAATGCCGAAATAGACTTTCAGGCCGGACCAGACGGGTGGCAGCGCGGCGCTCAGGGTCATCCAGAGTGGAAGCTGGGGAATGCATTGAAGAATCTCGATGGAACGCTGGATCAGGTAGTCGGTGAGACCGCCGAAGTATCCTGAAATGCCTCCAAGGATGATGCCAATGAAGAGTGTGAGAGCGACACCGATGAGTCCCACGGATAATGAAATTCGGCCGCCGTAGAGAATTCGGCTGAACAGGTCACGCCCCAATTTGTCGGTTCCGAGCAGGTGGATGTACCCGCCGTCCTGCACGCCGAACAAGTGCCGGTCTCCCTCGACGATTCTCCAGAATTTATATGACGAGCCCTTCTTCCAAAGGGTGACGGGAACCATTTTATCCGGATTCGGAGTGTAGACACGCTGCCATGTTTCCGGATCGATCTCCAAGTGGTACTGATAAACGAATGGTCGCAGATGGAATCGTCCTTCCGCATCGATGAGTCGGATGCGTTGCGGCGGGCATTCCACGCAACGGGGATTTCGCTCATTGGGGTCGTAGGGGGCGATGATTTCGCAAAGCGCGGCCATGAAGTACATCACGAGCAGGACCACGGCGGAAAACAGTGCGAGGCGATGGCGCTTGAACCGCAGCCACATCAATTTCCATTGTGAGGCGGAGCCGAGATCCTTGACGCCGGTGATTTCAGTGGGGGCGCCCACCGCTGGTTTTTCCCTACTACTCATGGCGTATCCTTGGATCGACAACCGCCAACATGAGGTCCGAGATCAACGTGCCGATGACGGTCAGCGTGCTGAGAATCAGGATGAAACTTCCGGCCAGATACATGTCCTGCACCATCAGGGCATTCAGCAGCAGGGGGCCGGTGGTGGGCAGGTCCATGACGACAGACACGATCGCAGAGCCGGAAAAAATCGCGGGCAGTGTCCAGCCGATAGTGCTGATGAACGGATTAATGGCAATCCTCACCGGATACTTCAAAATCAGCGTGACCGGGCGAACGCCCCGTGCGCGGGCGGCGATGACATAGGGCTTATTGATTTCGTCCAGCAGGTTTGCGCGCATGACGCGGACCATGCTGGCGGTGCCCGCGACGCCCAAAACCACGGCGGGCGCCCAGATGTGCTTCATGAGGTCTATAAGCCGGGCCGGACTCCAGGACGCGTCCATGTACTCCGGGGAGAAAAGACCTCCGATACTGATCCCGAACCATTGATGGGCGCCATACATCACCAGGAGCGCCAGCATGAAGCTTGGGACCGCCATTCCCAGCATTGCGAACACGGTAAAGAGATAATCCAGCGGGGAGTATTGCTTCACTGCGGAGTAGATGCCGATCGGAAGGGCCAGGACCCAGGTCAAGAGGAGACTCGAGATGGCGATCAGCACCGTAAGCAGCACCCGCTCTCCAATCAATCGATTGACCGATTGCTGGTAGACAATTGAGTATCCCATATCGCCGCGCACGAATCCGGTGATCCATCGGAAATATTGCACAACCAGCGGATCGTCCAAGTGGTACATCACCCGCAACGCCTCGATTTGTTCGGCGGAGACACGGTGGCCCTGCTGCTGAAGATCCTGAAGAGTGGATTCAATAATGTCCCCCGGCGGGAGCTGAATCAGGACAAAGCTGATGATCGAGATCACCAGGAGAGTGGGGATCATTCCGAGGATGCGGCGTGTGATGTATTTGATCACTCTAGAAACCACGTCTCCGGATGATACGGCAGTGTCCAACGATTATCCCATCCCCAGTATCCTCGGACCGGGATGTTGTGGAGCGAATTGTGTACGACTACCGGTTTTGGCGAGAGGCCGAGAGTTCCAATCGTCCACAGGTTTTCCGCATGCGAACGAAGGATTTTCTTTCCCAATTCGATTCGCCGGCCGGCATCTTGAATGGTTGTCATCTCCCGCCACCAGTCGACCAGTTGCTGGAGTTGGGGCGGGGGAGCTTCGCCGCGCTCGCCATCGCTGAGGTAGTAAGTGGACCAGAGCGGCCAGTGGCACTCTTCCCAGCTATTGTGCATGGGTACGAACCAGAATGGTTCCGAGGGAAAGAGGATGTCCGACGTTCGGTCTGCGTGCCAGAGAGTCATTTCCATCTGGTTCGCGCGGGCTCGTGATCCTTGCAGGCCCGGCGCAACCTGTTTCAGGTTGAGTTGGATTCCAATGTCCCGCCAATATTCGGAAACCAGCTCCATTGTGATTCCTTTCGGAGTTTCGAAATCGAAGAACTCCAGCGTGATGCTCAGCGGTTTTCCGTCATGGCGTTCGCGAATGCCGTCGTTGTTCCGGTCCTGGATCCCCATCTCGTCCAGCAGCCGTCTTGCCTCATCCGGCCGGTACTCGATATAGGCATCCGCAAATTCCGGTTCGAAAAACCGGCTCGATGGAATGACGGTGGTCTGCCGTGGCGTGGCGCGGCCAAAATAGACGATGGTGTTGATTTCCTCGCGGTTGATGGCGAACGACAATGCCTTGCGGAAACGGAAATCCCGAAACATGTCACGCAGCTCCGGATCGATGCAGGTCAGGTTGGGTTGAATGACCACGTCCACACCGTAGATTCTGTTCCAGACATAGGTGCGGTAGTTGTTGGCCCGCTGCCCCATTTTGAACAGGGCGATATCCTGGGTTTCGATTGAATTGCCGGAAAAATGAACCTGCCCAGTCGCGGTTTTGGCCGCGATCACCTCTTTGTTTTCCACCATCATCACTTGGATGCGGTCCATGTAGGGGAGTTGATTTCCTTCCGGATCGATCTTCGGATAGAACGGATTTCGTTCCCACACCTGGAGCGTAGGCGATTT
>CAUZEO010000184.1:0-10321 GCA_963578625.1 Kiritimatiellia bacterium | reverse complement strand
CCCGGCTTCCCAGGGCCGCACCGACAGCAATCGGAATTCCTCCGCCTACAATGCCGTCCGCACCCAGCATTCCCGCCTTCACATCCGCGATGTGCATGCTGCCGCCTTTTCCTCCACAGTACCCGGTCGCCCGTCCAAAGATTTCCGCCAGCATCGACTTTGGTTCTAGGCCTCGCGCAATGCAGTGGCCGTGACCCCGGTGAGTGCTGGTGACGTAGTCGTCATCTCGCAGCGCCGCGCAGATTCCGACCGCGACCGCCTCCATGCCGATGTAGGTGTGCGCCGCACCTTGGTTCAAGCCCTTCTCGTGACACTCGAGCACCTTCTGTTCAAAGGCGCGGATCGAAACCATTTGCCGGTACATGTCCAGCAGTTGATCTCCGGTTGGGTTCAAAGTGTAGACTCGACGGTTGAGCCCGGTGGCGTGAGAAGGATTTTGGCTCCGTCTCCCTGCTCCAGGCGGTGAAACGACTGTTCCCAGTTCTGGAGAGGCGCCACTCCAGTGAGGATAGCCTTTACGTCGACAATACCCCTATCCATTAACGTGAGCGCCGAATCGAACGAACTCCAGCAATGAGCAAACGATCCGACGACATTGAGTTCTCGAAACGAGATTTGTGAATAGTCGATGGTGATGGGGCCTCCGGACAATCCAAGCTGAACAATCGTGCCGCCCTTTCGAGTGCACCGAAACGCGGATTCCACCGCGGCCACTGCCCCCGACGCTTCTACGGTAATGTCCACGCCCCCGCGTTGGCCGCAAAGTGGTTGGATGGCGTCCATGAGGTCTTCGTGGTCGACACGCACGATCAAGTCCGTCCCCAGCGATCCCGCAAGCTCCAGCCGCGACTTGTCTTTTTCGACGCCGGTGACAATCACGGTGGCGCCGTGCGCTTTCGCAAGCATGGTCGCCAGCAAACCGATCGGACCTGGGCCCTCTACCAGCACGACCTGTCCGGAGGAAACTTGAATGCGTTCGGAAAGCGCCCGCACGCAAACTGCGAGCGGCTCCGTCATGGCGCCCATGATGTGGTCGACATTGGACGGCAGTCGGTGCACCGCCTCCTGCCGCACGGAGACGAATTCGGCGAAACCGCCGTTGACGTGCACGCCGTATACGCTGCGGGACAGGCAGTGATTCGTTCGGCCTTCCTGGCATGCGGGGCAGGTGCCGCACAGCGTTGCGGTTGTTTCCGCCATGACCGGGTCACCGTTCCGGTACTCCGTCACGCCGGGACCTACGCGACTGACGATGCCGCTGAACTCGTGGCCCAACACAACCGGTGGATTGTACGGAAACTCGTCGTGCGCAATGTGTATGTCCGTACCACAGATGCCCGCTGCCTGGACTGAAATTTGCACTTCGCCGGAGCCAGGTTCGGGTATTTCGAGGTCGACGAGGGCCATATGCCCGACGCCTTTTGCCTGCTTGCATAGTGTTTGCATCTGCGTCCCGTCTGTCTAACCGCTTTCGGCGACCAGGTATTTTTGAACTACGTCTTCTCTCAGCGTAACACCCAGACCCGGCCGATCCGGCACTTCAATAGTTCCGTCCTTGCCGGACTGGAAACGCTCCTCCGATAATTCATGGCGAAGCGGAGAGTCCTCGACACAATCTTCAAACAGGAATGCCGTTTTCGCGGTGGACAACCAGTGCACGCAGGCCGCTACACTGACCGGGGTCTTGTAGCAATGATTCACGACTTTGGCACCACTGTCCTCGATGCGCCGTCGAATGAAAGCGGACTCGGTGAACCCGTTGCGCCCGAGGTCGATCTGATAAATATCCAGTGCGCGCCGTTCGATCCACGGCTCGTAGGCTTGTCTTCCACACTCGCCTTCGCCCGCCGCGATCGGGACCGGTGATTTGTCGCGAAGCCAGACATACCCTTCGAGATCGTCTTGCGAGAGGGGCTCTTCCAGCCAGCCGATCCCGAACTCCTGGAACTGATGCGCGCGGCGTAGCGCGGTGAATCGGTCCCACACGCAGCCCGCGTCAATCAACACGTCGTTGTCGCCGCACCCTTCCCGGGCGCCACGCACCAGTTCGATATCGAGTGCTTCCGATTCGCCCATCGGTTCCCACCCGAACTTAACCGCGGTGTATCCCGCGGAGGTCCAGCGCCGGCCGATGTCGGCCGTCTCCGCGCCGTCCTTGCCGAAGAGAATTGAGGCGTAGCCTCGAATCCGATCGTGACGTTTGCCGCCAAGCAGTTGGTGAACCGGGACGCCGAAATGTTTGCCTTTCAAATCCCAGAGGGCGACATCGACTCCGGCCATGGCGGTGATGGCTACGCCGCGACGACCGAAATAGACTGTCCCCCCGTACATCTTGTCCCAGAGGCGCTCGGTATCCAGCGGATCTTCGCCGATCAGCAGTTCCCGAAGCCCGCAGGCCACGTTGTGGCTGAAGGGTGCGTCCACTACGGACTTGGCAACCTCCGGGCTGGAATCGACTTCTCCCACGCCTTCCAGACCACTGTCGGTCTGCACACGGATCAGCAATGTATCCTGGGTTCCCGCCGTCTTGGCTTCCATATCAGGCAGCCGCAGCACCTGGGCTATCACACGCGTAATCTTCATCGTTTTTATTCCCCGTTCTAAGGTTAAGAAAAGGGGCAGTGAACCACATCAGGTCATTCAAATCCAGTACGATTTCCGTGCCCCGGATTCCCACCGGATTCCCACCGGATTCCCACCGGATCCCCCCAGATCCCAAGCCGGCCAAGCCGCCTCCACGAAATACACGAAACCGCGGCACCCTAAACAAACGGATTCTGAACAGAAGGAAACGAAGAAAACGGAGAGTAATTTCAGTCTTGTTGTAACTCCGTAAAGTAGCGGAAGTCGCCAAGACTTCCGCTCGGTGACTCACAAGCCCGACAAAGCCCAAAATCAACCCCCATTCCGGCCCGCCTGCTCCAACCGATCCACGTACTCATGAGAGCAATATGGGCCGCCACGATCGGAATGGTGGATCGGCCGAGCGCCCTCGGGCCGGCCATCCAAGGCTATGATGAGCGCCTTGAGCGTATCCTTGGCGCATAGCGTGCGGCCCACATGGTAGCCGACGACCTTTCGAGAGTACTTGTCTGTGATCAAACTCAAGTACACGAACTTTTCACGAGTTCGAATGTAGGTGATGTCACTGACCCATGCCTGGTTGGGGCCGCTCAGCTCCGGCTCTTTGACCAAATTGCTGAACACTGGCAGGCTATGCCTACTATTTGTCGTTCGGGGAGCCTTCGGAAGCGCTTCGAGCAGAAGCGCCTGGTTCCTGAGCACCTCAAAAAACAGATCGCGGCCAAGGTACACCTCCGCAGACTCCAGTTTCTCGCGAAGCATGCTGTGCAGTTTCAACCCGCCAACTCACGGCTGCACCTCCCGTACGCCCGACGCGCCCCCTCCACCGATCCATGTCGACCTCTCTCTAGCTCATCGGCTACCTGCCGCTTGAATGCCTCACTATATCTTACAGATTCTCTTACTATGACCGACTCCTTTCATCAGTCAAAGTGACAACCTATTTCAGGACGAGACCGCTGCCAGCAAGCGGATCAGAAGTGATAGATGGCGGAAATGAAGAATTGCTGTTGCTTGGTATCCGTCGTCAATCCCGCCTGCTCCGGTACCACCGTCTGTACGCCGTCTGCGGCGAGATAACTGTAGGCGAAATCGATGATGAGCTTGCCGGGATCCTTGCCGAGGGAAATGCCGGAACCGAGGGTGAAGCCACGGTACTCATCCGGATTGCCGATAGCGGGCCGCTGTTCCCAGATCAGGCCGACGCGGAATGGGATCTCGGTTTTTTTCAGGAGCCAGATGTATTCCACTCCGCCCCGTGCGAACCAGGTGTCGTCTATTTTGTTCTCACCATAGGGCGTGCCGTCCAGCGGGTTCAGTTTTCCTTCGCCTTCAACTGTAAATGCGAAATCGGACCAGAGAGTTTGTCCTACATCGACACTGGTTCGAAGCCGCGGCCACCATTTTCCGGGGATCCGCGCCGATGCGCCTACCGTCCAGAAAAGAGGAAAGTCAAACTCAACGTTCTTCATCTCCGTCAGGACCGATTCATCGGAGTTGATCAGGCGCGATCCGGAGCCGTCGAAGGTGTCCGCCGTGGTTCGCACCGTCTTTTTTTGTTCCGCATCCGCGGTCCAGGGAAGATCCATCGAGAAGCCGAAGTCCAGGTATTTGGAGGCTGTCCAAAGAAGCCCGAAGTTTGCGTTGTAGCCGTGCAGATCGTCGAATTCGTTGATCTCCTCGTAGGTACCCCGGACCATCGAACTGTCCCGCTCCGTCGAGGAGCTGGAATCGCCGAATTCAGGATAGGTCCCGGAAGTTTCTCCGAGATCGAACTCGAATCCGGGTGTTACCCCGGTGTCGGGAATGCCCACTACCCCGTGGCTGGTAAACGAACCAGTGGTGGAGCGTCTATCAATAACGTGCGCCGTGCTCTCCGAGGTCGCCACGTACGATGCGAACGTCCGCGAACGGATCTTGCGGCTGGAGAATGGGCTGTCCTGGTAGTAGTTCAGCGCCGCACCGAAGGAGAGGGTGGGGGAGATTTCCAGCGCGAACGCGGGAGATGCCGCTTCGATCACACCCTCCTGCTCGAATTGAAGATCGGATGTGAGGGCGGTTTCAATGACCTGGTTGAGGGTGCTGGAGGAACGCGTGGTGAACTCGCTTGAAATTTTCATTTCGATGGATCCTGTTTCGAAAAACAGGGTGTCTGTTTGCGATTCCGTAAACGTGCGCGAATTGGATGAGGTTGCGCGCCGGCTTGAACCGTCTTTGATCCGCGCACGAAAGGAATGTGTGAAGTCATATGCTTCCTGATAGTTCAGGGAGAAGACCGCCTTCCGATCGGCGGATTCGAAAAAGTAGGGGATTGCGGCGCTCATGTAGTTAACGCCTTCGCTGTTGTAATCGTTTTCGTCGACGATGAAATCAGGGTCCGAGGACGTGTGATCATTTTTGGTGTAGCTGTACCGGAAAACGGCGGAGATTTCGGGGCGTTCCAGTTGCACCAGTCCGGCTGGATTCCAGGACGCGGCGGTCGCATCGTCCGCGATGGCTACGAATGCACCCGCGAATCCAAGCGCGCGGGCCCCGGAACCGGCGGGAAGCGGCGCGGAAAAAATGGGAGGCGGCCGAAACGACTGCGGTTGCGGTATCGGTGCCGGCGCGGCGGTCACGTTGGGTCCGGCAGGCCGAACCGTGATCGGGATTTCGCCGATGGGCGTGTTGACCAAGAATACCTGCGGCGCAAGATCCAAGGTGGCAGTTTCTGCCAGCTCGGGGCCGTTTGGGTTCGAACGGACGGTAATCTGAACCCCGCCGGGCATAATGGTGACGACCGCTCCAGGCGGGATCACAATGTCTGGAAATCCGTTTCCATCCCCGGACCCGGGGATAGGCGGCGGATCAGGATCCGGACCCGGCAGGGGCGGGGGAAACTGTGCCACGGTCGCCGACGTGAGCAGGAGCCAAGCGACGCACCCTGAGGCAATTTTCGCGAGCAAACAAAGATTTTGCGACCGAGGCATATCTACCGTATGCCCTTTCAGGGCACGATTTCAACTGCCCAAACCTGGTGAAGTGCCTTCGGCGGCGTTTCCAAGGTCCACGTGGGGAGAATGGTGCTCGCAATGTCACCCATGGACGCAATGGTCGCCGATCCGATTTTCTCGGGAATTTGTCCATTCGCGGGATGTCCGTTGACCGGCTTCTGCCAAATCAGGTCAAACCGGGTGTCCTGGGTCGCCCCGTGAAATTCTCCCACCCCGACAATCAGCTCCGGGCTTTCCGATTCGCGAACTCGGGCTTTGAAGGGACTAAGCTGCCGCGCCGCCTGCACCGCCTCGTCCGCCACCGACTTGTAGACTGCGGCGAGATCTTCGCCCGGGTTCGATATGGGATCCAGGTATTCCGTTTGACCGGTGGCTGTGTCTATGATCTGCAGAACCAGTTCGCGATCATCTCCCATGACCATATATTCGCCCGTGAAAAGCATGCTGGCCGGCAGCAACTTGCCCAGTTCGTCACCTGCCTGGCGCGCGGTTAATCCGGCGGCGCTGATGCCTTGCTCTTCGAGGATCAGGTCGAGATTCTTGCGTTCAATGGAGATGACATCATCGCGCCTGTCCAATTCGCGGTTCACACCGAACCGGAACATCTGGGCAAATCCTTTGGCTTGATAGTTCCCGCCATCGTAGTCCGGCCCGATACAAGCAATTACCCTGGGGCGCGCATAATCAGCGAAGGGATCAGCGGTGTCGTCTGCGTTCTCCTCCCGCATCCCGCGAATTTGGTTGATGAGTTCGTGCACATACCGCGATTTTTCGATGCGTTCTTTTCCTTCAACGTAGGAGACCATCTGCATCCGAAGTTCGTCGTCCGATTCGTTCCCGGAGATTAAGCTGAGATAGTTGGCAGCCGAGTTCGTTGCACCTTCGTTTGCGAGGTGCAGTGCGTCTTTTAGAGCTTCGCTTGTGACGACGCGATTGGTGACCGTACGCAGAACATCGGACACCAGGGGAGGGGAATCCGAGGCCCCACCCTGCAGTTTGGAGAGATTGCCGGGGTCGGCGTTCTTGACGAAGACGAATTCCCCGCCGGCATCTCCGGGCAGGCTAAGGCGCTCGGTGCGCGGCATCTGTCCGGTCACTTCACTCACCCGGTCCCTGATTGCGAGGCCGAGTTCCGAAGCGGAGAAGATGCCTTTCTGCGAGTACTTCAAATAGTGAATGATCTGCTGCGCGAAGACGCTGTGTCCCGCGCCGCCGTCGAGTACCGGCTCGTTGTCGCCGCTGGTGATCAGGTACCGCGACGGGGTGTTGATGGCTTGCCGGTACCATTCGAACTGGCGGTCCTCCGGAAGTTCAGGTCCACCCCGCAGCAGCGAACCGCCGTAGCAGGAATCGGCGATGATCAGGACATGCCTGGCGACCGAGGCGCCAATAATCTTGTTGATGGTGGAATTCCATACCCACCCGTCCCTGGGAATCTTGCGCCCTTCGGGCCGATCGGCGTCGGTCGGGATCCAGTATCCCTCTTTCAAGTGATCTTCGTAGTATCCGTGACCTGCAAAATAAACGAGCACCGCGTCCTGATCGGAAATTCGGCCCAGCCGGTCGAGGTTTTGAATGATAGCCTGCTTGGTTGCATTCTTGTCGAGGAGTTTTGTCACTTCGAATCCGTACGCCTCTTCCAGAATGTTTCCGATCGTATCCGCGTCCCCCCGGGCGTTTGGGAGGTTGTCCCAGTGGTCGGCGTTTCCCGCGTTGTACTCACTGATGCCAATTACCAGGGCGTGATAGTTCAGTGGGGTGGCGGCGATTTCTTCCGTGGGCGGACTCACCGGGATAACCCGTCGTTCCTGCTGGGGTCCTTCGAACCACCCCCACTTGAAGGCGGCGGTGGCGACGATGGCCGCGAGTCCCAGTACGCCGTATAGGGTGGCAACCCGTTTTGATATTGCGAGTCGAGGGACGCGTCCGCCCCCGAACGCTTCGGAGAGAGCGTCCGAAAACGCAGTGCAGGTGGCATAGCGTTCGTCTTTATTTTTCGCCATTGCCTTTTTCAATACCGCCCAGATTTTCACGTCCAGACCATCGGGCTTTTTCGGTTCCTCGTTCAAAACGATATTTCGCAGGACATCAAGATTCGCGCCTTCGAAGGGGGGGCGTCCCGCGAGCAGTTCATACGCGACAACGGCAAGGGAATACTGGTCGGAGTTTCCATCCTGCCCCAGACCCTTCCACTGCTCGGGTGACATGTAGGGGCCGGTGCCGCTGACCGGGATCGCAACCTGGCTGAGACGCGCGATCGATTCCTGAATGCGCCACGCGAGTCCGTAATCGAGTACTTTGACTTTCCCGTCTGAAGTGATCATGATGTTTTCGGGTTTGATGTCCCGGTGCACCACGCGTTCGGCGTGTCCAAAGTCAAGTGCGGCCGCAATTTGGCCAATGATCGGAATCGCCTCTTCCACCTCAAGCCACCCGCCGGATTTCAATCGGTGCTTCAAGAGGTCTATTCCTTCGACCTGTTCCAGGATGAGGTAGCAGTCGCCGGTTTTTGCGTCCCGCTCCAGCGTTTTGATCCCCGCTATATTGGGGTGGTGCAGACGCTCGATCAGCCGGAAGTTGTCCCGGATCATGTCCAAGGAGAAAGATATTTTCGCCAGTTCCGCCGGAAGCGTTTTTACGGCGACCTCGATGTCGCTGACCTCGTCATGGCAGAGGTACACGACCCCCATTCCGCCGCGGCCAAGTGTGCGCAGCACCCGGTACCGACCCAGAACAAGATTGTCCTTTTCGAACTCTACCGTGGTTTTCCTCTCGTCGGCCTGCCGACGGGCTTTCTCCGGCTCCCAATCTTTGGGGAAATCGACCGGTTCTGTTTTTCCGTTGCTCATTGTATCAACTAATTACGCGTTTCGATTCCCGAAGTATTTCATCAGCGTGCAAATACATTGTCGCCCGGACGGAGTGCTCTCTTCCCATCGCGGGGAAAGATTTCGGCCCGGCAGGTTTCATACTCAGGGTTGGTCGCCTTCAATTCAACCCATCGGTTTTCCAGCCGAAGTATGCCGTCGGCGGTTCCCCCGGCCACGCCCGAACGCGAAACGACGAAACGCATCCCTGAACGGATGCCTTCCCGGGTTCCGATGTTCAGGACCGCCTTGGATCCGTCGATTTGCGTGATTTTACCGTCCACCAGTGGGAATTGCTGTTCGATCTGCAGGACGAGGCCGAGAGCTTTGCGTTTCAACTCCGGGTAACTCTCCGGAATCTCCGTGTAAACATCTTCGTAGCAGATAATTTCGCCTGTCTCTGTGTCCACCGCGCTGCCGAAGAACGTGATCCCTCCGGGCTCGTAGATGAATTGGGTAATCAGGAGTAGATCCGCCGCGTCGAAACGAATGTTTAACTTCGCGCGCTCCTCCGCCAGGTTTGAGAGGCTGATCTTCTGCTCCAGCAGGACGCTTTTAAGCGCTTCATCCCGGGTCAGAAGGCGAAAGCGCGGCTGGTCGTGAGCAATGGATGCTTTCAAGGCAGCCCTTGCGCGGCGGCCCATGTCATTGTCCCGCGATGCAAGGACCGGGGGAACCCCCAGCGAAAGCCGATACTGTGAGGATGCGCGTGCCGGAATCTTGTAGGTAACGACGAAGGCCTTGCGCGTTTCGTTTCCGTGCGCGTCCACCGCCTGAAGCTCATACCGGTTTTCGCCCTCCGCTAGGCTGACGAGTCGCGAAAAGTAAAACCTCCGCGCACCGCTTTCCTCTCCGAGCATGTTTTCGCCCGAGAGCGAAATTTTCTGAATGCCGCTCGCGTCTTCCACCCAGCCGTCGATAAAGAAATTCTCCTCGTAAACAACCAACTCGCGCCCAACGCCTTCCAAACGTATGCCGGGCCGGAGCGTTTCCGCTGCTTCCGCGCCGGTTTGATCGCGCGCCACCGCGGGGATGCTGTCGGTGTCCGCCGACGCCAGCAGAATGGCCCCGGTGCCCGGCGCGCAGGCCCTTAATTCGGTGGTGCCGATGATCGTATGGAATTGGTTCCCCGCGAAATCCTCCGCTTCGATCGTTACCCCCGCTCCGCCGTCTCGTACCGTAAACGGGAATTCCGACCTTTTCGTCGCCGGACTGGCATTTTGTGCCAGCAAGCTCGCTCCGTTTACCCGCACGATCTTCAGGGCAAAATCATCGATCAGGATTGCCTCAACGTTGAAATCCTGTCCCTGTCGCGTAACTTTCCTAAATACCAGTTGAGGTTTTTGCCGGTCCACGATCCAGGTCTGCTCGATGGTGGAACGTTGCCCTTTGAGGTCGGTGGCGGTTATCTGGAGACGATTTGTGCCTGCTTGTAGCGGGACATTCTCATCGAACCTGAATTTCGGAGGTGCGAGTTCGATCAGGGGTGCCGCATCACCGATTTGCATCTCGCGAATCAGAGCATCGGCCTTCGCGGTGCCGGTAACGCGAAGGCGTAGCGAGGACGTCCATCCCGGTTTTGCTCCGGAAAGTTCGATGGTCGGCGCCGGGACGGTTCGGGATTTCAGCCCTGCGGCCCGCACTTCGTTCAGGTAGTGCTTGGCGCGGGCGGAGGGTGTTTGGGTCAGGGAGAGTTCGAGGTGATGTTCGGCGAGGGCTTGCTCACCGATCTTGTGCAGGGAGATTCCAATCTCGCGATTTGGAAAGTAACTTTCAATGACATGCAGCCCGTAGGTCAGCTCTCTCCAGCGATCCCTGTTGTTTCCGTATCTCGCCCCCTTCCGCTTCCCCAGGGCAATTTCGAAATCAATGCGCGCG
>CAUZEO010000183.1:0-10350 GCA_963578625.1 Kiritimatiellia bacterium | reverse complement strand
CAGGATATCAAATTCGAATGTGTCAAAGAGCGCATTACCATGCTGGACAACATCTCGGCCGGTGACGATGTCACTGTCAGTTTCGACCTCAGAGGGAACGAGTACAACGAAAAGTACTATGTGAACCTCGTTGCCTGGAAAATCGAGGGCGGCGCCGGCGGAAACGGCGATGCACCCAAGAGCGAAGTCACGAGCGAAGAAGTGCCCCTGCCCGACGAAGCCAACGCGCCGGCGGACCCGGACGACGTTCCCTTCTGACCTCTCCACTTCCTTCATGAGGATGGACTGTGTGGAGGGAGTCCAAAGCGTGGGACTCCGTTCCAAGGCCTGGACGTGGTCGGGCAGGCGGGTTAGGTGCCGCCCTGCAGGTCCTTTCCCGGGTCGCCGTCCCATTTGTGTTGCGGAGGCAAGTAGGCGTTCAGCGCACTCAGCATGCGCCCAGGGTCCTCTTCCACCACCACCATCTCGCGGTACCGGGTCTTCAAGAACCCCTGTTCCACGATATGATCCATCAACTCCAGAAGGCGGTCATAAAACCCGTCCACGTTTAGAATACCGCAGGGCTTTTGATGGATCCCCAGCAATCCCCACGTCCACGCCTCAAAAAACTCCTCCAGCGTGCCCACGCCACCGGGAAGGGCCACAAAGGCATCGGATAAATCGGACATTAGTGCCTTGCGTTCGTGCATGCTGTCGACAACATGCAGCTCGGTCAGCCCCTCATGGGCGATCTCCCGTTTTTCCAGTCCGCGCGGCAGAACGCCGATCACCTCGCCGCCGGAAGACATGACCGCATCCGCCACAATGCCCATGATGCCGACGCGTGCCCCGCCATACACAAGACCGATTCCTGACTCCGACAGCAATGCGCCCAGCGCCGCCGCCGCCGCCCCGAACGCCGGGTTGGTTCCCTCGGCGGAGCCGCAAAAAATTCCCAGCCGTTGAATCCGCGATTTATGGTTAGAAGAATTCATGACGATACGTGGTACCTCTAAAACGAAATCTTGTCAGGCGCTTTGGCTCGGCGAAGCAGGCTGCGGAAATCCGCGACCGCCCGGCTCGCGAATTCCGGCGCGGTAACCGATACGTTGATTTCAATATTTTTCGAGACGCCCGACAGGGTCAGGTTTGAACTTCCCAGGAATACGGTTGCCGAGTCGACAATCACCAGCTTCTTGTGTTGCACCTTACTGCTGGTGATGAACCGAACCCGGACTCCAGTGGCGGCGAGTTTCTCCGCGGAGTTCAGCGCGCGGGTGCGCACTCCCGCATGCGTTCCCGCGCCTGCGGAAGAAATGATGTACACCTTCACACCCGCGCTCGCGCGCTCGCCCAACGCATCGAAAAGTTCCCCAATCCGTCCGCTTTGGGCGCCGCTGAGGCTGTAGGTTGTCATGTAGATTGTCTTTTTCGCTGAACGCACTGCTCGCAGTACCCCCTCGCCGAATGCCTCAGCGGAAAGGAAACGAACGGATTGCAGCTGGGATTCCGGGAAGTCCCGCCGCAACGCCTCCAGGCCGAGACGGTCCTTGGAAGCGCTGCCGTTTCCATACAACACAAACCTTATTTTCTCCTTGGGCACCGGCGCCGTTCTGCCACCCTGTCCGGATTGAAACGTGTAGACGCCCTTGTGCTCGTCAAGTATCCGGCCGCTCTCGATGGCCCCATCGCGGTAATAAATCTGATCGGGCGGATTGCCGGCGGCTATCGAGCAAATAAGGGACGCGAGAAAGATCGCCCAGAAACTTTTCCGGATCATGGCGATACCCCCCGGGAAATGGATTGGATGTACTTCCGGCGCTCATCCGGCGCCATCCCGCCGAGGTGACGAAGTAGAGAAAGTTCGTTCTCCCAGGCGTCCCGGGTGGTCATGTCACGGACGGCGGGATGCTGCATGATGTAGTTTGCGAAACGCGGCTCCTGCCGTTGCAGCACGATGAATGCACTCGACTCGTAGACACCCTCGCCGTTCAGCGCGCCTTCGGACCAGTTGTGCGAACCGAGCAGGATTTTGCTCAGATCGACCACGACAAGTTTTTCGTGAAGGTTCACGCCGGGAACGCCGAGGCGGGCGTCCACGCCTCGGTCGCGCAGGAATTCCGCCGCGCCCGAGTGGGCGGCATGCTGGCTGTCACTCATGTTTTCGGGAGAATTCAACACGACGTACACGTACACTCCGCGCTTCGCCGCGTCTGCCAGCAGATCCAGCAGGCCGTCGATTTCCGGCGTACGCGATCCCGGCGCGAGGTGATACATGGAAATCATGATTGACTGGTTAGCGGCCTTCACCAAGCGCCTGAGCAACGGTAGATACTCCCCGTCGGAAATGTAGCGCACATGCCCCTGCAGTTCGAGAGAAGCCAGGGAATTGGCCTGAAACATGTCATCGAATGACCGCCGGGGACCGGTTTTCGGAAGTGAACTATTCTTGCCCCTGGGTCCGGACGCGCCGGTAAAGCGGGGAGCCTTCCCGGCATCCGCGGTATCGGTGACGGCATCGAGGCCGATGTCCGCATACGGCTTTGCATGCTTCTCGATGAGATAATCGAGGTACTTTGTGTAATGGTTCGCCGCATCCCGCGATTCAATGACGAGCAGATCTTCCACGTTCCGTTCGGCCGCGCTCGGCGTCCAGTTGTGCGATCCGGTCACGACAAACCGCCCATCGATCACGGCATTCTTGAGGTGCAGGCTGGCCCGGTCCTCGTCCATGTAATAAACGGCAGCCCCCGCTTCATGCAACCGCTGCAGCGTGTTGAGCCGCTTGCCGGCCAGCATCGTGTCGTCGGCCAGTACCCGTACCTGTACCCGCTTCTTCCGCGCAATCTCTTCCAGCCGGTCCACCACCGCCCGGTCACTCAAGTAATAGATGCCGACATCTACGCCCTGTTGCGCTTCGCCGGCGCGTTGTAGCAACCGTTCCACGCCTTCCCGGCCCGGTGTGATAAAAGACTCCAGGCTGCGCACGTCGCGAAACGTCTGCACCCTCGGCGCTACCGGACGCTCGTCCTTTCTGTTTCGCGCGGCGGAATCGGCCTGGGGGAATGACTTCGGGTCGTCGTCGACTTCACCCGTCTTCGGCTCGTGCAAGGCAGCGAAAGACTTTAGTTCCTCGAATTTACCCAGGTACCGTTCCGCCAGCTGCGTTGACTCGAATACCACCGTGTCTTCGCAATTCTTCTTGAACGCCGACATCGTCCAATTAGCGGATCCGGTCACCACGGTTTTGCCGTCGACCACCAGTGTTTTGAGGTGAAGTTTCCCTTTGCGCGGTAGCGCCTCCACGTACACTTCGGCGCCATGGCGGGCCAGGCGATCCAGATTCGGGCGGTGCGAAGCCCTCGCCATCTCCTCATCCACGAACACCCGTATCCTTACCCTTTTTCTTGCTGCGAGATAGCAAAGCGCGTCAATCAGTGTATCGTCCGACAAGTAGAACATCGCGAGGTCTACCCGTTCCTTCGCCCTGCGGAGCTCTCGGAGAATCACTTCCTGCGCGTCGCCGCGTGGTGAGAACGCGATTCGGACGGGACCGGGAACGGCGATCGGAGCGGTTCGACCCGGCGCCGGCAGGCTGAAGGCGATGAGCGCCGCGATGAGGGCGCGCGCGCTATTCCTGAGTTTTGCGTTGATTGGCAGCATCTTTACTATAGCAGGCTACAGTACGATCTTATTCGAAAGTTACGATGAGTTCCATCCCCGATACAATCACATCACAAGCCGGCGATATCACGACATACGAGGAGCACGAATCGCTTACCCGGGAAGCCATTCGCAAAGATTTCGAAAACCACCTGAAGTACACGCTGGCCAAGGACAAGTATACGTGCACGGAGTATGACCGCTATTTCGCGCTGTCGATGGCGGTGCGGGACCGCCTGGTGGAGCGCTGGATCCGGACCAGCCAGACGTACTATCACCAGGATGTGAAGCGTGTGTACTACCTCTCCATGGAGTATCTCATGGGCCGCGCCCTCGCCAACAACGTCATCAACCTCGGTATTGAGGAGCAGGTGGACCAGGCGCTCAACGCCATGGGCCTCAATTGGAATCACCTGCGGGATCTCGAGAGGGACGCGGGGCTCGGCAACGGCGGGCTCGGCCGGCTTGCCGCCTGTTTCCTGGATTCCATCGCCACGCTGCAGCTTCCCGGGTACGGCTACGGCATTCGGTATGACTACGGTATTTTCAGGCAGGAAATCCGCGACGGGTACCAGGTGGAGAAGGCGGACAACTGGCTTCGCAATCCCTATCCCTGGGAAATCGGCCGTCCCGAGTACCAGATGCAGGTCCACTTTGGAGGCAGGGTCCAGCTCGAGCACAAAGCCCATCGGACCGTCCCCCGCTGGGTGGACTACGAAACCACGATCGGGATTCCGTACGACAATCCCATTGCGGGGCATCGCAACAACACCGTGAACAATCTTCGCCTCTGGACGGCAAAAGGAACCGAGGAATTCAACCTGGAGTTTTTCAATAACGGGGAGTACGTGCGAGCCTACGAGGACAAACTCTCGCATGAAAATATCAGCAAGGTCCTCTACCCTAACGACAACATCGACCAGGGCAAAGAACTACGGTTCAAGCAGCAATATTTTTTTGTGAGTTGCTCGCTGCAGGATATCGTCCGGCGGTTCAACGCGTCCCATCGTGACTTTTCACTGTTTCCCGACCGAATCGCAATTCAGTTGAACGATACGCATCCCGCCATCGCAATCGCGGAACTGATGCGCATCCTTCTCGACGAGCATGGGGTGCGCTGGGACGACGCATGGCGCATCACGGTAAAAACGTTCGGCTACACGAATCATACGTTGATGCCGGAAGCGCTCGAAAAATGGCCGGTGCGGCTATTCGAACAGATTCTGCCGAGGCACCTGATGATCGTCTACGAGATCAACCGCAGGTTCCTGCGGACGGTGGTGACCCGGTTCCCCAATGATCACGACCGCGTGGTTCGCATGTCGCTGATCGAGGAAGGGAAAGAAAAGAAGGTGAGGATGTCGCACCTCGGTGTGGTCGGGAGTCACAGCGTGAACGGCGTCGCAGCGCTCCATTCGGAGATCCTCAAGAAGAGCCTGTTCAAGGACTTTCATGACTTGTGGCCTGAACGGTTCAACAACAAAACGAACGGCATCACCCAGCGACGGTGGCTGTTGAAATGCAATCCCGAGTTGGCGGAACTGGTGACGGAGAGAGTCGGCCCGGATTGGGTTATCGATCTCGACCGGCTCAGCGGCTTGCGGTCGTCAGCCGACGACCCAGAGCTTCAGTCCCGGCTGATGGAGATCCGGCAAAGGAACAAATGCGCGCTGGTGGATTTGATCATGCAGGAAAATGGTATTTGCGTGGATCCCGAATCCATCTTTGACGCGCAGATCAAGCGTCTGCACGAGTACAAGCGGCAAGTGCTCAACGTGATGCATATCCTGCACCGATACTCGGTGCTGAAGGCGAATCCGGATCACCCGTACTATCCCCGCACATTTATCTTCTCGGCCAAAGCTGCGCCCGGATATGCGATGGCCAAGCTGATCATCAAGCTCATCCACGACGTCGGCTCCATTGTAAACAACGACCCCGACATCCGTGGAAAATTGAAAGTTGTGTTCCTGAAAGATTACCGGGTCTCCCTCGCGGAGCGTATCATTCCCGCAACAGACCTGAGTGAACAGATCAGCACTGCCGGCACCGAGGCCAGCGGGACCGGAAACATGAAACTGGCCCTCAACGGCGCGCTCACCATCGGCACCCTGGACGGGGCCAACATTGAAATTCGCGAGAAGGTCGGAGAGAATAATTTCTTTCTCTTCGGACACTCGGTGGAAGAAATTAACGCCCTGCGGCGGGACCAGAGTTTTGACCCGCGGCAGGCTTATCACGACAATCCGGACATCAAGCGCGTGATGGACCTGCTGAACAGCGGCTTCCTCAACCTGGAGAAACCCGAGCTCTTCAACCCTCTGTGGACCTCCCTGATGGACAGTGGAGACCCCTATTTTCACCTTGCCGACTTCCCCTCGTACGTAGAGACGCAGGATGCGGTCGACGACGCATATCGGGATCCGGCGCGGTGGGCGGCGATGTGCATTCGAAACATTTCCGGCTGCGGAAAATTCAGTTCCGACCGGACGATACGCGAATATGCCGAGCAGATTTGGGGCGTGACGTCGTGCCCGGTCGATCTCTTCGCCGAAGACCCGCAACCGTCGGCTTGACCGGACGGAACCCCGGGGTAGACTGACGGTTTCAAATGAATGAAACCATCTCACCACGGAGAGTGCGTACAATGACTACGGGGGTTTTACGGCTGCCGGTCCTTCTTTTTGCGCTCCTGTTCGCCGGTGCCGCCGTCGGTGGCAGCGAGCTGAGCCAGGAGGATCTTTCGCCAAACGCGCAAAAGCTGTTCCCGAAAGAGGATCTCGTTAAAGTCACAACGAAAGACGGGGATGTCGTGATCGGCAGCGTAATAACGGAAACGGAGGAACTCCTGGTGCTGCAGGAACGCACCAGGACCATCACGCGGCGACACGAACTCAAAACGGAGGATCTCAAATCCATGGAGCGGATAGATATCGCCGGGTACTTCGCCAAGGGGCTCGGGCGTTTCAAACTCAATCCCAAAAGGAGCCTCTCGGTCGAGAGCTACGACCTCGCCATTGATCTGTTTACGGAATTCCTGGAAAAGTGCCCGGATCACGCTTACGCCAAAACTGCGCGACGACGGGTTGCCGCTTTCAATCAGGAGAAGCAGAATCTTGATCGGGGGCTTCAGAAGATCGATGGCGAATGGCTGGCACCGATCCAGGCGGCGGTTCGACGGTTCGAAGTGTATACCGGCCAGTTGGCGGAGATGGCCGGCAAGTACTCGGGAATCGAACAAAAGAATTACAACGGCAACAGGAGGGCAAAACAGTTCTATGATCGTACGATCATCGAGCGGCGGGATGTCGCGCGTTCCCTACCGAAGCTGATGAACGAGCGGCTGCCTCAGCTGTTGGAGGATGGGTACTTCGACGAGGCCATCAACGAAATGGATGCATTCCAATATTTCTGGATGTCCGCAGTGGTCGATTCCGAACGAGGCGGGAGCGGAAACGGAAACGCGGATATTCTTCAGGACATGGATCTCAGTTATATCCCGCGGAAGCAGAACCTGATCATGGATGCATACAACGCCGCCGGGAAAGGCGCCGAGCCCGGAGCGGCTCACCTCAATGATGAAGAGATGATTTACGTCCCCGGCGGATACTTCCTGATGGGCAGCGAAGGCGCATCAGGTGGCCAGCAGACCTCCCCATTGAGGAGGCGCAGAATTCCGGGAGGCGGCCCGCTGGGCGGCCCACCGGGCGGCCCACCGATGTACGAAAGCTATCCAGTGAGCAGCAGCAGCGGCAGCGGCAGCCTGTCCACCAGCGCCGATACCTTTCCCTATCATTTCGTATATGTCGCACCTTTCCTGATCGAAAAGTACGAAGTCACAAACGCCGAATACCGGGAATTCGTTGATCACGTGAAGAAAACGGGGGATTCCTCGATGGAACATGACGATGCACCGCCGTTGAAAAACCACGACGCGGAGGGGTGGAGCAGATCGGGACTTTCCGGCGACGATCAACCGGTGGTCGGCGTTGACTGGTACGACGCGTATGCGTACGCCACCTGGAAGAACAAGAGACTGCCCACGGAAGCCGAGTGGGAACGAGCGGCGCGTAGCGCGGACGGTCGCACCTACCCCTGGGGATCCACCGCATTGTCGAAAACGCGCAGCAATACGATCGACAGCCGGACGGCACTCGCAGCGGAGATTACCCGCCAGGAAACCCCCAAGGACAAAAAGAGAAAGAGCGATGTTCCGCCGCCGCGGGTAACCCTCCCCTCTGTAACCTGGCCTGTGGAAGAAACCATCCCTGCTCGGGCGGAAATGGCCGACTTGAGCCTCTGGTCGACGGTGGACGAGAGTCCGTACAGGGTGATGCATATGGCAGGAAACGCCGCCGAATGGATCGCGGACTGGTACCAGTCGAATTACTATTTCACCTCTCCGGTGAGAAATCCGACCGGCCCTTCAAGCGGCAGTGGACATGTAATTCGCGGCGGATCCTACTTGAGCCCGGCGCAGACCGCCACGACGCATCACCGTCGCAGCGCATCCACGAAAGAGCTCAAGAAAGGCCTGAACGAGTCGGGCCATCCAACGATCGGATTTCGCTGCGCAAGATCCCTGGATGTATCAAGGAAAAACTAAGGAACCGCGGTCTCCGCGGCTTGTCCGGGATAGTTGATCGTGGCTTCCGCCTTCAGCGTCTGCACGAATTCTCCCAGGGCCTTTTCGTTCAGAAACATTTCAATCTGGTCGTGCACATCGTCGAGCGTGCGCTCCTGCCCTTTGTTCTGCTCCGTGACCTCAATGATGTGATAGCCAAACTTCGTTTCCACGACGTCCCCAATTTCACCGATCTCCTGGCCGAAAGCGGCGCGTTCGAATTCAGGCACCATCTGGCCGCGTGAGAACTGGCCGAGGTCACCCCCCTTTTGCGAGCTGGGACAGGTCGAATACTTTTTTGCGCTCTCGGCAAAATCTGCGCCGTCGAGAAGTTCCTGCCGGATCCGGTCGACTTCTTTTCTCTTCTCTGTTTTTCCTTCATCGTCGGCTGTTGGATCAAACGAGAGCAAAATATGGCGGGCCTTCACCGTTTCAGGAACGTTCATGCCGGCCTTTTGTTCTTCATAAAAAGCCGCAACATCCTCATCGGACACCTTGTTGAAATCCGGATGTTTGCGGGCCGCCAATTCCAGTGCGAGTACCTCACGGTATCCGTTGTCGTCGACACCCTGCATCTTGAGAAAATCGGCAAATTGAAGTGTCGGGGGCAAATTCTCTTTCATTGTCGAAATGGCCGCATCGATTTCTTCGGCGGTGGCTTCGATATCGGCAGCCTGGATCTTGGCCTCCAGCAGAGCCCGCTTGATAAAATCCTCGTTAACCTGGCGCTCTACCTGATCTCGCAGACGTCCCTCCTGCTCGGGAGGAACCAGCCCCTCGAAGGCGGTCATTCGGCGATCTACCAGACCCTTTGCATCGGCAGCGGATAGAGAGGTCCCATTTACTTCAATGACGATGTCCGCGGGGGCTTCCTCGGCGAGGGAGACATGCACCAGTGCAGCGGGAATGATGGCGACCATGGTGATTGTCCGCAGGAGCCAGGGTGACAGTAAATCCAAGTTTCGAGGCCGTTTGATCATGGGGGGATCCTTCAGTTGGGATTGCGGTTGGGCTTTGTCAAAGGGGGAACACGGTATATCGGCGCTTAGGCTCCTGTGAACGATAAAATGCCCCGCAGCGTTTTTTTGACGTCACCATCGGGCTTACTTCCGTGAAGCGAGAAGTTTTGCCCGCCTTGGAAAAATCGGGGGAAAGAAGCCGAAAAGGGGCGATCAAGCTATGAAAGTCCAGGATCTGAACGGAATTCTGCCGGAATTCTGGGACCGCCGAACCGTTTTCGGAGCTAATCTCCTGTCCCTGTTCCTCGGAAACCGGGAAGAAACCGACGCTCTGAGCCGCGAGGTCGAAACGCTTGAGACGTATGGGAACCGGCAGCCTCGACTTTCACGTTGTCAAACAGAACGGGGTGCTTGAAGTTCGAATCTGTGAAATCAACGCGCGGGTTCCCGGCGCAACCTACCCATCGATGCTTGCCCGGCACTTTGCCCCGGAGAAAGCATGGCTCATGCGAAATCTGCAGACGGATCATAAGACTTTCACTCCGACTGATACTGATGGGAAAACGATTTCTGACACTCCGAAGCTTAAGCTATGGGTTGGCGAGCAGGCGGTAGACGCGTACGGGCGGGTTGCTGGTAGAAGGGTCGGAAACCTCGACTACTTGCTGCGTGGCCACAAACTCCGACAGGAATTGCCATCCGTTGGTATCGCCAAAGCCGTTGCGGAATTCAACCCGGTACGTCTTGCCACTGACCGCTTCGAAATCCAGCCCGTCGTTGTCGATTCCGAGAGACAGGACATCGTTGACGTCGTTGGGGTTGGTTCGGGTGTTGAATTCCTGCTGGTTGGTGTGTCCATCGCCGTCGGGATCGGCATCCACATCGAGGTCGTCGCCGGAGAGTCCATTGCGGCCAACCCAGGTGCGCGCGTTGTCGACTTCGGGATAAACGCCCGGCGGCAGTTCAAGATACTCGCTTGTGATGACGTTGGTGGAGGTGGTGCCCGGCACCTCCCATGCAATCGCCAAATGGTCGCCTCCGCTCCCTTCTTTTTGAAACACTTCCATATAATACTTCTGGGCGGCAACCAATGGGATCGGGACGGACTGCTGACTGGCAAACTTT
>CAUZEO010000182.1:0-10376 GCA_963578625.1 Kiritimatiellia bacterium | reverse complement strand
AGCAGGGCGGGTCATTCAACCCGGATGCGTTGGCGCTGCGCGAGCACTTGGGCGAGCGCTGGTTGTCGTCGGAGTACTCCGTAGGCGATGTTCTAATTTTCAGCATGTTCACGCTTCACGCAAGCAGTGACAATCAAACCGATCGCTTCCGACTGTCAACCGACACCCGGTATCAACTCGCTTCCGAACCCGCGGACGAGCGCTGGATCGGCGAAGACCCCATCGCGCACGGCGTAGAAGCAAAAATCGGCATGATTTGTTGAGGCGCGTCACGTAGCACGGGTATCCGGCCCGTGTCGGCACCAGGGGCGAGGAAAAGAAGCGCACGAGAGGAGCCTGCGCGCTTCGTGTTCAATCCTTCCTCTCACCTTGCGCAGGCCACGGGCAGGATGCTTATGCCACGGCGGTGGCTGCGTGCCTGGGCTCCGCAACACGGGTCAAATTAAAGAGAGAAGAAAGAGCCCAAAAAGAGCGATAAGGAGAGCGAAACTCCACTCTCGCTCTCTCGGGCGCTAGCCCGCTCACCTCACACTTTTCCTGCTGTAACCTCCATGCTCTCGCGACGAAAATGCGTGAGATAAGCGGGCTAGGCCCGGGGATCTTTCGGTGCAGGTACTGGCAGCCGCTTACATGCGCGTTCGGAATTTTTCCATCAAAGCGAGAACCCCTTCCCGGACCGCGAAGAGTTCCTTTCGGAACTGGTTCAAGCGCGCTTTCTCGACTAGCTTCTTACTCTGAACCTTTTGGGTCGCGGCGATGGAGTCGTTCAGGAAAGGGAGGGCTCGCTTCAGGCTAGCCACCACGAATCCGTACTCCGGTGCATGGCTATAGGCGAGTCCATTCAACGCTCCGGCCAACTTTGCGCCGAGAATCTGAGCTTGCGAGAGCATCGTAATCATATCGGTGTCGGTATCATCGTGAACGCACTCTTTTCCGCCGCAGTCGTCCCACATGTTCATGGCAACTTCGTGCGCCTGATTCTGAAGCGGATGAACGATGTCGCCATCCTTGCGGCGAATCCAATCCACGCCTTCGGTCAGAGGATTGGGCTCCAGCTCCGGAATGTCGTCCATATCTTCTTTTTCGTCATCATACAGTCCTTTTTCGTCGGCATCCATCGCCTCCTCGATCCAGGTCCAGCCCATTTCCCGCGCGATGATCCGGTCGCGGTCCGGGTGATGGAGGTACTTTTCCATGAGCCGGCCAAAGGATTCCGTGCGCGCGTCGGACTCTTTCATGAACTTTTCCCACTGGAACTCGTCCATGGGCTTATCCTTGTCCGGGCCGGTAAGCTCCTCTTCCGGTTCGAGGCTACTCAGGCGTTCCATCCAGTCGCGCATGGCAGTCCTGGATTGCTCCTCCTGTTCTTCAGCGTCTTCGTCGCTGGGCATCCAGGCCCTCTCGGAAATCTCGACGTTGTAGTCGGTGCTTTCGATGACAACTCTTCCATTGAATTCGCTGTACCATTCCAGGTAGAGGCAGTTGCCCAGGTGTTCGGGAACGGGTTTGCCCTCCTTGCCGAGCCGGTAGGCCTCTTCGACCGAAACATCCAGAACCCGTACTTTTCGTACCGCCGTCATGTCGCCCACGGAGCCCGATTGTTTCGGATTCAGGTCTGTATGATCCCCCTCATCCGGCCGCGGATTATCAAAGGTAAGGATGCAGCCGGCCATGTCCGGATGGCAGTTTCCTTCCAATTGGAGGATCACGGGCTGGGGGCGATTCAAAAGCCAGATCTTACCGGTAACGCAACCACGGTTGCGGTTGTCGATCTCCCCCCGTACTACACTGTCATCGAGTCGCCAGGCCATTGCAGCGAGTAAATTCGTATTTTTCAGCGTTTACCTTGAATCCTTTTGAATAATGGATAAAACAGGGAGCTGATTCCAGCCAATAATTGATGGGGGCGGACGCTTTTTTGTACGGATCTGAGCCCCGAACCCTGAACACCTTCTCAATTTTGTGGAAATTTTCATTGCACTGGACCTGAACGTCGCCGACTGGCTGCTTGCCGCATTTTGCGGTTTGCTGGTCGGATTTTCCAAGACCGGAGTGACCGGGATGGGCATCATGATCGTGCCCATGATGGCGATGATTTTTCCGGCCCAGCAGTCTCCCGGGGTGCTACTGCCCATGTTGATCATGGGCGATGTCATGGCGGTGGCCTACTATCACCGCCACGCGGTCTGGACACATTTGCTCCGTCTGATGCCATGGGCCATCGTCGGCATTCTTGCCGCGTTCGTCGTTTTGAAATTTTTTCCATGGAACGACAGAGCGTTCTCAAAATTGCTGGGTGTTATCGTCCTGGTTTGTATTGGGACAACGTTCTGGAACCGCCGGGGAAATGGGGCCGAATCGGAGACCGATGCGGATAAGAGGGCGCGGGGAAGTAGCCGGCTTTTTGCGGGGTTCATGGGTGTATTGGGGGGGATTGCAACCATGATCGCGAATGCGGCCGGTTCGATCTGGTCGATCTATCTTTTCGCCGTCGGCCTGCCGAAGTACCAGTTCGTCGGTACCGGCGCCTGGTTCTACTTGATCCTGAACTCCTTCAAGGTCCCGCTGCAAGTAAGCCTCGGCAACATTAGCGCATCCACCGTTGCATTCAACTTCGCGATGCTTCCGGTCATTCTCCTCGGCGGTGTATTCGGTATACTCGTTTTGCCGAGAATCAATCAGAAGATCTTCAATCGGCTGGTACTGGGATTCGCGGCTGCGGCAGCGCTGAAGCTGCTACTGACGTAGGGTGAATGATCGGGCGGAACTGGCGATGCACGCAGGAATATCCCCGGGCCTTGTGGCCGGGAGCCTCAGGTTGCCTGGCCCCTAAAGATGCATCCCGCATCCCACATGAGCCCTCGAGGAGCGAGAAAAAGAGCGAAGCATCAGCTTCGCGCAAATCGGGCTCCAGTTTTCCTTTCGCAGCCTAACGATCCAGCCCGCGAGGAGCGGGGATTTTAATTAATCTCGCAGTAGAGACCCGCACGCGTTACTCTTTTCGTGGAGGAGAATGCCATGTCCGATCTAGAAATCGCAAATCAATGTGAAATGATTCCTATTGCCGAGCTGGCGAAAGAGAAGCTGGCGATCGGTGATGAGCATCTTTTGCAGTATGGGCGATACAAAGCGAAGCTCTCCGCCGAGTATCTGGAGAGCTTGAACGGTTCATCGGACGGAAAGCTCATTCTCGTGTCCGCCATGAGCCCGACACCGGCGGGGGAAGGAAAGACGACGACAAGCATTGGCCTGGGAGACGCCCTGAACCGCATCGGCAAAAAGACGATGATCTGTTTGCGTGAGCCATCGCTGGGCCCGTGCTTCGGGATGAAGGGTGGGGCCGCCGGCGGCGGGTATGCGCAAGTCGTCCCCATGGAGGACATCAACCTGCATTTCACCGGTGATTTTCATGCGATTGGTCTCGCGAACAACCTGCTCTCCGCAATGATCGACAACCACCTGCACCAGGGCAACAAGCTCGGTATCGACCTGCGGAGAGTCACCTGGCGGCGGGCGATCGATATGAACGATCGCGCGCTGCGCGACGTTCTCGTATCCCTGGGCGGGCCTCTGAACGGATATCCGCGGGAAGCCGGTTTCGACATCACCGCGGCGAGCGAAGTGATGGCAATTCTTTGTCTCTCCTCGTCCTTGCAGGAGCTCAGGGAGCGACTTGGGAACATAATCATCGGCACCACGAAGAAGCGGGAGCCGGTTCATGCGCGTGACCTTTCGGCCAACGGCGCCATGACGGTGTTGCTACGAGATGCGCTTCAACCAAATCTCGTTCAGACCTTGGAGCACAACCCCGTCTTTATCCACGGGGGTCCGTTTGCAAATATCGCCCATGGTTGTAACTCCGTGATCGCGACGCGCGCGGCGATGAAGCTGGCGGATTACGTGGTAACCGAGGCGGGGTTCGGCGCGGACCTGGGCGCGGAGAAGTTCCTCGACATCAAGTGCAGGAAGACGGGATTGGAGCCCTCCCTGGTGGTGATCGTCGCGACCATCCGCGCGCTGAAGTATCATGGGGGCGTCGATGTTTCCGGATTAACTACGGAGAATCTAGAGGCACTTACCAAGGGCATCGCGAACCTCGTGCGGCATGTCGAAAATATCCGTCACCATTTCGGTCTTCCCTGTATTGTCGCTCTCAACCGGTTCACAGAGGATACAGATCGCGAGATCCAGATTCTGCAGGACAAAATGGCTCACTACCAAACGGATGTGATCGAGGCGACGCATTGGGCCGATGGCAGTGCCGGCGCAGAAGCGCTCGCCACTCGGGTGGCCGAGATAATCGATACCATCCCGACCGATTTCCGCTACCTGTACGAAGATGGTGATCGATTATGGGACAAAATTGAGTCGGTTGCGACCCGGCTGTACGGCGCCTCGGAAGTTACCGCGAACGCTTCGATTCGCAAACGCATCCGCACATTACAGGATGCAGGATACGGCCACTACCCCATTTGCATCGCGAAAACGCAGTACTCGTTTTCAACCGATCCCAAACTGCGCGGCGCACCATCGAACCACGTCCTGAACATTCGTGAAGTTCGCCTCGCGGCGGGCGCCGAGTTTATCGTCATGGTCTGCGGCGACATCCTGACCATGCCCGGGCTGCCTCGAAATCCCGCCGCGGAAGGCATCGATATCGATGACGACGGGAATGTGGTTGGGTTGTTCTAGCGCGTATTCACAATCACATCCGGCCTCGCGCCGAGCCCTGCGCCGTGTTGTACGCCCCCGCCGATAATCAGGATGTCGTGTCGGTCGATTGTTTCTTCATGGTTCAGCGTCAGTCGACGGTTACTCCTCGTCCCCATATCCGTAAATGACCTTCAGATTCATGCCGCCGTCCACGTACAGCGTAGAGCCGGTGATGTGGCGGCATTCTGGTTCGCAAAGGTGGCCGATTTGAAAGGCGATATCTTCCGGTTGGCTCAGTTTCCTCGTCGGCACCGCCGCCTCCGCGTCGGGACGGAGCGAGGGATCTTCCCGCATGGCCGCGCCGGTAAGCCCGGCATCCACAATGCCGGGGGAAACGTCACAGACCAGGATTCCGCTACGCGCATATTGTGCGGCAAGGCATTCCACCAGCTTCCGTACCGCAGTCTTGGTGATGCAGTAGGTGGACACCGCCAGGGTGATGCCATTGGCCGCCGCGCTGCCCACCAGCACAATTCGCCCCCCTTTTTTCTGCGCCTCCAGCCTGTTTGCCACGGTGCGCGCGAGATAGAAATACCCATTCACATTCACATCGAATTCCCGGCGCCACTCCTCGAAGGAAATCGAACGGATATTTTTGAACGTCGCAACAGCCGCCGTACCAACCACGATGTCGGGAAGCGCCAGCGAAGACTCGACTTCGTCGATCCACTCCACCACCGCGTCCGAATCTGACGCATCCACCCGGGTATAGAGGCACCTCCTGCCCATGGCTTCTATTCTCTCAACGCGGGACCGGGCCTGCTCCGGGTCGGCAATGTCGCCAATTGCCACATCCGCTCCGCGACGAGCCAGTTCTTCCGCCGCCGCGCCGCCGATATCCCCTGCACCGCCGCTGACAACTGCCGTTCGGCCCTCCAAGCTCATTTTTCCCGTCTCCTTCTATTCCTATCGATGCCGATTTACGCGCCTCTCCATGGTCGTAGTTAACGTGGAATTCAATGGATTAGCACGGACAAAACTCGCGTGCCTATCCACACCGCCGTGGCGATCGTCCAAATCCGCAGTTCAACCGCCGGGTTCATCTGCCGGGCGCTTGACACCGGGGGTCAGACCCTCGACACTCGTTGCGGCGAATTTCGGAGGAAACTGATGAAACGAGATTGGTGGAGTAAAGAGTTTAAGATCCTGTTTACAATGGGTGAGAGCACGACGGCCGGCGGATGGTCAAGCTGCCGGGAGCGAGCCTGGCCCTCCCAATTGGCGAGGCTGATCAATGAGTTTCAGCGTGTGCCGGTGCAACTGGTGAACATGGGGATCGGGGCCAACGTGATCTCCACGGAATGCCCCAGCTACGAGAAAAGCGGCAAGCCGGCAGCCGATGAACGTTTGGACGCTCACATTCTTTCCCACACCGCGAACGGGAGCCCGCTTTCCCCCGATTTGCTCGTGATCTCCTATGGCCTCAACGACGCAAGAGGCGGCACGCCCCTTGACCTGTTCACCCGAAAGATGAAAGAAATAGTTGCCAGGGTGCGGGAAAAAACGCAGCCGCTGATCGTTTTGCCCGGGCCCTACTATATGAATGACTTTACACTGGGTGGCGCGGATTGGAGTCACGCTGACCTCGCGCTGTTTCACACGTTTAATGATGCGATTCGAGATGTTGCGGGGGAGATCGATTGCCTGTTTGTGGATCTGCTCGCGGCCTACCGGGAAGCAGACTGGTTGGTGCATCACGACGGGTGCCACGCCAATGACCTGGGCCATCGAATTGTTGCCAACAGAATGTTCGAAGAACTGGCGTCCAATTGCTCGGGCCTCGCGTTCGCGACCCGGGAGCTGGAAAAGGAAATTCCGCCCTGGCGGGACGAATCCACATTGCAGGAAGGCTGAGAGGGTTGAAAATCGCGGCGCTTCAATTTCTGAATAGACTCGCGTTCTCCCTGCTGTTTTTTGTCGTCGCAGGCTGTGGCACTGACGAGCCGCTTCCCGTTGATCCCAAGGTCGAAATCGACCGGCTCGAGAATGGGCTGACCTACTACATTCGAGCCAACCACAAGCCTGAAAACCGCGCGGAGCTGAGACTCGTTGTCCGCGCCGGTTCCGTTCTGGAGGACGATGATCAGCTCGGCCTGGCGCACTTCATTGAACACATGGCATTTAACGGAACTGAGCATTTCGAGAAACAGGAACTGATTGAGTTCATCGAATCCATCGGGATGCAGTTCGGCGCCCATCTGAATGCATACACGGGTTTCGACGAGACGGTCTATATGCTGCGGGTTCCCCTGGATGAACCGGAGGTCGTGGAGAAAGCTTTCCTGGTACTGGAGGATTGGGCCGCCCACTTGACGCTTGACCCGGAGGAAATTGAGCTGGAGCGGGGTGTAGTCATTGAGGAGTGGCGGTCCCGCCGCGGGGCAGGCGCGCGCATGCTCGATAAGCAGATCCCGATCATGTTCGAGGGCTCAAGGTATGCCTCTCGCCTGCCGATCGGCGAGAAGGAGATCCTGGAAACATTTGAGCACGACACACTCATTCGCTTTTACCGGGACTGGTATCGTCCCGAGTTGATGGCCGTTGTGGCAGTGGGCGATTTCGATCCCGCCCGAATTCGCACGCTCATTCATACGCATTTCGGTGGACTGACCAATCCAGCCTCACCGAGGTCCCGCGAGTCATTTCCGGTGCCCGATCACGAGGAGACGCTGTTTGCTCCCGCCACCGACCCCGAGGCGAGCCGATCCACCCTGCAGATCATCTACAAGCACCCTGTGACACGGACAGAAACGATCGCGGACTATCGCAGGGACCTGGTGGAATCGTTCTACAATCTCATGCTCAACAAGAGATTGTCTGAGCTGACGCAAAAAGCGACCCCGCCATTCTTGAGCGCTTATTCCGCGAAAGGCCGGTATGTCGCCACCAAGGACGCATACGCGCAGCACGCCCGCGTTCAAGAGGGACAATACGTAGACGGGCTGAACGCGCTTTTGCTGGAATCCGAACGAGTTCAACGACACGGGTTCACGCAGTCGGAGCTGGACCGATCTCGGGTCGAACTGCGGCGGCAGATTGAAACCTCCTACAAAGAGCGGGAGAAAACACAATCCAGCGATTACGCGTCGGAATACATCGGGCACTTTCTTCGCGGAGAGCCCATTCCCGGCATCGATATCGAATTGGCGCTCTACAACCAGACTGCGCCGGGAATTACCGCGGATGAGGTGAGCCGTGCGGCGCGAACCTGGATTACCTCCTCAAACAGGGTTGTCCTGATTAACGGACCGGAGAAGAAGGAGAATCCGCTTCCGGACCTGGAGCAGGTCCTGGGATTGATCGGGGAGATGGCTTCCCGCGACGTCGAGCCCTACGATGATGAAGTGCTTGATGCTCCCTTACTGCCGCAGGAGCCGGTTGCTGGGAAAATCGTTTCGTCAAACAGCTATCCGGACATCGAAGTCGAAGCGTGGACCCTTTCGAATGGTGTACGCGTCTATTTGAAGAGCACGGATTTCAAAAACGACCAGGTTCTGTTCACGGCATTCAGTCCGGGCGGCCATTCCCTGGCCGACGACAGGACATTTACGGCGGCGTCCACGGCCGACAGCGTGATTTCGCAGAGTGGAATCGGTGCCTTCGGACCGATTGAATTGACGAAGAAGCTGTCGGGCAGAGTGGTCCGCGTATTGCCGTCAATTGGTGAATTGAGAGAGCGAGTGGACGGAAACGCATCTCCGGAAGACCTGGAGACCATGTTTCAATTGATCTACCTCTATTTCGTTTCTCCCCGAAAAGATGAGAAAGCTTTCCAATCCCTTCAGACAAAATTGACAGGCTATGTGGAGAATCGATTGGCCCGGCCTCTCGCCGTATTCAGTGACGAGTTGTCGAGCGCCCTTTCACAGGGGCATTTCCGCCGACGTCCCATGAGCGTGGAGATCATCGGCGAGATGAATTTGGATGCTTCCATTGACTTCTACACTGAGCGATTTGCCGACGCCGGAGATTTCACCTTCGTACTGGTTGGAAATTTCACTTTGGAGGGAGTGAAGCCGTTGGTTGAAACTTATTTAGGCGGGTTGCCTTCAAGCGGACGCGAGGAAACCTGGAGAGACGTAGGTGTACGACCGCCGGTAGGGCAGGTCGAAGTTCGCGTCGACAAAGGGAAAGAGCCGAAAAGCCAGGTCGCCCTGAGGCTCACCGGGGAAACTGAATGGTCCGTCCTGAATAATTACGAACTGAGTTCGGCCCTTTCTATTTTGAACATCAAGCTCAGGGAAAAGCTACGGGAAGAGCTCGGCGGTGTATACAGCGTGAATGCGAGCGGGGAGATTAACCGGTATCCCTATGAGCATGTCAGCGTTGCCGTCAACTTTTCCTGTGCGCCCAAAAACGTCGATGGTTTGATTGATGCGGTTTTCGAGGAGATGGACCGCCTGACGGAGGAGGGCCCGCAACCGGAAGACCTGCAGAAGGTCAAGGAAACTCAACTGAGGAACCGGGAAACGCAGCTGAAACGCAATGAATTCTGGCGTGGAGTCCTCGCGTATATTTTCAAGCACGAACTAGATCCGAATATCATCCTCACGTACGAGGACCGGGTGAAGAATTTGACCGCGGAGGTGGTTCAGGAAACGGCTCGGAAACACTTTGACAGGAAAAACTATCTCCGAGGGGTTCTCTTTCCGGAAGAAGACGTGGCGGTGGGAGAATAAAGAATTCCGAAATGGCGAACGTGCGGCAACGCATGTATTCGTGCACAGTATTGAGAATGAATGGGTCATGAAAAGATCCTATCGGAGCGACAGCTTAAGTCAGCGGCATTCTGCACCGTTCCCCTTGCACTGAAACATTATATAGTATACTATGTAGTGATATGGGAACCAAACGAGCTCATGGAAGTAAATCGGAGCCGGTGCGGAAGATCGGAAAAACGGGCACCTACACCTATTACGTCACGCTCCCCAAATCCGTAGTGGACGACCTGAGCTGGCGGGACGGGCAGAAGGTCGTGGTGAAGAAAAGCGGTACGAAGATCGTTATCGAGGACTGGAAACCGCCCCGGAAAACTCGAGGATAGCACTCACTTACTTTCTACAGGTCTTTTTGTCCGTTTTGTAGCCAGTACCGTGAAGGCCGTTCGCAGCGCAATCTTTGGAAGTCGTACGTGGCGCTACGCCTGTATTTCCGGAGTCGTTCTATCCTTCCTAACCCCGCAATTACGGGCGGCGGGCCCGTTCAATCCGCCCCCGCGGCCAGCCGTCGAACCACGCATTGCCACCTCTTACGCCAGCGACAAGGACGGGGATAGAATCGACGACGGTCTGCTGAAACGGGCTCAGTCAGCGCGGGCGATTCGGTTTGGCGCTTTCCCCGCCCAGGCAAGACCAGCTGCTCTCGCGGAATTGAACGCCCTGGTCGAGGTGGAATTCATCTTCGACAGGCCAGTCACCAAGCCCCAGATTGACGCTTTTATCGCCCAGGGGGGACAGATTACTTACCTGTACAGGGCGGTTTCGTTTGGATGGAACGGCCGAATCCCTTTGAACGCAATCGACTCGATGCCGGCGCGGATGGGCGCGGAGCTGATGGTGATCGAGGAACCCACTCAGGCGGTTCTGCATCTGGACATCGCGACACAGACCGGCAGAGTCCGACCGGTGTGGGCAGCCGGTTTCGCCGGCGGGTTTTCGGGATTT
>CAUZEO010000181.1:0-10397 GCA_963578625.1 Kiritimatiellia bacterium | reverse complement strand
CCTGGCCACTTTGAAGGGATATCCCGCTGCGCTGACGTTCGGCAGCGGATTTCTTGCTAATGCGGGCGCGATTACGGCAATGGTGGGCCGGAACGATCACGTCTTTGCGGACCGGCTTGCTCATGCGAGCATCGTGGATGCGACAATTCAGAGCCGGGCGAAGTTACACCGGTTCAACCACAATGACGTGGACCACCTTGCATCTCTTCTTGGAAAAACTCAGTCCGACTCGCGCAAGCTCGTTATCACCGAATCGGTCTTCAGCATGGACGGCGATTTCGCGCCGTTACGGGAGCTGGCGACGGTGTGTGAAGAGTACGAAGCAATTTTTGCGGTGGACGAAGCCCACGCGACCGGCCTTTTCGGCATGAATGGGGCGGGCAGAATTTCAGAGGAAGGGCTGCAGGACTGCGTGGCGCTGTCCATTGGAACGATGAGCAAGGCGCTCGGAGGCTACGGCGGATTCGTTGCGTCTTCAAATCTCGTACGGCAATGGCTGATCAATCGTGCCCGGCCCCTGATTTACTCCACCGCGCTCCCACCAAGTGTCGCCGCTACCGCGCACGCCGCGCTGCAAGTGCTCAGCTCCGACCCGCAACGAGGAAGGACCGTGCTCAGATTGGCTGCCGCACTCCGGCACCGACTGCAGGAGGAGAATCTGGACACGCTGAATTCACAAAGCCAGATTATTCCGATCCTGGTGGGCGATAACAAGCGGACCCTGCGCATCTCGCAGAAACTTCAGGAAGAAGGAATTCTCGCCATCCCGATTCGTCCCCCTACCGTACCGGCCGGAACAGCGCGCCTCCGGCTTTCAGTGACCTACGCACATACCGAGGAGGACCTTCGGGAAGCCGCCGAAACCATCATTCGCGTGGTGAGGAAGACGTGAAACCAACACTCGTAATCCTGTCCGGTTGGGCATACCCGGCCGACGCCTGGCAAGACCTGAGAACCAGGCTTGATCCGTTTTGTGATGTACACGTGCTGGATCCTCTGGAACTCCTGGATCGTTGGGATCCATCGGATCTGTCCGATAAAGACCGCAAGCGAATCCTGGATCTGCTTGACACGGAAGCGCCCACGTATCTTGCGGGCTGGTCTCTCGGAGGCATGCTGGCAGTACGAATTGCCGAAGCGTATGGCTCCAGGCTGGATGGCCTCTGCCTGGTCGGTACGCCACTCAAATTCTGTCGCGATCAGACCCAACGTTGGGGAGCTGATCCAAGAAGGGTCAGGTCGATGCAGGAAGGCCTCTCCAAGCGCCCAATCCGCACACTCAAAGCATTTCACCACCTGGCCGCCCACCCCTGCCGGCCGCTGGATGCAGTGAATGGGAGTCAGCTCGCTGCCATGGTGAACGAAAAACTGGAAGCCCTGGACGCTGGACTCGACTATCTACTGCGCGCCGATCTCCGGTCCTGCGACTTCGCGCTGTTTCCTGAGACAGTAATCCTCCACGGAAGCGGGGATTCGATCATTCCCGCGGAAGCAGGCAGAGAGCTTCGCGCGACGATCTTGAACGCTCAATTCAATGAATACCCGGATGTCGGGCATGACCTGCCGGTCCGATATCCGGAGATCATGGTTGAGACCCTCACCCGGCTCATCGGCGTGGATCAAGCGATCCCTCCAGTGCGACACGAATCGTTCGGGCACGGGAACTGAATGCAGCCAGGTCTATTCATAACCGGCACGGATACCGATGTAGGAAAGACCGTATTGACTTCCTGCCTTCTGGCGGCGATGCGACATCGTGGTGTCAACGCCGTACCCATGAAGCCAATCCAGACGGGCTGCGAACAAATCGACGGCAGGCTACGCGCGCCGGATCTGGACTTCTGTCTTCGCGCCGCCGGCATGACCGGCGACATCGCACCATATGATTCGATGTGTCCCTATCGCTTCGTTCCCGCCTGCTCCCCTCACCTCGCGGCGCGGCAGGCAGGTACCCCCATTGACACGGACCGTATTACATCGGAATTCGAATCGCTGCGGCGCCAATTCGAGATTATCCTGGTGGAAGGCGCCGGAGGAATTCTCGTACCCCTCGGCGAAGAAACGATGACCATTGACCTCGTGAAGCAACTCGACCTGCGGGTGGTGGTGGCGACAAGACCCGGCCTGGGAACATTGAACCACACCCTCCTTACGCTTTTCTACCTCCGGGAACATGGAGCGCGTATCGCCGGAGTCGTGTTCATGGAAACGAAGCCAACAACCTGGGGAGATATCGAATGCGACAATCGCGCAACGATCGAGAGTCTCGGTCGCGTCCCCATTCTCGGCACCGTTCCCTATCTACACGATCTGGATCCGTTCAGTCCACCGGCGAAGAATTTGGTATCCGCCGGGAATGCGATACTGGATGCGCTGGAGGCCTCCATGTAGTATCATTCTCTTTCCCAATGGCCTTCGCTTGAAGGTCGGGCCAGACTGTATGGATAGTGCCAACACCTGCAAGGAGATCGAATCATGAAAATGAACCTGGGAAAGTGGGTTCTGTTTGGCGCCATTCTTTTTCCCGTATCCGGTTGTTCAACGGCACAGCGTCCGGTTCTGTACGACAATACGAAGCTGAATGAAGCCGGACGTGATGCCGCGGATATAGACATTGATGCATGTTTCGACAGGGCCGGTGAAGCCGGCTTGGAAACCCAGGCGGGGAAACGCGCGGTCAGGCAAACGGCGGGCGCAGCCGCCGGAACCGCGGTGCGAGAGACGTTGAATCGCAAGCACCTTGATCCGACTCAGAAACGGTACGCGGAAGCGTGTCTTCGGGAGAAAGGCTACCGCGTTGTTGGTTGAAAGTAATGCAGAGCAACGGCGCCTGCGGGAACATGCGGAGCGCAAGAAGCACTGGAGGCGTTGGGGCCCCTATCTCAGCGAACGCCAGTGGGGAACGGTGCGGGAGGACTACTCCGAAGACGGGGACGCCTGGAGATTTGTCACCCACGACATGGCGCGATCCTATGCCTACCGGTGGGGAGAGGACGGCATTGGCGGCATCAGCGACAACCACCAGCGGCTCTGCCTCTCCATTGCACTGTGGAACGGGGTTGACCCGATCCTGAAAGAACGCCTTTTCGGTCTGAGTAATCCGGAAGGCAATCATGGTGAAGACGTCAAGGAGCTTTACTGGTATCTCGACGGCACGCCGACACATTCCTACTTGAAGTATCTCTACCGGTACCCGATTGAACCCTTTCCGTATGCGGAATTGGTCGAACGGAACCGACAGCGCGACCGGTCAGAACCAGAGTTCGAGCTTGCCGACACCGGGGTGTTCGACGGGGCACGCTACGCGGACGTATTAATCGAATATGCCAAGGTGGATGACGAGGACATCGTCGGCACCGTCACCGTACACAATTTCAGTCCGAAGCCGGAGCGGGTGCATCTGATACCCCTGCTTTGGTTCCGGAAAGACTGGTCATGTTCACCGGGGAGTCCTGATCCCATTCTAAAACGATCCGGGGACGGCGCCATTCTCGCGACACATTCTTCACTTGGAACCCGGCGATTCGCATGGGAAGGAACCGCAACGCCATTCTTTACGGATAACGAAACCAACATGGGACGTCTTTTCGGCAGCCCCAACGCAACTCCCTATACAAAGGACGCTTTTCACCGCCGCATTGTGGAAGGCGAAACCAGCGCGGTGCGCCCGGACGAGGGTACGCGCGCTGCGATCCACTATGTACTGGATCTGGCGCCTGACGAATCTCGCACAATTCGCTTCCGCCTCTCAGACCAAACGGGTGACGAAGAATTCGACTCCGCAACGGCTCAAGACGTCACACAGAGAAGAAGAGAGGAGGCCGATGCATTCTACGAGCAACTGCATCCGCCGGAACTCCCCGCAACGCTGCGGAACGTGCAACGACAGGCACTGGCCGGGATGATCTGGTCGCAACAGTGGTATCACTATTCGGTTGACTCATGGCTCCGGGGGGATCCCGGACAGCCGACGCCTCCCGAGACGCGTTGGAACGGACCGAACCGAAACTGGACTCATCTCTACTGCGACGACGTTCTGACAATGCCCGACACTTGGGAATACCCCTGGTTTGCAGTCTGGGACACTGCATTCCACGCCCTTCCGCTCTGCCTGACAAACCCGGAATTCGCGAAAAGACAGCTATTGCTCCTTACGCGAGAGTGGTTCATGCATCCCAATGGGCAGCTCCCCGCCTACGAGTGGTCTTTCTCCGATGTAAATCCCCCGGTCCACGCTTGGGCCGCCCACCAGGTTTTCCGCATGCAGGAAAGGCGCAGTGGCGTTCGGGATTTGGATTTTCTTGAAAGCATTTACCACAAGCTCCTGATGAATTTCACCTGGTGGGTGAATCGAAAAGATATCGACGACAACAACGTGTTTGATGGCGGATTCCTCGGCATGGACAATATCGGGGTCTTTGACCGAAGCAATCCTCCCCCTGGCCTGGGGAAAATAAGTCAGAGCGACGGCACCAGTTGGATGGCGGCGTACTCCCTGCACATGTTATCCATTGCCTGGGAACTCGGGAAAAGCCGTCCAGCCTACGAAAGCATTGCCTCGAAATTTTTCGAGCATTTCCTTCATATTGCGGCAGCGATTCAGAATGTATCGCGGCGCGGTGCCTCGCTATGGCACGAACAGGACGGCTTCTTTTATGATCAAATCCGCTTCCCGGACGGTACGCAGGAACCCTTGCGCATCCGCTCGATGGTCGGCTTGATCCCTCTGCTCGCCGTGGAAATTCTCGACTACGAAAACCTGGAACAATTCGGCGATTTCCGAAAGCGAATGGACTGGTTTTTTGAAAACCGCCCCGATCTCACCGAAAGTGTGTTCTGCCTGTTTTCGCCCGGCGAGAAGCAACGCTGCCTCCTGTCCCTTTTGAATCCCGAGCAACTCAAGCGGGTTCTGGCGGTGTTGTTCGACGAAGACGAGTTTCTCTCCCCCTTCGGAGTACGATCCCTATCCAAATACCACGACCAGCATCCGTACACCTTTTCGCGGGACGGTTTCGAAGCGACAATCCGGTATGAGCCTGGAGAGTCGCAAAATGGCCTCTTCGGCGGAAATTCGAACTGGCGGGGCCCAATTTGGTTTCCGATCAACTACATTCTAATCGACGCCCTGAAGATTTATCACGAATTCTGGGGGGACCAATTTCTGGTGGAATTCCCCACCGGCTCAGGGAACCAAGTAACTCTTCAGGAAGCAGCGCGAAATCTCGCGATGCGGCTCATTTCCCTGACAGGCGGGTCGGAGGACTCCCCGGCGGGTGGCGAAAACCCTCAACGCCTGCAGTTCTTCGAATATTTTCACGCTGAAACGGGACATGGCCTTGGCGCAAGTCATCAGACCGGATGGACTGCACTCGTCGCCAATCTTATCGAGGAGTGGTGCGGGAATGAGTTGTGAGCTAACCAGGCTTTACAAACCGGCGGGGCTGAAGTAGCGTTCCCGATGTTCGCGAGTTGCCTGGACTCGAACGACACTAGAGAGGTACGTGATGAACTCACAATCCGACGGAACCTGGCTCGGCGACCGCAGTCACTTCAAGCGATCTTCCCGACGTGAATTCCTGTTTGTTGGCCTAGTAGGCGGCCTGGGACTGACTTTGCCCGAGTTTCTGCGCATGGAGGCGCAGGGAGCCCAGAAGACCTACGAAAGCAAAGAGGGTCAGGCCAAATCCGTGATCCAGATATTCCTGCCGGGCGGAATGTCGGCGCAGGAATCTTTCGATCCGAAGCCCTACGCCCCCATCTCCTACCGCGGCCCCATGTCCTCCATTTCCACCGCCGTTGAGGGTGTCCGATTCAGCGAGAAATTCGTCGAGACGGCCAAGATCGCGGACAAAATTTGCGTTATCCGCTCCATGACCCACGGGGAAGCGGCCCACGAAAGAGGCACCCACAACATGTTCACCGGGTACCGGCCCAGTCCGGCCGTCAATTATCCAAGCATGGGCAGCGTGGTGGCTCACGAACTCGGGGCGCGAAACACTCTGCCCCCCTACATTTGCATTCCAGCGGCCCCAAATTCCTTCGCAGGATCCGGTTTTCTCAGCTCGGCATACGGCCCGTTCGCACTGGGGAGCGATCCATCCGACGATGATTTCAAAGTACGCGACCTGACGTTACCGAGTGGCGTTTCCACGGAGCGGTTCGACCGGCGCCGGGGAATGCTGGGGATCGTTGATGACCACTTCCGAAAACTTGAATCGTCTGATGCCCTCTCTGCGATGGACTCTTTTTATCAACGAGCCTACTCGCTGATCAGTTCCGAGGAAGCGAGAACCGCGTTCGACATGAGTTCCGAGCCGGATGCGATGAAAGAAGCCTATGGCAAGAACAGCCCGGGCCAAAGGATGCTGCTCGCTCGTCGGCTGGTAGAGGCTGGGGTGAGGTTTATCTCGCTGACGGCTGGGGGATGGGATCACCACAGCGATATCAAGGGCGCCATCAACGGTAGCGCTCCCAGCCTCGACAAGGCCTATGCGCAGTTGATCCGCGACCTGGATCAACGCGGGCTCCTCGACTCGACGCTGGTGATGCTCACCACGGAATTCGGGCGTTCACCGAAGATCAATAAAGACGGCGGACGTGACCACTGGCCTCGCGTATTCAGCGTGGTCCTGGCCGGAGCCGGCGTTCAAAAAGGTCTCGTCTACGGGGCCTCGGATTCAACGGCGTCGGGACCCGATCGGGATCCCGTGGGCGTGGAAGACTTCTCCACCACGGTGTATGACCGGATCGGCATCGTCGCCGATAAAGAATTGATGGCCCCCGGCGACCGTCCGATCGAAATCGTGAAAGGCGGGAACGTCATCACAGATTTGCTCGCGTGAGGCCGAGCCTTGCGAATCCCGCCTAACTCGCGCGGTAGTAACCGGATTTTACGCCACTGAGACCGAACATTATATTGAGATGCCCGATTGGAGCGCGAATTGAGCTGACCTCATTCGTCGCTCCTTTTCGAGTTCTTTTCTGTTTCTTTTTTAGTGGTAGTGCAGAATCACTTGCGCCACCGAGCAAGCTCGGCGGTGGCATTTTTATGGTTGCGTTGGCGCTCAGTCTGCCGTTCCTGGCCACCTCCAGCGCCATCGCATCCGCTCCCAGCATAGGCTCTGTTCGTCCGATCGGGATTACCCGGGGGGCGGAGTGCACTCTGGAGATCAACGGCAGCCGCCTGAGCGATGCGCAGGAACTCCATTTCTATGAAGACGGCATCGAAGTCGTGTCGCTGGCGCCGGGCGAGAATTCTGAAGAAAAAATTCTGGCGGCGGTTCGGGTTCGACCCGATTGCAGGATTGGACGGCACCTGGTGCGGGTTCGGACCCCATACGGCATGTCGAATTTCAGCTATTTCCAGGTCAGCCCGTTTCCCGATGTGACCGAAGTCGAACCCAACAGTGAGTTTCAATCACCGCAGGAGATCGGCCTCGGTGTAACAGTGACCGGTATCGTCCAGTCCGAGGATGTAGATTACTACACCGTTCACGCAAACAAGGGGCAACGAATCAGTGTTGAAATCGAGGCCATACGGCTCGCCCACGGGCTGTTCGATTCCTATATTTCCGTGCTCGATTCGAACCGGTTTGAGCTCGCGGCAAGCGACGACACGGCAAAACTGAAACAGGACGGCAGCATTTCAGTAATCGCACCTACCGACGGCAAGTACACCGTCGAAGTCCGCGAGACGGCTTATCGCGGAGGCGGCGGCTCGCACTATCGCCTCCACGTGGGAACCTTCGCTCTCCCCACCGTGGCGTACCCTCCCGGCGGACCGCTGGGCGAGTTGGTGACGGTGGAATGCCTGGGGGATGTCAGCGGCCCGTTTCCAGAAACACTCGACATCCCGGAGACCGAAGGGACATTCCCCTTCTTTCCGACGGGCCAGGGCGTGACGCCCTCCCCGCTACTGATGCGCGCATCTCCGTTTCCCAACATCATGGAGGCGGAGCCGAACAATTCAAACGAGGAAGCGACCCGGGTTCCCCATGAAACACGTTTTGCATGCAACGGTGTCATCTCCGAGGAAGGCGATATTGATCACTTCGTATTCACTGCAAAGAAAGGAGAAGTGTATGACGTCGATGTGTTCGCGCGCCGGCTGGGTTCCCCGCTGGACGCAGTCATGCAGGTCCTCCGCGTGGAAGACAATTCCAACGCGGGAATGAACGACGACACCCAGGGGCTGGACCCCTACGGGCGCATCACGATCCCGGAAGACGGGGACTACCAGCTCATGATACGGGACCACCTCGGCGCCGGAGGCGCCGACTACGTCTATCGCGCGGAGATCTCACCGGTTCGTCCATCCCTTGACGTACGGCTTCCGCTCTTCGACGATAACAATCGCCAGGCGCGGCAAACGATCGTCGTGCCGCGCGGCAACCGGATCGGAATTCCGTTCATTGTCAGCCGGTCCGATTTCAGCGGTCCTGTCACCATTGAGCCGCAAAATCTCCCCGCCGGCATTTCCTATACGATTCCTGAGTATCCGATGACCCCGGAACAGATCCCGGTAATCTTCGAGGCGACGGAAGACGCCCCGCTCGCAGGCGCCCTTATCGATGTTCGCGGAGTCCAGCAGGTGGAGGAGAATCCGGTTGCCGGAGGCTACCGGCAGACGGTCGACCTGGTCTGGGTGCAGAACAAGGGCACCTATTTATCCGTCGATATTCCCCGCATGGCGATTTCCGTCGCCGAACGAGTTCCGTTCTCCGTTCGCGCGGAGGTGGCGGCCGTACCCATTGTGCATGGCGGCGCGGCGGAGATCCGCGTCATCGCGACCCGCGACGAGGGATTCGGGGAAACGATTCGCTGTAGAATGCTCTTCACTCCACCTGGCATCGGCCGATCCGAGCAGATTGAAATCCCGGGAGACCAGTCCGAGGCGATCTACCGCGTGAATGCTGACGGCAACGCAAGACCAGGCATCTACCCGTTGATTATTTCAGCCGCGGCAACCCACAAAGGGGGAGAAACGTGGGTTTGCACGCCGCCGGTTAATTTGGAAGTGAAACGACCCTATGTGACGGGAAGCATCGATATGGCGGCGGTCCAGCAGGGAAAAGAAGTCGAGGTGGTATGCACCCTCAATCAGCAGGATCCGTTTCCCGGAGAGGCGAGTATCCGATTGATCGGCCTTCCCGCCAGAACCTCCACCGAAGCGATTACCATTACCACGAATACGCTGGAGGCGGTGTTCAAGGTGACGGCGGAGGCGGACAGCCCCACCGGGAAACACAAGACCCTGTTTTGCATGTTGGATGTCCCGCACGCATCCGGAACCATTCCCCACACGCTCGGCGGGCTGGGGACGCTTCGCATCGACCCGCCGCCAAAGGATGAGCCCGCGGAGCCGGAACCCGAACCGGAACCCGAACCAGTCAAAGAAAATGAGCCGCCGAAAAAACGTCTCACGCGCCTTGAACAACTTCGCGAGAAAGCAAAAGAAAAAGCCGCGCAAGGAACGTAATGGAGGGACGTGACGCAACTGAATATAATTCGTGTTAGATCGTGCACCGTGATATGGGCGGCCTGTCTGTTACAGGTCGCAGCGGCCGGTCAGGGGGACGTAGCCACCAGGATCAACGTCTACCCCGAGAACGTGTCTCTCACAACAACGCGGGACTACCAATCCATCGTGGTTCAAGCGGTTTATCCGGACCGGACAACGAAAGATGTTACGAGCCAGGCAACGCTTACCTCTGCGCAACCGGATGTTGCTCGCGTGGACGGAAGATTCCTCCGCCCGGCAGCGGATGGCGAGACAGTGCTGTCGGTTTCCTTTGAAGAGCACCAGAAAGAAATCCCGGTAACCGTGCAACGCGCGGGCGAAGATCGCCCTGCAAGTTTTCGTCTTGATGTCATGCCTGTATTCATGAAGGCCGGATGCAATACCGGGTCATGCCACGGATCCGCCCGGGGCCAGGACCGATTCAGGCTCTCCCTTTTCGGTTTCGATCCGGAAGGCGACTACTACCGCATTACCCGGGAGCAAATCGGCCGGCGGATCAATCTGGCGGTTCCGCGAGACAGCATGCTGGTTCAGAAGCCGCTCGGCGTGGTACCCCACTCCGGTGGCGAGCGTTTCAAGCCCGATTCCGCATTCTGCGCTACTCTTGTGGAGTGGCTGGAGAACGGAACGCCCAAAGACAGCGAGGACATCGCAAAGCCTCTCGCCATGAATCTCATGCCCGCTGAGTTGGTATTGACGTCGGAAGGCGCATCGCACCAGCTTACCGCGCGCGCCGAGTACAGCGACGGTACCGACCGGGACGTCACCTCACTCGCCGTGTTTCTCTCCAACAATGAGATTTGCGCGGAGGTGTCCCCCGAAGGCTTAATCACCCCCAAGCGACGGGGCGAAGCGTTCGTTCTTGCCCGGTTCAACG
>CAUZEO010000180.1:0-10408 GCA_963578625.1 Kiritimatiellia bacterium | reverse complement strand
TGCTGATGCCGAGCTGTTTCAGGTTGGACATGCATTTCATACTGACACCCTGCTGGCGGGCGCGCGTGAGGGCGGGCATCAGCAGGGCCGCAAGAATCGCAATGATCGCGATGACCACGAGCAACTCAATCAGGGTGAATCCGCTTCGACTTCGCTTCTTGCTTGCGTTCATCTCTCCGGTTCTCGGAATGCTGTTCAAGTGTGTCCGAATCCGGGACGACCTGCAACATGTTTTGGCGATTCCGCGGTGGCGCTCGTCATTGTTCAGTTTTCCGAAGTACTCCGACGGATACCGGGTACGGGTCCTGGGTACCCGGCACGTCTACGGCGATTCTGAGGGGCTGGCGGGTAAGCTCCCGGATGGTCGTACCGCCGCAGAGCGGGTGCCGCGCTACCGCGCCGGCACCCTGACGGCAAGGACTCATCGCGCTGCCCTCACGAGGCGGAAGCCCAGGCTATTGCCCTCGTAGCCGGGCAGGTAGTCGTTGCGATTCGCGACACGGCAGCTGCTCGCGAAGCCGTCCCAGCCGCCGCCCCGAGACCCGCGGTACGACCCCGACACCGGGCCATGGGGATCCGTTCCTGGCGACGCGGCGTAGTAACTGCCGCCGTACCAATCCCAACACCACTCCCACAGGTTCCCCGCCATGTCGTACAACCCATACCCGTTCGGCGCAAACGTTTCCACCGGACTGGTGTGTGGATATGGGTTATCGGTTCCGGTCCTTTTTGAACTTAAGGAGATAAGCGCGATTGTGGCAACGGTGCGTAACATGATAGTTCCGACCCTCGGGTATGTAGCGGTTTGCTCGTGGCACGATTCCCCCCTTCCTGGCGTTAGGTGGTAAAACCAGAGCCCAAAACGCAATCTAACGCCATGAAATGGTCGTCTGAGTCGACCTCAGCCGGTCGTGCGCAACAACTTCCCGAGGCCCGACCCGCATGGGGCAACTGCGGTCATTTTTTCGGTAGGGATTCCGGGCTGGGCACTTTCCCGGTCGCAGCAGGATTTCGGGGAACAAGGTGTTTGGCAAAAGCCGCAGTGAACACCTCCTTGCGCAATCCATGCGCTTGTGCCGTCCAAGTGACGTTGGTCTTCGTGTCCAGGAACACGAGACCATGATGTTTTACGCGCCGAGCGTTCATTTCCGGATGAATCGTCTTATCCTTCGAATTCTTACGCACGTAGTTAGCAACCCCAGGGTTGTCTTTGTCGAGTTTCACTAGCCATCTGTCAATGTTGGCACAGATTCCACACCGAGGGAGTACGTAGAATACCACTGTGGGCAGTTCAGGATTGATGTCCCGCTCGATGGGCAACTTGCCGATACTTCCAGTATGGCCGCCGCGGCCTGCGTTCTGGTCCGCCATGCCGCCGGCCGCAAACAGACCCACCGATGTGAGCACAGCGAAACAAGCGAGTTTATCATTTTGCATTTTGTGTTCCCTTCTCTTTGAATTTCGCGTCCTGCGGTCCATGGCATCGGAGCTTTTGACCGATATTCTTTCAACGATGCTCCGCGTAACCACCTTGTCCCGACGATTGTAAAGCTTGGTCGTTCGCGCATCCGCATGCGCCCGCCAAGTGTTGGATATCTTCGGGGGCCACGTCCTGCTTAGGCAAGTCTGTTATCGTGGTGACGCGAAATTAATGAGCCGAAAAGCGCATGAACCAAATGTTCCATGTGAAAGCTGAAACCTGGGGGTTGGGGTCCTCTTGGGAGTGCGAATTCCAGTTGCTTGGTTAGAAAGGATCTTCACGGGAGCGTGGCACATTAAGCAAATCGATTGCCAGAATCCATCTCCGGACACAATCTCGCTCCCAACTCGCCCCAAAGGAAGGATGCGGGCGTATCCGCCCAGGACTTGCACGCGACACAATACGCCTTGATCGAGCGGGTTAGGTCTGTTTCCGGAAGTGGAATAGATGGTGCCCCCAACGGGATTCGAACCAATTTTGACTTCCCGACGGACACTGGCCACGGACGGCGGAGAACCGGCCAACCATGGACACAAAGATGCAAACTCCGGACAGCGACTGAATTGCGAGCAACACGCCGGCCGCCCCCAATGTCAGATTGCGGACAGACCCGGACAACCAGAACCCACCCCCGGACACAATCTCGCCCCCAACTCGCCCCCAAGGAATCGGCGCACTGAACTGTGTCCTTGCGGCAAGCCTGCGTGAACGCTGAGGGGGCCTTGCCTTTCATCTTGACGCCTTCAGCCCGCTCCGGCTACTGACTCCCCGCGAAACCGCTCCTTCAGTCTGGGTTAAGCGGGCATGTGTCCGGCACCGCCTCAAAAGCGATTTCTTATAAATACGCACTCATCTTGTACCTCCACGACTAAACCGTTCGCCGGCCTCTCCCTAACGAGTAGCTGCAGTACCGCAATGGAATTGCATACCTCACAAATGAGGATTAAGTGGTCTGGAACACCATCTCCTGAACTTTGGCGGCGATCGTCTCTTCGATACCCGGTTCGAAGGCGCCGGGCAGGCCGTACTCTTGCATACCTTCGATTCCCTCGTAGCCACCCTCACAACGGACACGCTTCGATGGGATATAGGCCAGAAGCTCATCGTTGTAGCCGGAGACCCAGGTATTCTCCCAGCCGTAAGCCGCCTTGAAACGCAGCGAATAATCGACACATGGCTCGCCCGCCAGCGCGATGTGGGTGAGATAGTCGCCGAACTGCCACACCTGCACTGCATAGGGCACGCTGGTGCGAAGCTTGCCTTCGTGGTCGTATTTCGCGAGGAGATTGTTGACCGAGTGGTCGTGAACCTCGACCATGCCGGGGTGAAATGCGATCAAGCATCCAAACTGTGTAGCGGTCAATTACTTCGTGTTCGCGCTGCGGTAAATCGAGAATAAACGGTAGCACCCCGGAGTTGACGGGGCCGCTGTGGTTGTGCGACGCATTCAATAGAATCTGCGAACGTTTCGGTAGCGTGGCCGCCGAAAACCATGACGCCAAGGCGGCCGTTGCCGATGGGGTAGGCGTCGAGCCAGCGCTCGGCGGCGCTGTCGAGCCAGAGGATATCGGGGCTGCGCAGGGAATCGCGATCCATTGGAAATTCTTAAACGCGGCTTACTTGTTCGAATTCAGGGCGCATTCATAACCGGCTTGGTCAGGCCTTTGGGCAGCGAAACGTTGGTGCCGATCGTGCCATCGATCGAATACGACAGCAGGCGTGAGTTCGGGTCGGCGAAGTAGGGCGAGCGGAAGTATGTGTTGAGATCGATTTTGTCGTCCCATTGCAGCGGCGGAATGCCGGTCGCGAGGATGCTATTGGTCAGTCGCAGCACGTTGGGCACTTCGAAACAGTAAACCGCGCATTGGTGTTCGGAGCCATTAGCAACGATAAAGCAATCGTCCATGATCAGCGTGGTGCCCATTTCGTTCCAGGGGGCGTTGTTGAGAATGGTGCCGGTGTATTTTTTGTATTGATACACCGGCGTCATGCCGCGCCCCTCGCCGCCGAAACGAAATTTCTTAATGGTCAGCCACTCGGCGTGGTTGTCGATCCAGCGGCGTTTGGGCGAGCCCTCATCCGGGCAGCCCACGATGTTCTCCAGCGTCATCATGCCGACGTGGTGTTCGATGGCGGCATAGTCCCCCATCCTCGTGGTTTCGATCCAGCAGTCGCGCATGATCGATTGATCGCAATCCCTGCTCACCCAGGTCTGGCGGCAGCGGATGAACTCGCAATCCGAGATTTTCATTGTCGTCGAAGTCACCTTATTCCAGATGGCCGCGCCCGTTGATCCGTAAAAACGGCAGCCCTCGATAATGATCTGGCCGGAATTGACGTTGGGATTGAAGAGGTGAATCTGGTCTTTGCCGCCGAAGAAAGTGAGGTCTTTGATGCTGAGGCGCCAGGCATATTTCGATTCGAAAATATGCTTGTCCTTATCGGTTTGCAAAATGATGGCCCGGCCCTCGCCGCGTATCGAGAGCACGGAATCGACCTGGAAGGTATCGTGTACAATGTACTTGCCCTGTGGAAAAACCAGCACCGGCCCGCTTTGGAAGGTGCCGCCGATAGGGGTGAGCTCGCTGCGCGTTATGGCCGCTGCCTTGACGGCGGCCTGGATGGCGGCGGTGTCATCGGTATCGCCGTTGCCAGTGGCGCCGTAGTCACGCACGTTGATGATGCCCGAGCCATCGTTCAGGGCGGCGTGCGAGGGGGCGTGTGCCGTCAGCAAACCTATCAACAGGGCTGCAATTCGTAGCGTGCTTCGATACAACTGGCGCATTCGGATTCTCCTTCGCGTTCAATCCGGCGATACTGTGGCAGCGTCCAGCCAAGTACACCGGCGCTGGGATTTCGCCCACACCTGGCTGGGAGGCCGATGGGCGCCTCGGTTCTATTTGGGTCGTTTTACACAAATGTACGTAAATCGTGATAGACCATTTCGTAAGATCCGTTCCGCAAAAGATTTGCGATGGAACTCCGGCCCCAATTCCCAAGGGTAAAAAGGACCAGAATTTTTGGGATGAGTTTCCCCGGGAGCCTCCGACTTACACGGAATTGCGGATTTGCCTGTCACGCTCTTGGTGCCTTTGTGTAGAAACACCTGGAAGTGGAGAGAGAGAATGCAGGCAAAACAGGGTTGGATTTCAGGCGCATGGGTGGTTGCCGTGCTGCTGGTTACGGCTGCCGACAGCGGGGCCATTACCCGTTACGTCAATCCCGGCGGCGACATCCAAGGCGCGATCAATGCGTCCGCAGCGGGTGATACGGTCCACCTGAACGCCGGCACATTCAACATCAGCAGCACCATCATCGCAAAGACCGGGGTCACCATCGAGGGCGCAGGAAGGCTTACCACCACGGTCGTAAAGACGGGCGGCGGCACGATCATCGATCTGAACGCTCGCAGCAACGTGCAGATCGCCCATCTCACGCTCAATGGAAGCGACACGGCTCTGTATGGGATCGATGGGTCGAATGGCTCGGGGCACTACATCCACGACAGCGGGATTCAGAACCTGGGCGCTAATGCCAACGGGATCCGTTTCTCCGGGGCAGGCGGGACCTACACTTCCGGCGTGACCGACTCGCGTATCGTCAGTAATCAGTTTTTTAATATCGGCGTTGGTTCGGTGTGGGGCGCCGGGGTCCGCATGGCTTGGGGATCGTCCAGAAATCAGGTCATCGGCAACACCATCGCCAATGCAGGTCGCGGGGGAATCTTCGGCAATGACGGGTCCACCGATCTGGTGATCAGGAACAACACGGTGACCGGCTCCGGCTCCGGCGGCACGGGACTGGGAATTGAAATATGGCGCAACTGCCACCGGTCTGTGATCGAAAACAACAACGTCGACCAGTGGCTCAGCGTGGACAGTTCCAACGAGGTGGCCGTGCGCAACAACACGGTCAACGGCGGGATTATCGGCCTGGAGATGGGCACCTCCGGCAGCGATAATATCTTTAGCGGCAACACCGTCACCGGCGCCGGGACCGGCATTTCCATGTCCAACGCCGGCACCAAACAGCGGATGTTATTTGCTCACAACACGGTCTCGTCGAGCAGCCAGTGGGGCGCGCAGATCGCAGGCGGCGATGGCAACCCGACCATAGAAAAGCTGTATTTCTACAAGAATATAATCCAGACAACGGGAGGCACCTTCTCCACTGCAGGGACTGGGCTCCGATTCAACTGTGATTTTGTAACGGCCATTCAGAATATCACCCTGGACAGCAACACGCTTGTGAATAACAACGGCTTCGGATTTGTGCTCGGAACGTGGCCGGGCCACAACAAGTTCAGGAACTTGCGCGTGGTCAATAACACCATCGGCAATAACCACGAGATGGCGGTCTCGGGCAGCTTCGGCGCACTGGATTGGCTCTTGCAGCAGACCGGCAGTTTCGCGGGCGCCGCTGCATCGGACAACAACAGGAATCCTGTAAACGAGTTATCCTGGTCGGGGAATACCCTGGCCAACAACGCCACCGGCTACACCAGCAGCCCTCCCTGGCCCTCAGACCGTCAAAATGCCAACAACCAATGGACCTCCACGGGCACGTTTCTCTCTCCGGGTAATATGCCGTCGGTTTCCATCAACGCCCCCAGCCAGGCCATTATCGGTCAGCCCGTGCAGTTCTCATTGAACTACACGCCGGGGGCCAGCCCGCTGGGGAACGTCCTCTGGGATCTGGGCGATGGTCTCCCCGCCATGACGTCGAGCACCTCCTTCACGTACGTGAATCCTGGCGTCTATGACGTCGGTTTGGTGGTTTGGGACACGTCGGGAAGGGGCGCCTTCGACGACTTCAAGGTAACGGTCGGCGCCTCGTCGGTTCCTGAGAACATCATCCTGTCCATCGCCCGGTCCATGACCCATCCCAACACCCTGGACCTTACCTGGTCGAGCCGCGTCGACCGGGTCTATGTCGTGGATCGGGCCCTCGACATGCTGACCGGCTTCACCCAGCCCTCGAGTCCGATTCCCGCCACTCCACCAGTCAATTCAGTGCCTATCAGCATGAGTGGAGTTGACCATGCCTGTTTTCGCGTGCAGTCGTTGGCTGCGCCGTGAATCGGACGCTCAATTGTGCAAAAGCGCCTCCCGTTACGCGTCCAGCCAAGTGCACCGCCGGAGGAATTTCGCCCCACGCCCAGGGTTGATGCCGTCGAACGGCTCGATTCGATCTTGAAGTACTTTCCATGAAGCGAGCGGAGGCGTAGCCGACGCTCTGCTTCATGGCACCCCCAACGGGATTCGAACCAATTTTGACTTCCCGACGGACACTGCAGAGTACCGGTCAACCATGGACACCGCAATGCAATCTTCGGACAGCAATCGGATTACGAGCAACTCGCTTTTGCCAGATTCCGGTCATGCCCGGACAGCCAGAACCCATCGCCGGACACAATCTCGCCCCCAACTCGCCCCCAAGGAATTGCCACACACAGTCATCCCGACAGCTTTCGTGTCCGCATGTTTATTAACGCACGTTACCAAAGGTGGAGGTTTCAATAGTCGCCAAAGCTCCTTGAGCCTAGAAAGAGCAGTTGCGGCCATGAAGGTCAGGGCGCCGGATCGGAAATGGTCTGTGTTTTCGGGATTTTCCGCCTTTCAGATGCGCATGGGCGGTCGGCTCTGTCTTCACCCAATGGGTGCGGCGATTTCGAACCGAAATACATGTCGCAACTTGTTGCAATATAGAAGTTTACAACTTCATCCTTCAACTGCGGAGCAGTTGAACTGCTTTTTCTAGGTTGAGTAACGGTGAGCCGTTCTGGTCGATGTAACGAGCCAAAATTGACTGTGATGCACAGGTCGAAAGAGCACCGAGGCTGATCGCAGTAAACAGATGCTTTCCGCCTCTACTCCAAATCGCCCACCTTCATCCGGCAGCAGCGCAGATACGTCACGGACTCCTCCGTAACGTAGTACGCAACCACGATCGTCCCGTCGGAACATTGCGCGGCCGCCGGTGCGCCGAAGGTGAAGTAATGCCACGCGTTCAGCGCGTCTTCCTCGGTATCCTGTTTCGCTGCAAGTGTCGGCGCGGTGCGTACAGCCGCCGGCTCGATACCCCAGATTTCCAAGTGATTCGGTTCATTGAATTTTGTGCCGTCGAGGTCGGACACCAGCACCCGGATACCGAGGGGCTTGCGCCGATGGTTGGTTACCGCCAACACGCGTCCATCGTTCAGGGTGAGGAGGGCGGTGCGCTGGCCCCAGAACCCGCTGTCCTCCGGTTGGGTCCAGGTACGACCGACGTCTGATGAAGTGGCGAGATGTACGTTGAGTCCGTCATCCGTCGTCATGTCGTGCGTCCAGTATGCGGCAAGCAGGCGGTGGTCGGCCAGTTGAGTGACCGCGAGATCGAAGTAATACGGGTTTGTACTGACATTGATTGCCTCGAGCGGATCCCAGGTGCGCCCGCCGTCGAAGGATCGGCTGAGCAAGTTCGCGAAACGGTCCTCGGGCACCCGATCGCCGTCCCCCTTGCCTTCACCCGTCACCAGGAGCGTGCCGTCCGGCAGTCCGGTGATCGCGCCGATGCCGCCAAGCTTGCCGCAGGGCTCGACGTTCACCGGTTCCGGCGCCGACCACGAGAGTCCGCCGTCCCGCGAACGAACCAGGAAGAGGGTCGCGTCCACGCCGATCTGCCTGCAGATTCTCAACCCGGCAATGAGCTCGCCGTCGGGCATTACGGCAACGCCGCCCCCCCATTGCGAGCCTTCAGCCCCCGCGAAATTGTCGCAGATCGTTCCTGCGCACGTCCAGGTGAGTCCGCCATCGGTTGAGCGATGGACCTTCACGATGCCGTCCGCACTCTCCCGCGCCGTGCCATGCCGGCAAAGACACACGAGTGTATCATCGGCCTGCGCCGCGAGATACGGGAATGCCACATACTCGCTGGCCCGATGGGGCTCCGGGTTGATGTAGATCGCGCGGTGATCGATTGTTGTCAGGCTATTCATCAGCGGTTTCCTTTTCAGCATTCGGGCGCCTGCAGCACGTCGTCGATGCGGTTTTCGCTATACAGTCTCGAAAACCGCCGATGATGCTGCTGTGACCCGGTGACATCTTGACCTGATGACGCCGGGATAACTAACGGGCACCTTCCCGGGCGCGATGCAGCCCTTCCATCGCCCTGGCGGCGCCGTTTCGGATGAAATCGAGTTCGTTGTCACACTCGAAAAACTGCACCCCACGTTCGATCCACCGGCTCGCACCGTCGTAGTCGGTTGCCACAATCCCCTGGATGATGTTGCGGCGGGCGGCGATGTCGAGAATGCGATTGATCGTCGCCACAAAATCCGGATCCTGATATTGCCCGGGAATTCCGTACGACACGCTCAGATCGCTCGAACCGATAAAGCAGACATCGATCCCGTCAACAGCCATCACGTTTTCGGCATTCTCCGCGCCGGCCCGCGTCTCGAAGTGGGAGACCGAAAACGTCTCGGCGTTCGCCTCATCGTACCATGTCGACTTGTCGACCTTGCCGTAAAACGAATTGCCGTAGGCGGTCGCACTGGCACGTGATCCGACCGGCGGGTATTTGATGAAATCGATCAGGGTCCGCATGTCGTCCGCTGTTTCGGTGCGAGGCAACTGAATACCCATGACGCCCATCTCCAGCAGCCGCGCCGTGTCTGCCCTCGACAGCTCGCCCAGCTTGCTGACGACGGTCAAGCCGTTGTCGCGCGCACACAGGACGAAGTCCGCGAGCCGTGACGGCTCAAACGAAGCGTGCTCGTTCTCGAGAAAAATGTAATCGAAACCGGCGTTCACATACGCCTTCACAACCGACGGCCGTAAATGTTCCGTAACCGTGCCGCCAAACACAATCTCGCCGTCATGCAGTCGTTGTATCAAAGTTTTCATTGTCCGTTTCTTGTTGTCCCTTGTCAGTTGTCCATTGCTTTCCCGCCGATGCAGGTTCATCAGAAACCCACCCCATCACGCCGCGACCGGATTCGACCACGGCGGCGGCGACCGTCTGTCCGGCCGCCACCGCGTCACCGAGTGCCCCGCCCTTCGCCAGAACCGTCAGCATGCCGCCGTTAAAACTGTCACCGGCGCCAATCGTCAGGTTGGGGCGTTCAATCCTGGGCGCCGGCTCCTGCTCGAACGGCTCATCCCGTCCCTGCCAGGCGGCGCCTTCGGCACCCAGCTTCACGGTAACCTGTCGCGGCCCGTGATCTAATACAGCGCGCGCAATTGTCCGTGGATCATCGGTTCCCGTCCAGTCGCCGAGCTCATCGTTGGTGCCGATCACCAGGTCGGTGTGCTGCCACAATGCGTACATGTCCGCCGGCGGCATCCGCCCGCGCCAGCCCACACCACAATCGTATGCCGTCCGGCGGCCCGCTCGACGCGCATGCGCCAGGGCCGCCAGAGTATTCTCGTAGTCCGCCCGGGTCGCCTGCGCATGGGTCCCGATCAACAACCACTCAGCATCATCGCATTGACTCGCCGCCAGCCAGTCGACCGGAGGCCCCGGATACTGCAGGCATCCCAGCCGACGGCCGTCATCGTCGACGGCAGCGAGTCCGAACATCGTCGATGCTGTCGGCGCACCGAGCAATTCGACACCTGCGTCCTCGAGCCAGCGCCGGGTCAATTGCCCGACGATATCGGTGCCGACGGGTGCGCTCAAACGGGCGCGCACCCCGGACTTCGCCATGACGTAGGCGGGCACGCCGCCATTGCCGCCGAGCACCATCTGAACCGGCGCGTCCAACCGCTTTATGATGCCCGGGACCCAGCTGTCTGCGCCGGCGCTGCCATACCAATCCAGCGGCGGATTACGCAGGCTCATGTCCACGCTCACCGCCCCCGCGACTGCGACGATTGGTTTATCCGCCATTGGCCAATAAGAGTTTACTTTCATATGGTTTCGGAGAACACGTCTGCTGCACGACCT
>CAUZEO010000179.1:0-10447 GCA_963578625.1 Kiritimatiellia bacterium | reverse complement strand
AGGAGGTCGGCCGGCGGTACGATGTGGACGGGATCGAGATCGACTACTGGCGCTACCCTGTGTTCTTCCGCCCGAACATGGACGGGCAGCCCGCCACGAGTTCGCAACTCGATATCCTGACCGGGTTTCAGCGCTCAATCAGGCAGATGGCGGTGCGGGAGGGGGCAAAGCGCGGCAGGCCGATCCTGATCGCGGCACGCGTGCCCATGTCGGTCGACGCTTGCAGGAACATCGGAATAGACATCAAGCGCTGGCTCAAGGAAGACCTGCTGGACGTGATGTCGCTGGGGAATGGGGATGCCTGGCCGAACATACCGGCCGGCGCCATGATGGAACTGGGGCACGAGTACGACGTGCCGGTGTATCCCTGCCTTAAGTATTCGGGTTACGGCATAAATCACCTCAGGACCTGGCGAGCCGCTGCAGCCAACGCCTGGCGTGCGGGCGCGGATGGCGTGTACTTCTTCAACATCACGCCGTACAACTATCGCGACCCCGACGAGTTAACTCCGCAGTTCAAGGAGCTTGGCGATCCCGCGAAACTCATGGCACTCGACAAGTGGTTCTCCGCGACCGCGCCCTATGCGGGGCAGCGCTATAGCGGGTATTGCCCCATGGCCGAGGTCTTGCCTTCCTCTATGGCGCTGCCAGCGACGCTTTCCTCCGACGGACAGCCCACCGTCGTCATACTACAGATCGGGGATGATATCGCGGCGGCGGCGGAGCGTAACCTCGTGAGGGTGAGGCTGAACCCAAGTACGCTCGATCTGCTGGATGCGGTAGAGACACGGCTCAACGGCAAGCTCCTCACGCCGACGGAAAAGGACGGTTCCGGCGGATGGACATTTTTCAGTCCGAATTCTTCCTGGTACCGGGTCGGGGACAACGAGTTTGACTTCCGTCTGCTCGACGGGTCCGAGGTGGGATCCGATCCGGTCCAGGTTGTGGCGGTGGATGTCCTTGTCAGGTACAATGATTGACCTGCGTTAATGCCTGAGGTACCCGAATATACATGGACATCTCAGACCTGCCCACTGGTGACAGCCCGCCCGCCCTCGCTTTGCCTCACTTCCCCACCCGCCAACAGGCCTTTGTCTGGCGAAACTGGGAGAGGATCCCGGTGGAACGGCTGGCGGCGGTGCTTTCGACAGATGAAGAGGCCGTGCTTTCCATGGCGGCCGGCATGGGACTCGCCGTCCCGCCGAGGGTGGTCGGGGAGTGGTTGACCCGCGGGTACGTCACCCTGATCAAGGCGAATTGGCACCTGCTTCCCTATGAACAGCTCCTGCAGCTTCTCGATTGGACGCCGGAATTGATGGCCTATATGCTGAAAGAAGAAGACTTCCTCTTCTACAAGCTGGGCAAACTCAAGCCGAATGTAGAGCCGCTTCGTTACCAGCCGCTCACCCCGGATCAAGTCCGGCGGACGCAATGGCTACGGCAGGTCGTGGAAACGCATTTTCCAGCCCGGAATGATGATCGGGGAGAGACCCCCTTTGCCTTCCTCGCCCGTTTCGGGAAGACCGTCCCCGCCTCCGCCATCGCGGCGTCACCGAAAGGCAGCGATTTCGAATTGCGGATGCTTTACGCCTACGCCGCGCCCTACGGCGACACCTTGCTCGAAGAACCCACCGAGGCCTACCCGGAGGGGCTGCTCTCGGAGTACCGGGCCATCGGCGTGAATGGCATCTGGTTGCAGGGTATTCTCTACACCCTGGTGCCGGTACCGGGGGCGGAGGCATTCAGCCGGGAACACGAGAAGCGGATTGAGAACCTGCGTCGCCTGACGGAGATTGCGGCGCAATACGACATTGGCGTGTACCTCTACCTGAACGAACCGAGGAGCATGCCGGCCGCCTTCTTCGAGGCACACCCCGATTGGCGCGGCGTTTCCGCGCCTCACCAGGACGTTTCCGCCTGCTGCACTTCCAGTCCCGGCGTTTTGGAGCAGCTACACGATTCCACCGCCACGCTCTTCCGCGAAGTGCCCAAGCTGGCCGGCCTCTTTACCATCACGATGTCGGAGAATCTCACGAATTGCATTTCACGTGTCAGCGAGACGGGGCCCTGTCCGACATGCTCCGCCCGTAATCCGGCCGAGATCATCGCCGAGGTGAACAATACAATCGAGGAGGGCGCGCATTCGGCCAACCCCGCCGCCCGGGTCATTGCCTGGGCCTGGGGCTGGGGGCACGAATGGTCGCACGAGGTGATCGACCGGCTCAATCCCGGCGTGGAGCTGATGGCCAAGGCCGAGGAGGCGCTGCCCATCGACGTCGGCGGCGTGAAAAGCCGGGTCGTCGACTACACCATTTCTCAAGTCGGACCCAGCGAGTACAGCAAGGAACTCTGGGCCTATGCAAAACGCCGCGGGCTGAAGACCATCGCCAAGATGCAACTGAACAATACCTGGGAATGCAGCGCGGTGCCTTTCCTCCCGGTGCTGAACCTGGTCGATGAAAACCTGCGCGGCGTGCGGGAGGCGGGAGTCGACGGGCTGATGCTGGGCTGGACCCTCGGGGGGTGCCCCAGCCCCACCCTCGAGCTGACGGCCAAGCCGATTGACCAGATCGCCCGCGAACGCTACGGCGAAGCCGCCGCCCCCGGGGTCTTGCAGGCCTGGGAGCGTTTCAGCGAGGGGTTTCGCGAATTCCCGTTCAGCGTCGGCGTCGTCTACAGCGCACCATGCAATACGGGCTGCATGAATCTGCTCTATCCCGAGAAGACCGGTTTTGCCGCCAGCATGGTGGGAATCGCCTACGACGACGTGGCGGGCTGGAGCGATATTTACCCCGAAGAGGTTTTCGAGGAACAATTTCGCAAGTTGACGGAAATCTGGAAGGAAGGGCTCCGTCTTCTGGAGCAGGTACGGGACGGTACTGATCTCACTCCTTCATTCGAGGAGTTGTCCAACGTGGCCGAGGCGGCCTACTGCCACCTGCGAAGCGTCTACCTTCAAGTCCGGTTTGTCCGCAGGCGGAACGAGATCGGATTCACCGGCGACGACACGTTTCGTGAAATCCTCACCGAAGAAATTGACCTCGCCAAGCAGCTCCATGACATCACCGGGCGCGACTCCCGGATCGGATTCGAGGCCAGCAATCACTACTATTACGGCCCCAATGACCTGCTTGAAAAAGTCGTTAACTGCGAATCTCTGCTGAACCAATCATCCCCCGGCAGCGTAGCGACCTGGTCGAATTCGTAGCTTGGCCTTCCAGGGCCGAGCCGGAGCAAGGGGGATCATGCATGGGGAATGGAGAGCGCCTGCCGTATGGTCAATTTATTCAGCCTAACCCGCATGTCTCACACTTTTTCGTAGCGAGAGCGTGGAGGTTGCGGGATGCAAATACAGTTTCTCAAATATGAAAACGAGTAAGCCCCGGATGCACAGCGAAATAATGAGGAAACCTGACGAAAGGATGTAGTTTGTCAGGACGGCGAGTGTGGCTGAGCTCAGGGGTGGACACCACCATCGACACCGATCGCTTCGCTGAAACTCCGGCCGGGCCATGGGCTGAATTCGATCTGGGTTCGGATGTTTCGTTGGCGGACATGCATATCTGGAACTACGGCGAGGGCAGCTGGCCCTCCTGGGGGAAACAGGGCATGCAAGATGTCGAGATCTACTACACGACGACGGGCGGCGGCGGTCCGGACAGTGCATGGGGTAGCGATAGTGCGGGCGACAGGAGATCGCTCTCACTAGTGACGGTGGACCAGGTAAACACGAGGACAATCACAGACGTCAACGGCCTCCCTGAGGTGCTCTCGCAGGAAATTTCCGCCCGGTGTTTTTTTATAGAGCAGTTTAAGCCAGCCTAAGGCAGCGAGTTTGAGCAGAGGATTGGCCACAAAGAGGCACGAAAAGGCACAAAAAAATGCTCTGCGTAAATCTCTTTGTGCTTTTTTGGAATCCTTTAGACGATTTTGGACCTCTCCCTATCGAACACCGGGTGCCGGGAGATGTTGGTTTTGGGATTTGGTTTCAATTCCTTTGCAAACGAAATTCCCAAACCCAGTCCGAAACCAAACTCGCGTCGTTGGCTGAGTGAAGGCTGACTTTCAAACTTTGGCGTGAACTTCGTCGCAAACTATACCGAGACTAACTACTTCGAGAACGTGGCCTTCGGCGGTCTCCGGTCTGGGGCTATTCCGCACACCGATTCTTGATCGTCATCTTGTGATTACGGAGGTATGCTGGCACAGAGAATTTGGTGAAAGCTGATCAGATCAACAAGAAATGCCTGGGCGTCGCCGGAGTCCTTTACCTCCTCCTTGCGTGCCTCTCCTGCGGGACGTCGCGCCACGCCTACAATCTCGAGGGCAAACCGTTCGACCCGTTGAAAGGAGAGTCCAGCGGGACGGTTCTGATTTTTGTGCGGACCGATTGCCCCGTCTCCAACCGGTACGCGCCGACCCTTCGAAAAATCTGCGAAGAATACATCAAACGTGACATCCGCTTTTTTCTCGTTTATCCCAACCCTGACATCACGCCGCTGGAGATTCGTAAGCACGTGGCCGCATACAGCTATATCTGCCCAGCGCTTCGCGATCCCGAGCACACCCTGGTTCGTCGCTCGGGAGCGAAGATCACCCCGGAGGCCGCCGTATTCACGCGGGACGGGAAGCTTGCCTACCGGGGGCGGATCGACAACCAGTATGTCGACTTCGGGAAGTATCGGCCCAAACCGACCCGGGCGGACCTGGAGGAGGCCTTGGATGCCATCCTCACGGGAGAGCGCGTGACGTTCAGGGAGACAGAGGCGGTCGGCTGCCTGATCGAGGATTTGCGATGAGGGCGTGGAGCAAGCAATTTTTTTTCATGCTATTTTGCGTGTGCGGCGGGGCGCAGGCGGCGGACACGGAAATCACCTTCAACCGCGATATTGCGCCCATCGTTTTCGACAACTGCACCCTGTGTCATCGGCCCGGCGAATCCGGACCGTTTAATCTCGTCACCTACAACGATGTCAGGAAGCGGGCCCGGCAGATCGTCCGGGTCACCGAGAGCCGCTACATGCCGCCCTGGCTCCCCGAAACGAACGGGGTGGACTTCGTGGATGTCCGGCGGTTAACCGACGAGCAAATTGGCGCCATCCGGCAGTGGGTCGAACAGGGAACGGTGGAAGGCGACCCGGCGGACCTGCCCCCGCTCCCGCAGTGGACGGAGGGATGGCAACTGGGACAGCCTGACGTGATCATCACCATGCCGGAGGCCTATTCGGTTCGTGCGGACGGCCCCGACATCTGGCGAAATTTCGTGATCCCCATTCCGGTGTCGGAGCCGAAATTTGTGCGGGCGTTTGAGTTCCGTCCCGGGAACGCGAAAATCCTGCATCATGCCCGCATGCTGTTCGACACCAGCGGCCGATGCCTCGAAAAGGCCGAAGCGGACCCCGAACCGGGATTGGAGGGAATGATCCTGGGGGCGGCGGAAAACCCCGCGGGGCAGTGGCTGGGCTGGACCCCCGGTAAGCAGCCGGTGATGGGTCCGGAGGAGATCTCCTGGCAACTGGAGCCCGGGACCGACCTGGTGCTCGAGATGCATATGCTGCCCAGCGGCAAGCCGGAGCAGATCCGCCCTTCCCTTGGACTGCATTTTTCAAGCCGGCCGCCGAAGCACATTCCCACGACCCTCCGGCTCGGCCCCAAGATCATTGACATCGAGCCCGGCGACGAGAACCACATCATCCGGGATTCCTACATGCTGCCGATCGATGTGAATCTTGTGAAGGTCTATCCCCACGCGCATCTTCTTTGCCGCGAGATGAAAGGGTGGGCCGAACTTCCGGACGGCTCCCTTCGGAGCCTGTTGCACATCCGGGCGTGGGATTTCGACTGGCAGGACGAGTACCGATACGCCGAATCGATTCCGCTGCCGAAGGGCACGAAGCTTTACATGGAATATGCCTACGACAATTCCGCCGGCAATGTGCGCAATCCGAACGACCCGCCACAGCGCATTGCCTACAGCGAAAGCACCAGCGGCGAAATGGGGGACCTCTGGTTCCAGGTGATTCCGGTAAACGGGCAGGAGCGCATGATACTCGAGTCGGATTCCAGTATTCACGAAGTTAACCTGTACATGGATGCCACCCGCGCACGGCTTGCGGCGGACCCCGACGTTCCCGGCGCTCACAGGAGTCTCGCCTACTTCCACTCGAAACTCGGCGAGTTCGATGACGCCGTCCGGCACATGACAATCCACCTCGACTCCAAGAGCGGCGACGGCGGCGGACACCTGGCGGCGGGGACCTGGCTGCACGAGTTGCAGCGCCATGGCGAGGCGTTACAGCATTTGCGTAAAGCGCTCATCCTGGAACCCGGCCAGGTGGATGTCCACTACGCCATGGGACTTACCCTGGCGGCGGCCCGCAAGCCGGCCGAAGCGGTTACGGAGTTCCGGAAAGCGCTGGAACTCAATCCGGACTACACCGATGCGCGCATCGACCTGGGAGTCATGTTCGCCTCGTCCGGCAGGCTGGCCGACGCGGAAAAGCAATTTCTGGAAGCCGTGGAAAGGGCGCCTGAATCTTCACGAGCCCATCTCAACCTCGGCATGGTCCTTGCGCAGCGCGGAGACCTCGAGAACGCGGAGAAACATTTCCGGAGATCGGTTGAAATAGGTTCGGCTACAACCGCGGACGGCCTGGCCGCGGCGCAATTCGCCATCGGTTCGATCCTGTTGCAAGGCGGAAAACCGGAAGAGGCCGTGGAGCACTTAAGGGAGGCTATCGCCCTTCGTCCGGATCATGCGAAGACACAAGCCACTCTCGGCCTCACGCTTGCGGCCAACGGCGACACGGAGGCCGGCCTCCGGTATTTCCGACGGGCCCTCCAGCAGCGCTACGCGGTCCCGTCTCAGCTCAATGACATGGCCTGGTCACTCTCCACTCACCCAAAAGTTGACGTCCGTCGTCCCGCGGCGGCAATCGAATTCGCCGAAGGCGCCGTCGCCATGACGAATCGACGCGAACCGGGCTTTCTGGACACCCTGGCCGTCGCCTACGCCGCGGCGGGACGGTTCGACGAAGCGGTAATAACCGCCGACGAAGCCCTGGCGCTGGCGCCGCCGGATTTGGCCAAGGAGATTCGCGGGCACGTGGAACTGTTTCGCAAGGGAAAGACCCTGGAACCCAGGTAGAGAGAGAATGTCGAATTCTCAATGTCCAATGCCTGCTGCTCAGGCTTGGAAGCCCAAGCTACAGGGATCGACTTGGATGGCAGGACCACAGTAGGTTGAAACAGTGAAAAGAATACCGAGTCTCGCGGTTGCGCTGTTGACGATCTTCTTCGGTTGTTCGAAACCGACAACGGAGGAAGAATCGTCCCCTGAAACTGTTGCCACCCCCACTGCTCCCGAAGTCGTGACCGACCTGGGGACCCCGTCCGCGGAGGCGGAGCGAAGCCTGTTTTCGCGGGCCCACGATCCGGCCTCCGATGGCTGGCAAAGTGAAGCCATCGCCACGGAGGCGCAGTCGAGGTTGAAAAAACTTTTCGCCGGAATGGCCGATCCCGATCATATACGCGAGGATGCATTCCGGCACTTACTGACAGACGACTTTGCCTGCACGCCTTTACGTCCTCCGGAATTGGCGACGGCATTCCAGGACGAATCCATCGTCGTTCTTCGCCCCCGGTCCGGGACGGCGGAATCGCTTCAGGGATCTGCCGGGTTACGTTCCGCCTTGATGGCCCTCGCGGAACCTTTTCACGACGCAACGAACCTCCACACGAAAGTCAAAACGATTCGAATTGACCTGGGTGAGGATCAATCCGCTACGACCCTGCACTACGTCAGCGCCTCCGCAACCCGGGAAAATGGATCCATCGAGCAGAATGCTGCCTGGACATGCCGATGGCAACTGCAGCAACCGGAAGGCCTGGTTTTGGCGTCAATCCGAGTGACAAATTACGAGGAGGTGCGCGTCACCACGCCGGGGCGGACCTGGCTGTCCGATTGCACGGAGTCCGTTCTCGGCACAAACGCATCCTTCCATGAGCAATTGGCGTACGGTTTGAATCACTGGTCTCGGCGAATCGAACGCATCCACTTTTCCGGCAACGCGACCGTGTACGGCCTGGCCATCGGCGATGTAAATGGCGATGGCCTCGACGATCTGTACGTTTGTCAGACCGGCGGACTTCCCAACCGGCTGTATTTTCAGAATGCCGACGGGACGGCAACAGACCGGTCCGCGTGGGCCGGCGTCGACTGGCTGACCTACACCAGCAGCGCCCTCTTCGTCGACCTGGACAACGACGGGGACCAGGACCTGACGGTGGTCACACCGTACCAGTTGATCCTCATGGAAAACGACGGCGGCGGCCGCTTCCAATCGAAGAAGGTGCTGCCGCAAATCGATTTCAATGCGCAGGGACTCTCATCGGTGGACTACGACAACGACGGGGACCTGGATCTCTACCTGTGTCTTGAAGTCGCGACCGCGGGCGCCCGACCAGACGAGCCGCCACAACCCTATTCCTATCACGACGCCAACGACGGCGCGGCGAACATTCTGTTTCGCAACGACATCGCAGCCGGTAACTGGGCCTTCACCGATGTGACCCGGTCCGTGGGCCTCGACGCAAACAACCGGCGTCATACACTCGCGGCCGCCTGGGAGGACTACGACAACGACGGCGACCAGGACCTTTATGTCGGCAACGATTTCGGAAAGAACTGCCTCTACCGCAACGACGGGGGCGCCTTTACCGATGTGGCGGAGATGGCGGGGGTGGTTGACCAGGCTTCGGGCATGTCGGTGAGTTGGGCCGACTACAATCGGGACGGCCTGATGGACCTGTACGTGGCGAACATGTTTTCCGCGGCCGGCAGCCGGATCACCCGCCAGGCCCTGTTCAAGCCGGATGCGGATGAGGCGACGCGCGGCATTTACCAGCGGTTCGCCAAGGGCAATTCCCTCTTCAAAAATACCGGGGGCGGACGATTCGAAGAGGTCGGTTTGGAGGCCGGCGTGGAAATGGGACGATGGGCGTGGGCCAGCCCGTTCATCGACATCAACAACGACGGCCGGGAGGACCTCCTGGTGGCCAACGGCTATTTCACCAACGACGATACGGGAGACCTATGAAGTTTCTATTGGCGGCAGGTCGTGTCGCAAGGCGGTTCGCCATTGAATTTCATCAGCGCCGATGACAGTTCCGCCTCGGGCGCGACGAAAGATCTCTTTACCCTGATCCGGTCCGGTGCCTCCTTCAGCGGCCGCGAGCGAAACTGCGCCTTCCTGAATACCGGGGATGACCGGTTCGCCAATATCTCCGCCGTCAGCGGAATCGACTTTCCCGATGACGGGCGGGCGATCGCTCTCTCGGACTGGGATCAGGACGGAGATCTTGACGTCTGGTTTGCGAATCGAAGCGGCCCCCAGGTCCGATTCCTCCGAAACGATGTGCCCACAAAGAATAATTGGATCGCTTTTCGCCTCGAAGGAAAAACCTGCAATCGCGACGCCATAGGAGCCCGGGTAGAAGTCACACTCTCAAATCTAAAATCAAAACTCAAAAATCCAAAATCAATCAAGACGCTGCGAGCCGGCGACGCCTTCCTTTCACAGTCGAGCAAGTGGCTCTACTTCGGGCTGGGGAAAGCCGGCGGCATCGAGCAGGTCATGATACGATGGCCGGACGGCAAAGTGCAGCGTCATACCAGGCTCGAGACGAATCGCCGGTATCGAATCGTCCAGGGCAATCCCGACGCACGGATCCTGCCGCCCCGATCCAGCCTGGGGTCCCTCCGTCCGTCAACGCCGAAATCCGCTCCGAAGCCGTCCTCCCTCCGGCAGGTCCTCTCCACCCGGATGCCATTTCCAGCCCTGGAGTACGTCGACTTTGAAGGGGTGCCCGCTCAACGCAGCGCGGGCGGAAAGCCGCTGCTGATCAACTTCTGGGCGAGCTGGTGCGCGCCGTGTCGGGCCGAGATGAGCGAGTGGTCGGCAGCGAAAAAGGCATTGCGAAAGGCCGGCGTGGACATCCTGACCTTGAGTGTCGACGGGCTGGCCATGAGTCAACGGTCTTTGCCCGCGGATGCGAGGAGATTCCTGGATTCGGTCTCCTTTCCCTTCGAGGCCGGCGTGGCAACGGTGGAGCTGTTGGAGAAGATCGATACCCTGCAAAGATTCCTCTTCGATCTCCACATTCCCCTGGCCGTTCCCACCAGTTTCCTGCTGGATGAGAACGGACTCCTGGCCGCGATCTATCGAGGATCGGTTGACGTCGAGACGCTTTCGCGGGACATCGAACCTTTCTCCGGCAACCTGGAGGAAGTCTTCATGCGCTCGGTCCCCTTTGCCGGGCGCTGGGCGGCGGTGACGACGTTCAAGTGGAACAACCTGGCCGGGGCCTTCAGCCCCCAATTCCCGGATGAAGAACGCCGGTATCTACGCTTCGCAATTCCAAGGCAGATCGACGAACTGGCCGTCAA
>CAUZEO010000178.1:0-10454 GCA_963578625.1 Kiritimatiellia bacterium | reverse complement strand
CGCGTTCACCTACACCCCGAGCCTCAACTTCAACGGCGTCGACGAGTTCACCTACACCGCCGGCGACGGCACCGATACCAGCAGCGGCCCCGCGACGGTGAGCATCGCGGTGACTGCGGTCAATGACCCGCCCACCGGTACAGTGACCATCGCCGGGACGGCCACCGAGGGCCTGGTCCTCACGGCCGACGTTTCCACCTTGGCGGACGAGGATGGACTCGGGACGATGACCTACGAATGGAGTCGGGCTGCCGCCCTTATTGACGGTGCGACCAACAACACCTACACGCTCACGCAGGACGATGTGGGCGCGATCATAACGGTAACGGCCAGCTACATCGATGGCGAGGGAACACCTGAAACTGTGACTTCAGCAGCGACGGCCACCGTGGCCATCGACACCGATGGCGATGGTATAGGCAATCATGTGGACACGGATGATGATGGAGACGGATTCTCAGATATACTGGAAGTTAGATTCAATGGTGACCCCCTTGACCCTAGTGACAGAGACAATCTTGAAGCCTCCATTATTAGTGATATGGATCTCGCGGAAGGGACCATCCAGGAGTTGCAGGCCCAGGTTGCTGCGCTTTCCCTGCGCCCGACCCAGGAGCAATTATATGCCGCAATCGCCGAGCGCGACGCCCTGCAAGCAACCGCTGTGAGCAACGCGACCGAGATTGCCTCGCTGGAGGCCACCGTCTCGAGCAACGCGACCGAGATTGCCGAGCTCTCGCAGCGCCCGACGTTGCAGCAGGTTCGCGATGGACGTCCCGGTTCGGTTCTCCTGAGTGTCGACTCCGAAGCCGGCGCAGTGGTCTTGGACTTCACCGTCGAGGAGAGTGAAGACCTGATCACCTGGACCCCTGTCGAGGGACCCGGAGTAAGCCAGACCCTAACCCTACCCGAGGGCAAACGGTTCTACCGCTTCGCTCACTGATCCGAAAGAGAGGCGGGGCACCCCTCCCATCTTCTTTCCCCTTTCCAAGGCCCTCCAGAGCCTCCAGAATGGCCGTGGAGGATGAAGCAATGAAGAACCCTGCACGCATACGAACTGGCCTTGTCGCGGCACTGTGGATGTTCATGGGAACCCATGTAATGGGACAGGGATCTCTTACCCCTCCCGGTGCGCCCGGTGAGACCATGAAGACCCTCGCGCAGGTGGAGCCCCGCACCCCGATCTCCAGCCTGCCTTACACGATCAGTGAACCCGGCTCCTACTACGTTACCGGCAATCTCAGTTCTACGGGACACGGCATTGTGATCGAGTCCAGCGGCGTCACCGTGGATCTGATGGGTTTCTCCCTGACCGGAGATGGGGGATATGGAGACTATGGCATTTACGTGGATGGATCGACCAATGCGGTGATAGACAGGGTGGCAATCAAGGGTGGATCAATCAGCGGATTCTCTGATGGATTATTATGCGGGTATATGAACAACAGCCGGATTGAGCAGATGGTGGTTTCCGACAACAGCTACAATGGCGTCAGTCTTTTTGGCCGGCATGGCCAGTGCGATGGGAACACCATAGCTGATAGTACCATCAGCGGGAATGGAGATGAGGGCATCTATCTTTATGGCACCCAAGGCCAGTGCAACGGGAACACGATTGCCGATTGCACCATCAGCGGGAATGTATCCGTTGGCGTCTACCTTAGTGGCCGGGATGGCCAGTGCGATGGGAACACCATTGCCGATTGCACCATCAGCGGGAATGGAGGCAATGGCGTCTATCTTACTGGCTTCCAAGGCCAGTGCGATGGGAATACGATTGCCGATTGCACCATCAGCGGGAATGATTCCTATGGCGTCTTTCTTTATGGCTCCCAAGGCCAGTGCGATGGGAACACCATTGCCGATTGCACCATCAGCGGGAATGGAGGCAATGGCGTCTACCTTAGTGGCCGGGATGGCCAGTGCGATGGGAACACCATTGCCGATTGCACCATCAGCGGGAATGGAGGCAATGGCGTCTTTCTTGATGGCTACCAAGGCCAGTGCGATGGGAATACGATTCGGGAAAACACGATCAGCAAGAATACGACCAAGGGAATTCGTCTCTACCACGCTGACGGCAACCGGGTGGAAGCCAACAACGTGTGGGGCACGACGGGGGGGGAGTACGGAATCCAGACGACGACAGGTGCCAGCAACTTCATCCTGAAAAACACCTGCATGGGGAATGGAACCAACTACGAACTGGATCCCGATGACACTGCTGGACCCATCGTGAGTGCCTCAGGCTATCTTTCAGGGACAGATCCTTGGGCGAACTTCTCAAGGTAGCCGCAGCCCTCGTTCACGGGCCGACATCCGCTACCGGCATATTCCGGAGATCGGCGAGCAGAGCCGGACGATCCAGCTGGCCCACGTCCACGGTCGGAAGCCAAAAAATTACGGGGACATATACAATGTGAGAACAGGGGGGCGGGGTGGGCAAAGGGTATGCCCCTCGGGCACCCCACCCCTCTCTTTCAATCGCGAATCGTGTGTCCACTCTGTGTCCGCTTTTTTGGCTCTATGGACCCAATATGCGTCCGAATGGTTACGAATGAAGAATCGGGAGAATCTGCAAAGATGAGGGTTTTAACGAGAAAAACCCCGATTTATCGGGGTTTAATTTGGTGGAGGGTATGGGGGTCGAACCCACGACCTCTTGAATGCCATTCAAGCGCTCTCCCAACTGAGCTAACCCCCCTACTCTTTGCTTTTCCCGTATTCCAATTTCTCAAACCAATCTGAATTGAGGACCAAGCCGCACATTATAAACAAGGCGATGCAGCGAGCCATTGCACTGATTAGCGGATAATAGTAGAATTTCTGGCGTGGATTGTCAACTTCGGGCACATCGCCTGGACACCGTTGAGCCAAGCCACCAAGGCAATCAAATCATCACAGCTTTGCAATGCAAAGCTTCCGTTATCTCCAACTACTATCTTGAGTGGGAATTGGTTTGTGGGGGCGATCAAAAATCTGAATCATGAATTCATAGGCGATTCACTACAGTCTCGAAACTTTTCCGGGTGGATTTGAACGGGGTCCGCAGGTGTCCTGTCCCTCACAACCACCGAATGACCAGAAGACGATTTCTTGCCGCTGCGGCCGGTGGTTTTGCCGCAGCGAATGGCGCGTATGCCTATGCCCGGCACGTGGAGCCGGGATGGTTGCGGATTTCAAACATCCGCGTGCCCCTGGACAATCGAAACCTGGTCCTTCCTCTGCAGGTGGCCCACCTATCCGACTTCCATGCATCCGATGAAGTTCCTCTCTCTCATCGAGCAGGCGGTGGAGCTCACAACGCGCAGCATGCCGGACCAGATCTGCATTACGGGGGACTTCATCACTACGGGACTTCCCGCCACCAGGATCTACAGATCCATCCTGGAGAAACTCTCGAATACGGCGGCGACCTTTGCCGTCATGGGGAATCACGATGGCGGCAGCTGGGAACATCCTCGGGGCGGACTACACAGCACCCGAGAGGTCGGAGCACTGCTGCTTGACTCGGGAATCGAAGTACTCAATAACCGAAGCGCGAGTTGGACAGGAGAGGTTCATCGCGTCACGTTGGTTGGACTGGGTGATCTTTGGGCAAAGGAATCCGAACCCGTGTTTACGTTCGGCGGGGTGACGGAGACTCCGGACCCGGTGATTGTGCTCTCCCACAATCCAGATTCGAAAGAGACACTGCGGAACTATTCCTGGGACCTGATGCTCAGCGGCCACACTCACGGTGGGCAAATGAGACTGCCAGTGGTGGGAACGCCCTTCGCACCCGTCCGGGATCACCGGTTTATCCACGGCCTTGGTGCATGGGATGACAGATGGATTCACGTAACCAGCGGCGTGGGGAACCTGCACGGGATGCGCTTCAACTGTCGTCCGGAAGTCGCGATGTTGACACTGGCTTCCGAGCCGGACCAGGCATTGTGAATCTCAAACTGATTCAGGCAAGATCCGGGTTCCTGGCCTGAAACTGTCGGTAAAACTCGCGCATGCCATCGACGTCTTCGTGGATGTTTTCGGTGGCGCGCAGAACGGGACCGAATCCGATCACCTTTCGGTTATAATCGAAATACACCAATTGCATAGGCACTGCAGCACGTTCTGCGATGTGATAGAATCCTGTTTTCCAGGACTCCACTTTCTTCCGGGTTCCTTCCGGAGCAATCGCAAGGACCAGGGCATCGCGGCGTTCAAATGCGTCGACCATCTGGCCTACGACTCCGTGCGCGGCATTGCGTTCAATTGGAACTCCGCCGAGATACTTTAATACCCACCCCAAAGGCCCTTTGAATGCGTTACTTTTTATCATGAACGAAAGTCGAATGCCGATCGCCCACACACAGATAATCCCTATGATAAAGTCCCAATTGGAGGTGTGCGGAGCCACAACCACGACCACCTTCTTCTCTTCCGGAAACCGACCTTCGACGGCCCATCCCAAAAGCCGGAGCAAAAACCGCCCGGTCCCCCGCGTAAACCAATTTCCGGACCTTGGCGCGCAGGTCCCAATCTCGAAATCGTCCCTGATCTGTGGTACCTTTCAACGATGAATCGCGACAGGATTGTCTTATTTGACGGCGTCTGCAATCTCTGCAGTGATTCGGTGCAATTCATTATTCGCAGGGACCGGGCGGGAAAATTCAAATTCGCGTCCCTTCAATCCCCACGCGGCCGCGAACTGTGCGCCGCCAACGGGATCAATCCCGATGACCTGTCCACCATGGTCTATGTGGATCCAAGTACTGCATACACGAAAAGTGACGCGGTGTTACGCATTGCGCGAGAATTATCAGGCCCCACCAAGCTCGCCTCCCTATTCTTGATCGTTCCCAAATTCATTCGAGATCCGTTGTACCGGTTCGTTTCGAACCGCAGGTATAGATGGTTTGGTAAAAAGGAAAGCTGCTGGCTCCCGTCTCCCGAGATTCTCGGGCGGTTTCTGGATCACTAAAACCGCAGCAATGTCGATCCCCAGGTCAGGCCCGCGCCGAAAGCAACAAGGCAAACCAGATCTCCGGGGTTGATTCTGCCTGCGTCCGCGGCCTCCTTCATGCAAATCGGGATTGATGCGGACGTCGTGTTCCCGTATTTCCGGATGTTGTTGAATACTTTCTCCGGGGGCAGATTCAGATTCTTGGCAACCAATTCGTTGATTCGAAGATTGGCCTGGTGCGGGATGAGCATATCCAGATCCGCAAGCGTGTTTCCGTTCGCCGCCAACGCCTCCTTCACCATTTGCGGCATCCGGGTGACCGCCTGCTTAAAGACCTTTTTGCCGTCCATCACCGGGTAGTGAAGCCCTTCCTCGATATCCTGCGCGGAAATTCGAGGACGTTGCTTCCAACTCGGCCGGGCTGTCCACAAGATCTCTGCATCGGAACCATCGGCATAGAGATGGGAGGACAGGATCCTGCGGGACGGGTTATCGGAAAGGCCCACCACCGCGGCGCCCGCGCCATCTCCAAAGAGGGAGGAGACCTGGCGTCCTCTCGTGGACAGGTCCAACCCGGTCGATTGCACCTCGCTGCCGACGACCAGGGCGATTTGCGCCATCCCGCTGCGGATGAAACTGTCGGCGACCGCAATTCCGTAAACGAATCCTGTGCATTGTTGGCGGATATCGATGACGGGGAGCGGAGGAATGCCCAGGCGCCGTTGCAGAAAAACACCGGTTCCGGGAAACTCGCAGTCCGGCGACAACGTCGCGTACACGATCAAATCGAGATCCCCGGGATCAATCCCCGCAGATTCCAGGGCCTGCATCGACGCATCGGCGGCCAGCCCGGCGCCACTTTCCCCTTCCACGATCCATCGCCGCTCCTCAATACCGGTTCTTTCCACGATCCACTCGTGGCTGGTATCCATCCATTGGGCCAGATCCTGATTGGTAACAATGCGATCGGGAACCTGCATTCCCAATCCCAGGATTCGGCTGTAACGTTCTGTCATCCGTCTGGTTCCCTCCGCGGGAATCATCACAATAAGTGCGTGGTACCGAGTAACTTCCGCACTCCAGTTATGAAACATTGTTCCATATGCGGACTAGACAACATGCAAATCCTTTCGTACTATGCCCCTGACAGCAATCGAATTTGTACCGGAAACTCCAGCCCATCGCTGACGCATGAGGAGTTAGCACTTGGTGAGTTGGCCAGTTCCTTCATCAGGTTGCATACATACATCAGGAGGTTATATGAGGATTTGGAGTCGGTTAGCGCACCCGGCTGGGATGTCCTACGATGCGGGGACCCCTGTGAATTCAAACCGAGTAATCAGGAACAATGTTTCATCATCACTCGTTCGCCTGGATTCCGTTTTGGTCCACAGCATTCAATATTCACATGAAAACCAGACGCTCTACGTCTATTTCAAGGCAGGACGCCTTTACGCATACCAGGACGTGCCCAGCGAACTATACAAAGAGTTCGTAAGCACCGATTCTCACGAAAGTTTCTTTGAAAAGAACATCCGCCGGTCCTTTACCTGCAATCGGCTTTCCGATACCTGGGTCGGGGAACCCAGCTGACAAGTAAATAGGGTCGGCCTGGAATGGCGCCCATTTCGTCATTCACTCCGTTCAGATTCTGAATAACGCACCCATCTTTTTTCCGAGGATGAGGCTGCTGCCGATGATCGTTACCGCCAAGAACGCCATGGCCCACACCCCCATGGCGGCCGCGACATATTTTCCGGTCCCAATGAGCTGAAACAATTCGTAAATTGTTTTCGTGATCGGATAGAAATCCTGCCGTTGCGCGAGCATCAAGCTGTCCGAAACTTCCAGCATGCTGAATGAAAACGCGAGCAACGCGCCGGCAATGAGATTCGCGGTAATCAGCGGCATCGTGATTCTGCGGATCGTGGTGAGCGGTTTGGATCCCAGGTTCGAGGCCGCCTCCTCCAGGGTGACGGAAGTCTGCTGAAGCCCCGCGACCGCGGAGCGCACGACGTAGGGGAGCCGTCGCACGGCATACGCCACCACGAGAAACAGAGTTGGATTCGTGCGCACGTCGAACAGGGAAGTGAACAGCTCGCTCGACTTTACCCAGCTAATATTACTGAGGATCGAACTGATAGACAGGTACCCGAAAGCCATTACCAGTCCCGGCACCGCCAGCGGAAGCATCGCCAGCGCATCCAACAACCCACGCCCGGGGATATCCGAGCGCACCACGACGAAGGCAATTGCAACACCGAAAAACACATTGAACAGCACGGCAATGGACGCGAACAACAGGCTGTTCTTGATGCTGCTCACGGTCATTTCATGGCCCAGCGCTTCCACGTAATTTTCCGATGAGAATGCGGCGGGAACTACGGTCTGGTACCAACTTCCCGGCTCGCTGAAACTAGTGAGAATGACTCCGAAGTGCGGGAGGAGCGCGATGCAGATCACACCCAGAAACGGAGCCATCACGGGAATGGCGCGCCATCCGGATACGCGCGTCGTGCTGAAGGTGGTGGCCGCTTTTCCCTGCATTGCGTAGGCCTTGCGGCCGAAGATCAGCTTGGTTGCCGAATAAAGGAGTACGCTTGCCATCAACATCACGAACACCAGTGCGAAGGGAAACGGATTCGAACCGATCTCCTTTAGCGCATCGTACACCTGGACCGAAGCGCAGCGCGTGTAATTCATGATGAGGGGAGTCCCCAGTTCCGTAAAACTCCAGATGAAGATAATGGTTCCGCCCGCAAACAAACCGGGCATGATCAGCGGCAAAGTGATACGGCGGAATTTTCGAAATCCCGAACATCCGAGATTCTCCGCGGCTTCCTCCATCGCATGATCGATGTTCGCCAGCGCGGCAGCAACATTCAGGTACATGATCGGATAGAGGGCAAGGGACTGCAGCAGGATCACGCCGAAGTAGCGGCCACGTCCCAGCCAGTCGATCGGGCCGAGATGAAACAGCGCGTTTAATGCACCGTACTGACCGAGTATCTGTTGCAATCCTATAGCCCCGACAAAGGGCGGAAGAATCATCGGAACAAGAATCAGCCCGCTCAAAAGCCCTTTGCAGGGAAAATCGTATCGGTTGCCTATCCAGGCGAGCGGGAGTGCGATCAACAGGGTCAGGGACGTCGTGCCCAGCGCCAGCAGGAGACTGTTAAGCAGACCTTCCGAGTAAATGGGGTTGCGAAATACACCGGCAAGATACCTCAGCGTAAAGCCTTCGCCATCGAAAAATCCTCCCCGTACCACGAGATACAGAGGGGAGATGAACACCAGCCCGAAAACCAGCATCGCGAGGATGAAAATGGACCACGCTTTCCAGCGGCGCATCCGTTCAGCCCTCCCCCGCCGCCAACCGGCCTGCTTGCCGGTAATTGTCGCGAAAGAAAATTGTCCATTCGCGCATGTAGTCCAGCCGGCTATGATCCTTGGGAATCGCAGGAGCTGATTCCCAGGACAACGGAACCGGGTTGTCGGGAAGTTGGGTCAACACGCTCATGGCCTCCACCTGCACTTCCGGCCCGCCGTTCTCCACAATCGCCCTCCATGCCGCTCGCAACTCCTCGCCCGCGTCCAGGCACATGGCACGAATCAGATCGCGGTGAATGTTAAAGTGCCCCGCGGTCCAGCGGGAGTAGTAGGTAAACCTTTTGGAAAGCTGGTAGGGGTTCACATCGTCGTGCAGAAGATCGTCGGACGTGTGGGCCGCGTGCTCGGTGGCCTTCGCGTTCATCGCCGTGTCATCGGAAGGGTAAAAATCGCGGCGAACCGGTAATCTTCGAAGCGCAAACTTGACCGGCCCACCCGGCGTACCGGGCCGGTAATTCCACAGTCGCTGACCGTCCTCGCTCAGCACAAACTCCATGAATCGAATGGCAATTTCGCGGTGAGGCGCGCCGCGCATCAGGCTGATGGGATCTGCGCTGACACTGGATCCACCATCGGGGGTGACATACTGCATTCGTTCACGTCCGTCCGGACCTCGTGACTTTTCGGCCTGGTACCGGCCGTAGAAGTCGATCGCCAAACCGACCGCCGCATCGCCCATGCTTACATCGATCGGTATCTTGCTCGAAGAGTCCGTGAAATACCGTGCGTTTGCGCCAATGCGTTGTACGAGAAGAACCCCCTGCAGCCATCCCCTCTCCAGGGCCTCCTGATATGCGTCAGGAACGGACCCAGGCATTTCCCCGGCTCCTTTGTGCGCGCGAATCGCGGCCTCGTATTCCGCGATGCGGCCGTCATCATAACCCGCGTCAAGAATGCTTTCATAGCATTGCTGGTGGATGATCATCTCGAAAGCCTTGCTGATGCTTCCGCTTTTTGTGGGATCCGCCGCGCCGAGTTGTCCGATGTAGGCAGGATCAGTCAGGTCTTTCCATTCGCGAGGGGGATGATCGACATTCAACTGTTCAAGTCGATCATAGTTATAACAGATTCCGAATGTGCTCAACGCCACGCCATAGAGGTAGGAGGTGCGCCATCTCTCGCCGCTTCGTCCCGATGGAATCAGTTCTGCACCACTCCCGTCCGCAACGAGGCCCTCGGGGATTTCTCCATCCGCCCAGGGTGCGACCGTCAGGCCCTGGCGAGAAGCCTTGTTGTGATCGTATTCCCCTCCCCCGAAAAACAGGTCGATTCTTGCGGAAAAAGTGGCGGGATCGTCATGATCACGAAAACCGGCCCAGATCGCCTTCTTCGTTTCCCAATCGGCCCGCGCGGCAGGGTCGTCTCCCTCCGGAATTCGGTCAGGATTAAAACGACGGTCCAGCATCATGGAACCGCCGTTGGCCGGCCATTGGTTTCCCAGGGAACGGTACCAGGCACGATACGCAGAAACATATTCCGCGGCGAGATAGCGCATAATTTCCGACGTGCCGCCGATGGACCGCCAATCAACCTTTACCGGCCGCCCGAATTTCGCCGCATGCCACGAAGAAAAGGCCCGTCCGAATTCGAATCGAATGGCCTCATTGTGTGCGGAAATGACAATCAACTCAGGGTCTCCCGGCTTCCACCGGCTCGCTTCCGGTTTATGCCGGAAGATAAACGGGAGCGCCACCACGGTTACTGCGAGAATGAGAATGGTGATGTTACGAATCATGTTTCGTCATGGCGCGAGGAGCACCACATCCTCGGGCTGGAACCACACATCCGCAGCCTCCGGCTCATCACGAGCCACGATCTGCGGATTCAATTCGAACACTTTCATGTCGAAACGTTCCCCGCTTTCGCTCGACCCCGGCAGGGTCACCTGGTGCTGCGCCACCTCCCCCAGGTAGACGGAGTCATGCACCATTCCCGGAAATACGTTCGGCATGCCCGATGGAGGATGATTCAGATGCACTACCTCCGGCCGCAAAGAAACGGTTACCGGATCACCGGTATCGATTCCATCGACCTGCACCGTACTGGCTACCTGGCCTATCGGTGTGTCCACCACCATGCGCCCGCCGTCTCGCGACAACACGGTACCCTGCAAAAAATT
>CAUZEO010000177.1:0-10470 GCA_963578625.1 Kiritimatiellia bacterium | reverse complement strand
GCCCAGCATGGTCGTTCGGTTGTAATCCAGTTTCATGTACCCGAGTCCGTACTTTTCAATCACCCGGTCGAACGTCTCGTCGGCAAACGCGCGCACGTCGGGATGGCGGAAATCAAGGTGGTAGCATTCGTTGAAAAGATTGCGCACGCCGCGCACTGACAGAAACCAGTCGTCCGGTTGTTGCGCCAGCGGCACTGACTGCGCCGCGGATTCGATTTCTATCCACAGTCCGGGAATCATTCCGCGATTCCGCACGAGGTCGAAAATTTCATTCAACCCGTTGGGATACTTCACGCGATCTTCATGCCAGTCCCCGATTTCCTGCCAGCCTTCCTTGCCGTACCAGCCGCCATCGACCATGTAGACTTGGCATCCGGCATCGGCTGCCAGCGGTATGAGCGGCAGGCTTTTCTCACGATTGGCGTACCCCATCAGGCAATTCATGTAGTCGTTGAAAATGACCGGGCAACCATCGTCGATGGGGTGGGGCGGTTTGCACGCCGCGCGCCGGTACTCTACCATGGCCGCCAGGGCGTCTTCGGCGGTTCCTTGGATGTGGCCGACGGCGACTGGCATGGAGACAAACTCGTCGCCGGGTTGGAGTGTCCGGTACCAGTGCGTGTGTTCCTCGCTGAGGCCGCCGATTGCCAGCTCAAGAAACTCTTTCTGGTCATTCATCTGGCCCAATTCCCACATCCAGCTTCCGGAATACTCGATTTGCCAGACCAGCGTGCCATTCTGCAACGTGTCTTCGAGCATGGCCATGGGCAGGTACTCGCGGCTGGAACTGCTTCTTGCCGTGTACCGGACATACATGTCGGCATGGGCCTTCACCAGTCCGAGCGAATCCAGCGAATTTACCCGCCATTGACCCTCAGTGTGACACTTGTTGTGGGGAACGTGGAGAAGGAGCTGCTTCCGGTCATCGGTCCAGGGGATCCGGCCGAGGTAGGCGGCGTAGAGGGTGTCGATCGTGAACGGTTTCGTGGAGGTATTCGAAATTGTGACCCACCGGCGCTGGATGGGAAGGTCGCCGTATTGCTGGATATGATTGACGGCGCTCAGGCCGGTGGCCCCATCGTGGTAGGTGATCTCTCGAAGGCCGCCGAATTGATTCTCTTTTGTGGTCTCCTCCATTTTCTCCATTCGCTCGCCCGGTTCGCCACGCGTGGTTCGAGGTTGGGGGCGTCCGGCAAAGGGCTCGGAATGGATGTGAACCTGGATTCGAGTGTCGTTGAGTATTGGTTTCATTTTGAATGCGGGTTATTTCAGACTTCACCTGCCTTGTAAATGGATAAGTGCCATTCGGGTGACGTCAGAACGTTCAAGGCTTCGTATCAATGCCGATATTCCTAGAACTACGTAGCGGACTACGTAGGGTTGAAAACCCGGAACCGCATGATCCAGAAGTTCACATCCTGGCGCGAGGTTAAGAAACTGAATGGAAGCCCCGTTCCATGTTCTGTGCTGGAGGCCACAGCCTCTTTCGTGGCATAATAACTCAGGAGTTGCCGATCGTGGATGCCGGTGATGTTTCTCGCCTGCTCAATTCCGCGGCACTCAACTCTCTGCAACGAGCGGTGATTCGTATCAACCGGGCCATGGGGATTGCTTTATCACAAGCCGCGCAGCCCAAATAGTGCCGAAGGTCGTTGTCGCTAGGGAAAATCTGAACGGGCTAAAGATTCGACTACTTGCGCAACGCCTTCACGCCGCTCCCGCCGAGCAAGCTCGGCGGTGTGGCATTTTCGTTCGATGAATCGCCATCACAAGTGCGACAGGCGACACAATTCCTGCATGTCGATTTGGTCCGTGCCCGGATGCGCAGGCCGAACGTGGGGGCCTTCCCGGGTAACCCAGTCCTGCAAGATCTGGTGGAGATTGTCTCGAATCCCCGGTTCGGAGGCAGAGAGGTCGTTCAGCTCTCCTGGGTCTTCCGAGAGGTTGTAGAGTTCCCACGCCGGATACCCGTCCAGGTAGATCAGTTTCCATGAACCTTGCCGGATGAAGTACTGAGGATACTGGGAGTTCGCAAGTTCGCCGACCACCACCCGATCGTCCGGCGATGCTGCGGTGGAATCCAAGTCTAACGTTCTACCCGCGATTCGATCGTCTTCGGGTTCCACACCTGCCTGCCGCAGGAGGGTGGGGAAGATATCGAGGAGCGTTGCGGTTTCGTGAGTTACGCCCCGGGCGGTTTTCCCACCGCCGTGATGGACGATGAGCGGAATCCGCGCGCAGCATTCGTACATCAGGTTTTTCCCCCAGATTCGGTGTTCTCCCAGCGTATCTCCGTGATCCGAGGTGAGTAGAATTAGTGTGTTCTCATACATCCCCTGCTCTTTCAGTTGCTCGACGATCGCTCCCACCTCCCGGTCGATCAGGGAAACGTTGGCCAGGTAGTGAGCAATGTTCTTCCTCCAGGTCTCGTCCGGCAAAATTGTGCGCAGACTCTGCTCGCCGACATGCTTCGCGCTTGGTTGCAGTTGTTCGGGCAGGGCGGGCAATTCCATCGATTGCCAGTCGAACCGCTTGTCATTCGGACTGGAGACGCAATACGGATCGTGGGGCGCGTAGAAACTTGTGACCAGGAAGAACGGCTTTTCCGCGGATTGCCGGCGAAGAAAGGTGCGGGTCCGTTCGCCCAGCCACGGAGTCGTCTGGAGCTCGGCGGGAAGTTCCGAGACATAGGGGCAGAGCCGGTCGACCAGGCCGAAGGAATCGCGGATCGCCCCAGCGCCGCCGGTGCCGACTACGTCCATTCGCCCGAATGCATCCCGATGTAAATGCGCGGAGCCCTTCTCCTTCAGGTGGAGGTAGTAATCGTCCTTTTCATAGACATCACGACCGTAGAAGTCGCACTGCTCCATTTCCTGGAAACCGTACGAGCAATCTCGCGGATAAAAATGATTCTTGCCCAGGTGCGCGGAGTTGTAACCCAGATCGTGAAGCCGTTCGGGGAGCGTGGTCACTCCTGGATCCAAACAGACTCCATCCACCTCCGTGGGTCGATCGGTATGAAAACGCCATGCCTGGTTCTGCATATTTCCGGTTTCGTGGCAGAGTCTGCCGCTGAGTAACTGAGATCGTGCCGGGACACAGAGCGGACTCGTGGAATAGCAGGTCTCGTATCTCAACCCTCGATCCGCCAGTTCGTCGATGTGCGGAGTGACGCCATGCGGGTTGCCGTAGCAACCGAGCGCATCCGCTCGCAGACTGTCGGCGAGGATGAGAATGATGTTGGGTGTTTTGTCCGCCATGATCGTCGTCGGTCCTACTCTTTGTCCCGCTCTTTGTTCCGTTCCTTCTTGTCGGGTTGAGTCGCTACCGGCAGTTGGTTGTGGGGACCGGCGGGATTCATCGAGCCGTCAATTCTAATCATATCGGAGCTGTCGTCCGCCATGGAAAACAGAAAATCGTAGCCGCTGGGGTCCAGGTCGGAGAGGAATGCGATCCGGGATCCGTCGGACGACGACTGAATGGATGCGAATCTTTTGGGCAGCCACCGCCGGGCCGCATTCCCTTCGAAGTACCATCCTCCGATCAGTTTATAACGCGGCTTCTCCTCCTCGATCGATCCGCACGGTTTGGGCATCAGCGGATCCACCGCCAGAAATTCCTGCACGCGGAGCGGCTCCAGCGTGACCACCAGGATGCCCGACTTCTCCCGGCGGCGGTGCTTGCTGTCTTCGAAGGCTGCCGCGATCTGGTTGCCGTTGGGTGAGCAGGCAGGGTGCTGCTCCGTGCCCGGGACCGCGGTGAGTTTGCGCTGGCCGGTTCCGTCCGCGTTCATGACGTACAGGTTCCAGTCCCCATCACGGTCGGAGGAAAACGCGATGGTGCGGCCATCCGGTGACCACTCCGGCCCGGTATCACAGCTGCGGTTCGAGCTGATGTTGACAGGGTTCGTTCCGCCTGCATTCGCCAGGTAGATCTGCCCCTCGAACGGGACCGCGCCGTGATCGACACAGACGGTGGCTCCAACTACCGAAAGATCGAGCATGATTTCCTCCCACGACATCGTCGGTATGAAACGGTCCCACTGCGCCCCGAACCACCGGGTCTTCCCTTCCTCCCACCAGGGCTCCGCGCGAGCCATCGAAGGGAGGAGGACTAAGGAAACACCGCTCAACAGCATCGAACTGGTTAGGTTCCTTCTCATTCGTTTATCAATTCCAATAGTGTTTCGAGGCAGGCACTTGCACCTCTTCATCGTGTACCGATTTTGTGTCCAAATCGCAAGATGAAGACGGGGCACGAACACGCGAGAGGACTCTTTTCAATCCTTTTCCTCCCTGGCTTCCCTTTCGCGCACATCACTCTCCCGGTCTGAGTGGTTGACTCGTTTTCACGACGCAAGGTACATTTTACGGCGGTAACCAACCACGATGAAGGGCCCTTGTCCCGATTCGGGGCTCCGAACCCGTACTGATTACATGAAGTGAAGTCGATCATGCCCAAACGCAACACTAGCGAACCCATTGCGATCATCGGCATGGGTTGTCGATTCCCTAACGCCGCGAATTCCCCCGACAAGTATTGGGAAATGCTGCGCGATGGCAAAGACGCGGTGACGGAGATTCCCACGGATCGCTGGGATGGTGAAAAGACGTACGACCCTGATCCGGATGCCCCGGGAAAAATTTACTGCCGGCACGGAGGTTTCATCGACGACGTTCAATTGTTTGATGCGGAGTTCTTCGGGATCGCGCCCCGGGAAGCCATCCTGATGGACCCGCAACAGCGATTATTGCTCGAAACCGGTTGGGAGGCGCTGGAGAATGCCGGCATTGCCGCGGAGCGTCTATCCGGGAGCCGCACCGGCGTATTTGTTGGCGCATTTTCCCATGACTACGCAGAAGTGATTGCCAACGAAATCGGCGCGACTGGAGATGCCTGCTCGGAGACCGGAAACAGCCCCGGGGTCGCGGCCGGACGGATCTCCTCTCTGCTTGGATTCACCGGTCCCGCCATGGCAATCGACACCGCTTCTTCGTCTTCACTCATCGCGGTCAATCTCGCATGCCAAAGCTTGTGGAACCACGAAACGGACGCCGCGCTCGCCGGTGGCGCAAGCTTGATTTTGACGCCGACGGTCACCATGAATTTGTGCAATGCCCGCATGCTTTCGTTGGACGGAACCTGCAAGACATTCGATGCGGCAGCTGACGGGTTTGTGCGGGGGGAAGGCGCAGGGATGGTGGTGCTGAAGCGACTATCCGACGCGCAGGCGGATGGCGACCCGATTCTTGCCGTGGTTCGAGCGGCCGTCTCGAATCAGAACGGCCAGAACAGCGGACTTACGGATCCGAATGGACCTGCCCAACGGGCCTTGATCAGCCGGGCTTTGGAATCGGCGGGTCTAAAGCCGGCCGACATAGATTATATTGAGACGGATGGATCAGGAACCGCCCTCGGCGATTCGATCGAACTCGAAGCGTTGGGTGCGGTGTTCGGCGAAACGCGAACTGGAACGGACCCGCTCTGGATCGGGTCCGTGAAGACCAACATTGGCCATCTCGAAGCGGCGGCCGGCATTGCCGGCCTGATCAAGGTGGTGCTGTCGATTCACCAGGAAGAGATCGCTCCACACCTTCATTTCCACCAGCCTACGCCGCGCGTCGATTGGCGGACAAACTCATTACGAGTGCCCTCCGCGCTGGTGGCCTGGCACAGGAGCGACCGTCGTCGAATTGCCGGAGTGAGTTCCTTCGGGTTCAGCGGGACCAACGCCCACGTGCTTCTCGAAGAGCCCCCGGTGGAGAAGCCGTCGGAATCCGCGTGGAGCCGGCCACGCCACCTGCTGGCCCTGTCAGCCCGCAACGAGGGTGGACTCACCCAAATGATTTCGGACTATGAAGCCCACCTGCGAGACCACCCGGAGCAGAATCTTGCCGACGTTTGCTATACGGCGGGCGTGGGCCGCTCGAAGTTCGATTATCGATTGGCCCTGTCGGCTGAGACCCGCGAAAAAGCCGTCGATACTCTCGAGTTGCTCCGGAGCGGAAAACGGGCACCGGACGCGATTCGTCATGAATTGATCGGACAGGAATCCACCCGGGTCGCCTTCCTGTTTACCGGGCAAGGCTCCCAGTCCGCCGGGATGGGCCGCGAGTTGTATGAAACGAATCCGATATTTCGAAACGCGCTCGATCGCTGTGATGAGCTGCTTCGCGATCAACTGGAGCATCCGCTGCTTTCCGTCATCTATCCGGACGTCGGCGAGGATGGGCCTTTGAACGAAACGGCGTATACCCAACCCGCGTTGTTCTCTATTGAGTTTGCGTTGGCGGAGATGTGGAAGGCGTGGGGCGTAAAACCGACGGTGGTCATGGGCCACAGCGTCGGCGAGTACGTGGCGGCCTGCATGGCGGGCGTGTTCAGCCTCGAGGACGGGATCAAGCTGATCTCGGCCCGCGGAAGGTTGATGCAGGCACTGCCGCCCGGTGGTGAAATGGTGGCCCTGTCTGTCGAGGCGGCCCGGGTAACTCCGCTCCTGAAGGGGCTGGAGAACGAGGTTTCAGTGGCGGCAGTGAACAGCCCTCGCCAGGTCGTCCTTTCCGGCGAGGGAGACGCGTTGCGCAGGGTCGTCGCGAAGCTGGAAGAGGACAACATTCGGACGACCTGGCTAACGGTTTCACATGCCTTCCATTCCCCCCGAATGATACCGATGCTGGAGGAGTTCTCCGAGATTTGCCGTTCGGCGACCTTCTCTCCTCCGAAGCTGACAATCGTCTCTAATGTCACTGGCAAAGTCGCGGGGGAAGAGATTCAAACGCCGGAGTATTGGACTCGTCATGTTCGCGATGCGGTTCTGTTTGCGTCGGGTGTGGAGGCCGTGGTTGCAGAGGGTGCCCGGGTGATGCTTGAGGTGGGCCCGAAACCGATCTTAAGCAATCTCGGGAAGCAATGTGTGGACGATCCGGATCTCGTCTGGCTTCCCACAATCAAGGGTAAAGCGGACGACTGGACCCCGGTGTTGAAGAGTCTCGGCGAGTTGTACACTCGCGGTGTTTCGGTGGATTTCGAAGCGTTTGACAAAGACTATGGTCGCCGCCGGGTCGCGTTAGCTACCTATCCGTTCCAGCGGGAACGATATTGGGCAGACATGGCACCCAAGGGTATCCCCATCCGTCAATAGGAATTTGCTTTCCCGGGGCATAGAGGGTTCCGTCTGCTCCGGCCACAAGTCCAGGTGGCGGAAGATTTTCTCGGGACCGTCAACGAAGGTCAAAGGGTGTCGAAGCGGCAGGTGCTGCGGGAGACGAAGATCCACTGGAGGACGCTGGAGAAGATCTTTACCCACAGCGCCTCACCGGGGCTTGACGCACCGGATTCACATCCTGGAGGCCAGCGGGGAAAGCTGCCGGCTGCGTGAATCAAAGAAACGAAACCCACCAAAGAACAGATCGAAGGATCTTAGTGTTTCTTGCCGGTCTCGGCGACGTATGTGGCGGTGATCATCAGTGTTTTGTCTCCGATTTTCGAGACGCCGAGTTGTTTGCCGGGCTTGAGAATGACTCCTGCGCGGGTTTTGAACTCGGCTTCCCCGTCGTCGCCCCTCATGGCCGTGTGCGCTTCGTAGAAGACAAAGATTCTGCCGTCGTCCAGCAGTTCGATCTCACCGGAAGCCTCGAAAGAGAACTCTCCGTCATCGCCTTCCAGCCGGATGCCGATTTCGTACTCCGGCGACGCCGTAATAATGAAAACGCCTTGATCCCCTTTTTCCAGCGGGACAGCTTTGAATTCGAGCCTTACGTTTTGTTCGAGGATTTCGATTTCATCGTGGTGCTCTTCGTACTCCCCTCGCTCCTCATGTTCTTCCCGGTGATCTTCCGCATAGACGGACACTGCAGCGGAAACCAATAGCACCAGACACAGCCATAATTTTTTCATACTCTCTCCCGATTGATCTTCATCTCAATTTGCGTCTCGATTCTTGCCGAGCGGGCTTTTGTCCCGATCCTAATCCCGGTCTTTGTCGCTCGTTGAGGAAGATCGGGACGAAGACGCTCTATCGCCCAATCGGATTCCCAAGGTGTTTTTTCATCCAGGGGATCGCCTTTTCTCCATGCCATAGATGTTCGCCTTCGAAGATGTCATGCGTAATCATACGCTGCGCGTTCAGCAAGCGATAAGCTTTCCGAATGATTCTCATTTGGCCGCGCACGTTGGTAAGACCGCCGGCGCCATTGAGCGAATCCCGCGTGCCGGTCTCGACGAGCAGGGGGCGCGGTGCGATGAGGGCGGCGATGTCGCCCATGTCCACATGCTCGTATAGATGCGGGACGTAGTTGCAGGAGCAGTTGGTGTGCTGGTCCAGCAGCGATTCCTTGTATCCGTACATATATCCGCTGATGACGGCACTACGGATGCGGGAGTCAAGCGCCGTGGCCCAGAGTGTCTGCAGTCCGCCCCCGGACAGTCCGGCGCAGCCGATGCGGTCGGGGATGCAGTCATCCCGTGTCATCGCATAGTCGACGAGGCGGTGGATATCCCAGGCCCACATCCCGGTGACGGTCTGTCCCAACGGGAAGGCCATGTTGTTGATCCATTGGCAGGAACCCTCAAGAAGCTGACCCCGGGAAGCTTCCTCCCGGCGTTCGCCAAAGCCCCTCGCGTCGGGGCTGATGGTGATAAATCCTTCCCGGGCAAACTGGACCCCGTAGTCGTAGTTGTACTTTTCGATGGTTTCGGCGACTTCGGGAATATCGCGTCGACCTGCCACCGCGTACTTGCCGCCGCTGCCGTGACCGTGAGGAGTGATGATGACCGGAAACGGAGGATCCGCATGCTTCGGGATCAGGACGTAGGCGCTGAGGAGAATGTGGGGTTCCGTGAAAATTTCGAGCCGCTGGCGAACCAGGTCACCGAGATCCGTCTTTTCCGTAATGCGGGGCCGCGGATTCGTTTCCAGAAACGTGTCATAGCCGGTCAGGCTCTTGAGTTTCCTGGAAAGTTTGCGGCGCCACGCTTTCCAGTCGTCGTGGGTCTCGGCGCAAAAGGCCGTTTTCCCGTGGAGTTTCGCGAAGCGATTTTGCAAGTACGGATGCGTTTGGAGGTAGGTTTGTTTCTTGTCCATTGCCTTGCTTTATGATGGGCAGCGATGATGTCGGCATCGAGTTTGGGGCGCAAGTCTGGAAGTGGATTAAAACCAACGAATTCCGGGCGGTAATGGGTCGTTGGTCAGCGGAACCATCATGGTTGCTTGGAAATAGAGAGATACCCGAATTGAATCGTTCGAATCCGTTACCGCCCCGAATCGGTTGGTAATCCTGCAGACCCACTGTCCAAAATCCATTATCGTCCCGACCTCGCGTAGCCGCTCATTCGCCGCCTCCATCGTTGTCCCGCCTGTTGGCATTTAGAGCCACGATCGTGGCCCGAAATGCCAACGTGCGTCACAGGGATAGAGAGAAAGGATCGAGGAAGATGTGCGCTTCCGCTCAGTTCATCCGCTTTTCACTGTCGATCCGGGGCTCCCATCGCGCGGAGCGTGATGGCTACTTTCGTTTCGTCCGAACTTTGTCCTGATCATTGTCCGGCAAAGTTTAAGGCTCAAAGGATGGAGACAAGGTTGGTGGCTAGGGAAGTCCCGGGGAATCGCCCGTGTTGTATTTGAACAGGTCCCTTCCAACTCAGACCGACTCAGCCGCCGCCGACCGATGGCCGTGCTATCAGCCGTCACCGACCAACCGAGCTGAACGCCAGGATATAAATCCAATGCCTTGACCCCGCCGGGAGGTAAAATAATCTGATTTTCCTTGTACGCGTCGTAGTCCTCGCAATACGTTCCGGAACTACCTATGAGCCTACTGCAACAGTATGCCGACGAAGTCGCCACGTTCGTTCAGGTCTGTCACACCCTGAGCGAACGGATGTACGTCACCGGGTACGGCGGCAACCTGGCGTGGAAACTAGAAGAGGATGTTGTGCTCATTTCGCCCACCCAGATGAACAAGGGGGACATCCAGCCGGCCGACGTGGTGTTTATCCGTCTCGACGGGACCCGGCTGGAAGGCGCTCGCCGGCCGACCGGTGAAACGCCCATGTACGTGAATTTCTTTCGCGAGCGGCCGGACATCCGGTCCGTGGTGCACTGTCACCCGGTTTACACGAATGCCTTCGCTATCACCAAGGGGAAGAACTGGCTGATGCGGCCCCTGTTTCCGGAGACGATCACTGAGGTGGGGCCGGTGCCGGTGGTGCCCTTCGGCGAGCCGCTGACTCAGCGACTGGCCGACAACTTTCTGCCGTTTCTGCAGAAGTACAACGCCTTCCTCATGGAGAACCACGGCCTGGTGATCCTCAGCCGCCTGGACATCAAGTGGACCCTGATGAATACGGAACTGCTGGAGATGACGTCGATGCACATCCTCCAGGCCCTGCAGTTGGGGGACATCAAGGAGGTTGCCCGCGATGACGTGCGCGATATGGACAACATTGTGCGAGCACGTAACCTTCCGTTCA
>CAUZEO010000176.1:0-10473 GCA_963578625.1 Kiritimatiellia bacterium | reverse complement strand
TCTTCGTCCGTCCGGTGATCCTTTACCATCGTATAGGGCTGCATGACATACGACCGGATCTGGCTGCCCCAGGCGATCTCCCCCTTCTTGCCATAAAATTTCTCCATCTCCTTGCGCTTCTGGTCCAACTCCCACTCATACACCTTGGCTTTCAGCATTTTCATCGCCTTGCTTCGGTTCTTGTGCTGGGAGCGCTCCGCCTGGCATTGAACGACGATACCCGTCGGCGTGTGGGTGATGCGAACCGCGGAATCGGTGGTGTTCACATGCTGACCGCCCGCGCCGCTCGCACGGTACGTGTCCACTCGCAGATCTTCATCGCGGATTTCCAGGCCAACCGTTTCGTCCACCTCCGCCACCACGTCCAGCGCCACGAAGGAGGTGTGCCGCCGGCTTGCGGAATCGAACGGGCTGATGCGCACCAGCCGGTGAACGCCGCGTTCGGCTTTCATGTGCCCGTAGGCAAACGGGCCTATGATCTGGAACTGGGCGCTCTTCAGTCCTGCTTCATCCCCGTCCTGCGCATCGAGAACCGAAAATTCATAGCCATGGGATTCTGCGTACCGCGAGTACATCCGGAAGAGCATGTCGGCCCAGTCGCAGGACTCGGTGCCGCCGGCCCCCGCGTTCAACGTGACGTAGGCGTTTTTCGAATCCAGCGGCCCGTTAAGAAGGGCCTGCATTTCGAGAGAATCCGTGCACTCATCCAGTTGATCCAGGTTGCTTAGCGCCTCTGCAAGAAACTCGTTCTTGTCCGAGAGGTCTGACTCCTCCTCCGCCAGTTCGATCAGCACCCCGGTTTCTTCGAGCATTCCGTGGACGGCGTCAAACGGGTTGAGGGCGGCGCGGACGATATTCGACTCGTCGATGCAACTGCGGGCTTTTTCCTGGTCGTCCCAAAAGTCCTGCGCGGTGGCCAGTTTCTCTAATTCTGCCAGGCGTTCCCGCCGACGATCGATGTCAAAGATACCCCCGCATCTCCTCGACACGGTTGCGGGCAGCAGTAAGTCGGGTCTTCAAGTCATCAATCATGGCAGGTTCTCATTCGGGTTCTTTTCAAGAAAGATTGGCCAGCACAATACCCTGAACGCGGGAGATTTCAAGAGATTAGATACGCCGGAACCGTGGTTTCCTGTGGATGGCGGAGTCAATCCCAAGGACCCGAAGCGCGTCCCTGCCGGGTCGATCAATAACAAGAAAAAGACCGGAACCACTCAGAGAAAGGAAGGTCAGCAGTGACGTCTCACGTGGGACAACGCTCCGCATCCCGGGGGTGGCTCACGTGGGACACTTCCGGGATCAAGATTTTTTGCCCCAAGTGGCTCTACGACTTTCCATTGCAACTACGATAAAACATACATAGCGGAACCTAGGAAAATGATTCCGCCACCAATGATTCTGCCTTCAACCACAGAGCCCAAGGAAATAAATATGCGGAAAACCGGTCAAGGCAGGTCGACATCCACATTCAGAATATACCTCGCCGCCCGCGAGATCCGCGTCCAGGTCTCCACGCGCAGGTACTCCCGCTGGTTTAATTGCTGGGAATGTTCGCGTGCCGTAAAGTAGCAATGCATTGCACGGCGATTCCCGTTCCGGGTGACGTTGGCGGTGCCGCCATGCCAGGTGTGCGCGTTGAACACAACCACCGTGCCGGCGGCGGCGACGATCCGTACTTCGTCCGGATGCGGTGCAGAGCGATCGTCGAGCACTTCACTCGGATGCGCGCCGAGATGCGAGCCGGGCACGATTCGCGTGCACCCGTTTTCCGGCGTGAAGTCATCCAGCAGCCAGATAGAATTGCAGACGTGAAACCGTTGATCGGTTCGCGGGTCCCAGTCCGCATGCAAATCCTGCAATCCCTCGCCCGGCAACGGGTCCCGGGCATTGAGCGACGACAACTTGAAATCACGCCGGATCACATGGTGAACCGCTTCCAACACTCGCGGATTCGTATACACGCCGTCAAACATCCCGCCCTTATTGACAAGATCGGCCAACCGGCGCGTGCCCGCTTCCTGGTGCACCTCATTCCCGGCGCTCTGGCCCTCGGCTTCGCATAATTCCTCAAACCGATCACCCAGTTGCTGGAGCCATTTGCGGTCGATTACATCAGCCAGAATCAGATAACCGTGCTCGTCAAGAAACTGCCGATCCGCCTCGGCCATTTCCCCGCAGCCAAGATCTCGAAGTGCGGTGCTGATGTTCATTTGAAGTCGCCCTCACAATAAACAAGATTATATCTCATGGTCCCGCTCGTACTGCAAAGGGAAACCGATTACCAAGTCGCCCATTAAGCTTGCCCCGCGTTGCAGGCGATGAGATGTCGATCCGGCGCGCCTCCTCGCATTTCTCGCAATCTCCATCGTCCTATTGGCGGCTACAAGGCGAGCTGCTCATTTTGCTCACCGCATAGACCCTCCAATCACGAACGCCCGGAAGGGGCACGACGCTTAACCACCGCCAGCGCGACCCCGCCCAGAATCAGCGCGCTGGCGAGAATCAGCCGCGCGGAAAGTTGCTCTGCAAGAAACACCACGCCGGCGAACGCCGCGAGAACGGGCACCAGTAACTGCACTACGGATGCCTGGGTCATCGATAAGGATCTCAATGCCCGGTACCATAGAACATATCCAAGCCCGGAGGTCACAATCCCGGATGTGAGTGCAAGCAGGATGCCTGCTGCCGAAAAACGATACGTCGAAAGCGCGAACGCGGCCGCCGCGATGGCGAAGAGCGCGGACCGTGAGAAATTTCCCGAGGTCATGGCAACCGGCGCCAAGACCCCTTTGCCGCGAATCGAATACACGCCCCACGCGATTCCCGCGACCGACATCAGGAACGCCCCAATCGGGTCGGGAGCCGAAATCCCCGGAAACACGAGGTAAATAAGGCCTCCGAGTGCGGCGAATGTGCCGCCCCACTGCCTGGACGAAAGTCTATCGCCGGATTTCATCGCCGCTGCGATCATTGTCACCTGGACCGCGCCAAACAGGATCAGCGCGCCCATGCCGGTGTTGAGCGATACATAGGCCAGGGAATAGGTTGCCGCGTAAGAAAATAGCGCGAACCCCGACCCCCAGGAGCCTTTCACCTCTTTCGAAGCTCCCGGTTCTTCGACCAGGCGAGAAACCGGGATCAGGATCAGCGCGCCGCTGACAAGGCGAAGGGCAGTGAACGACATCGGGTCGATCAGATCTGCGCCGAGCGCCATGCGGCAGAGAAGAGTGTTCGCGGCAAATGCGATTAACACGAAGGTAGTGAGAAGAACGACGGACATAGGCTAGGCTCCACCCATTCGCTACTTCATGACCTGCCCTTGCACAGTTCGGGCCTGGAAGCCCAAGCTACGGGGGAGACAGCTACTCTGCGGCCACTTCGACTGCAGGATCGACACTGGGGGGGGCATTGGCGGCGGGCAAGTTGAGATTCAGAATCTCCAGTGACTCCTCATCCTCTTCACTCGTCGGCACCATGGCTATATCCACCTCGCCTACGCCGGAGATTCCTTTCCTCACACGACGCAGGCGGCGATAGTAAGAAAACCCTATAATCAAGTACTGTGCATGTTTGCTTAAGATTTCCCACCCGTAACGGGTGTAAAACGTAAACGGGTTTTCCCTGGGCAGGGTTGGACGCCTGTCTTTCCGGTACTTCTTCCGAAAAATTCCGCCTTCCAGCGGGTGAACCCCTTCGATTTTCGGAGTCGCGTAGAAGTTCAGGAGTTTGAGAAGCATTTTCTTCGGATCCATACCCCACTCTATCGACCGGCGCATGATGGTCTCGGCGTGGTCCGGCGTGTAGTACCAGTCCCATGCTGAGTGATAGACATTCTGCCATTCTTCCTTCGACATCCTTGCATGGGCCGTCGTGACTTGCGTCACGTCATATTTGTTCATGTCCGGATCCATCTCTACGCCCTCGCTAAACAGCGTCTGGTGGTCTTTGGATCCAGGCAATGGCGTCAGGATGAAAAACTCCAGCATATCGATCGGCAACTCCCGTTGAATGATGCCGATGTCCCGGCGGATGCTCTCCGGGGTGTCGATGGGGAACCCGAGGATATACCCCGCATACGTAACGGCCCCCACGCTATGCCACGCCTGGAGCATGATGCGATATTCGGAAATTCTGTTCTGGAGTTTCTTCGCGCCGACCAGCGACTCCCGATTGATGTTCTCCAGTCCGATGAAGACACGATCTACCCCGGCCCGACCACACTTCTCCACGAAATTCTTGATTTTGTGACACAGCGTATCGACCTGGATGAGTAACCGGATGGGCATGCCCTCTTCTTCCTTCAGCTGGATGATCCGATCCAGCACCACCTCCCAATCCCGGTTTCGGGCGAAATTGTCGTCACTGATAAAGAAGTTGGTGACGCCCTGCTCGGCATTGATCCGAATGATGTGCTCGACATCGTCCGCGCTGCGACGTCTCGATTTTCTTCCCTGCACATTGATTATGGTGCAGAAGCTGCATTGAAACGGACATCCTCGACCGGCATCGAAACTTGTTCGCGCACCGGTTCGACGATGAATAACGTCGGCAGGGAGAAAGGGAATGACGCTACCTTCCAATCCCGGCAGATCATCCATGAAATTGTGCAGTGGAGTCATCTCGCGCCGATACGCCTCCTGCAGCAAGGAGTCGAACCGACCCTCCAATTCGCCGGCAAAGAGCGAAATGCCCAGATCCATGGCCTCCTGCAAATCCGCGGGAATGCCGGGCAACATCGACAAACATCCGCTTACGTGGAAACCACCTATGCAGACCTGTATGTCCTGCATTCGAAACTGGCGCGCGAGGTCCATTGCCCTGGGAAACTGGTTGGATTGTACTCCCACGAGTGCAACGAGGCCGTGCCCACCCGATTCATGAATCATCTGAGCAAGTTTGTCGGGACGGATCCGATCATGGGTTTCATCAAAGGCTTGCAGACGAAGCTCGACGTCTTCCCCCAGGACCTTCCTCTTGGAGCAGTCGAGCGCCAGGCCGTACAGGATCGCCAGGCTATTCGCAGGCATCGTCGAACGCACCCATTGAATTACATATCCATTAACGTCGTAATGAGACGGCTTAATGAGAACGAGATGAAACACCCTCTTTTCAGTCAAATCGGACCTCCATGCACTTATGGGCAAAGAATGCGTACTGAATGTAAATTCAACTGATCTACAATGACATCACCCCTGCGCAAAACGCGATACACCGAAGAGGATTGCACAGGTCTGCACAGACGCAACAAGAAAATCAAACTATAATCGAGCAAACACCTTGCCTCAGCCGGCCGCAGATCGCGCAAGCCATGGTCTACCATAGTTGAATCGGAAAGCTTACGAAGCGATAAGAAATGGGCCCTCGAAGCGGCCGGCGAACCGACGATGGAGGATACACTTGTCGGGGACGACCGAAGATGTCATCATCATTTAAAAAGGGTAAGGACCAGATGCCGAATTCCAAATCATCCAAAATTGCAGTCATTCTCTACACGCTACGGGACTTTGCCGCGACACCGGCGCAAGCCGCCAGGACGCTTAAGCGCATCCGCAAAATCGGGTACGAGAACATTCAGGTTTCAGCCGGAGCTTTCATTTCCCTGGATCCCGGGGAAATGCGGAAAATGGCCGACGATGCCGGACTGAAAATTATTGGGAGCCACTATGGTCTGGAAGAATTTCGGAGCAGCACGGATCGGGTCATAGATCGCGTCAAGGCCTACGGCTGCAGCCATATTGCAATTCCCAGCTTCTCGTACGGAGAAGGCAACCTTCAGACGTGGAAATCGTTTGCCAAGGAATGCAATAAGATTGGCCGCAAGCTACTCCGCGAAGGCATCCATCTGCAGTATCACAACCATGCGTTCGAATTCGAAAAGCTGGGCGTCCGAGGAGGGAAAGGCGGCCGGACGCGTTTCGAGATTCTCATGGAGAACAGCGACCCGAGGTATTTGCAGAGCGAACTCGACCTCGGTTGGGTGAGCCGGGGTGCGTACGATCCAGTCGATGTGCTGGCAATGGTAAAGGGACGCGTCGACCAGGTCCACGCGAAGGACTGGGGGGTACTTCTGCACGACCCCGTGTGGCGGGCGGTTGGCGAGGGCGGCCTCAACTGGTCCGCGATCGTAAAAGCCGCAAAAACGGCCGGCGTCAAGATGTGGATCGTTGAACAGGACGACTGCCCCATGACCAACGACCCTTTCAAAAGCATTGCCATCAGCTACGAAAACCTGATGGGAATGGGGATTTAGCCCACAAATTGCTTTCATCATGACTTCGACTCCGGAATCAATAGCCCCCTTCGACCTGGCCCGTTTTGTAGCGGCTCAAGAAGGGAGTTTTTCGTCCCGGACGTCATGTCCAACGCGTGCTCGATACCGCCACCTGATGAAACGAGAGGGAGAAGCAGATTGTTCCTGGCACGGACCTGTAACCGCAGCGCGGATCCTTCCCGGTTGGACGTCACCCGTAGAAGAATGCAACCCTCCTCGTCGAACAATTAAAAATCCGATTCCATCACCTTCCCCTGGCGGCGGAGCGCCCGGGCCCAAATAAAGATAAGAGCGCTTCAGAGCCGCGTCATCGAATGCGAGGCGCAGGTCGAAACGCACCGACCACCCATCCGGTTCAATCTCATCAACGATGGCCTGTACCTGGACAGATCGTGTGATCAGCTCATACAGCGCCGGAAAATCCGTTTGCAGAGAGGCCAGGATTTTTTTCGCCAACGTGCTTCCCCCTGGCACCGTCCCGGATACCGCCACGAAACCCAATGCCTCGCCACTTGCTATTCGAATCGTGGTGCGTCATCAGGCGATACAATCGCTCGGCATTCAGACCCCGGACGCTGCTCTGCGTGTCGCGCAGGGTTCTGCGGACGGATGGGTCGGCCAACAAACCATCTCGCGTTGCTTCAAAAACAAATCCAATGCCAGCACCCGATCGGCGTAGAGCGTGTGATTCACCTTCTCAACGGGGGGATCGTACCCGATTTGAAATACTGCATCCCAACAGCTCGGCGGCGACCGTTCCGCACGAACGTCGAATCCATGGGAGAATACGGCGAGGCCTACGACTACCAATGCGCCGAATCGAAACCTGAAATCGAATTTCATCACGGATGGCAGCTTGAGGGAGATTTGGCATGATTGCAGTACTGACGCCCTTACGATCTTGTAAGAGGGCACAATTCCATCGCGCAGCTCCTCGTCAGGTATACAGACCGATAAGGACATTCGGTCCAGAGCCTTACTCAAAACTACTTCGCTGAAATAAAAAATGTATACCACGGAGGCAAATCTATGTTGAACTCGGTGTGAGTTCGCGGGGCAACCACGTTCCTCACCTAGTGCAGTTCAACGGAAACGACAGGAAATAGACCATCATGAATAGTGAATTGAATCCGGACCCGGAATCACCCAGAATGCCGCTGCTGATGCCGGATTGCTTCAGTGATCTGCATTTGTGCGCATGGCGCGTCGAGGTTGCCAGGCAGGATCCGAACAATCCGCTTCTGGAAGGTGAAAGGCCCTGGGACCGGGGAGGAGTGGGGATTCATGGCACTGTTCTGAAGGATCCAATTGACGGCCTGTTCAAGGCATGGATCGTCGGCACACCTCCCGAGGAGACGGACGAAGGATGGCCAAATGGATGGACTTCGATCGCCAACGACCGGGATCGAAGCATCTGCTACTACGAAAGCAAAGACGGCATAAACTGGACCCGTCCCGAGCTTGATCTCTACTCGTGCGGCGATCACAAGAAAACCAACCTGATCTTTCCTTCCTGGGAGTTCGGGTTGCAGGCCTATGTGTCGGTGCTGATTGATCCGAAAGCAACGGACTGGCCCTACCTGATGTGGGTGCTTCAGACGGACACGGAGATCGCAAAATCGCCACATGGCTACGGCTATCACCATTATCGTTCGCGCGATGGGATACATTGGGACTGGGTCGCCGGTCCCATCACGGGTTGCATCCTGGGTGATGTCTTGTTCGTATACGCCCGCGAAGGCGGAGGCTACGTTGGCTATTACCGTACCGGAACGGAGCTTCAGGAAGGCGACCACGTCCCCCCGTGGGAGGATTGCCCCCGCCGGACGTGCTTTCGTTGCTTGAGCGACGACGGGATTGCGTGGACCAAGGACGATGTGATGGTCATCGCCCGGGACGAAAATGAACATCGCGACACGCAATTCATGGAATGCGTACCACTGAAAGTTCCCGGCGGATACATTGCGACCTTGTCGGCATATCACCCGCTGAGCCAGACCCTGGATCTTCGGATGGTGGCCTCTAGAGACGGACGCCAGTGGTGGTACCCGGACCGACACCATCCGTGCATGGCAAATAGTCCGCTCGGAGATTACGGCGGAGGCATGATCTGGCAAAGTAAGAACCTGATGGTGGACGGAGATACGCTCAGGATTTACTACGCCGGCAGCGAAGGCGCGCATCGGCAGGTCTCGGATACGCGGGCCCCCTCGATTCCCATTCGATACCAGGAGACGGCCCTTGATCACGGAGCCCACTTCCTTCCCTTTACGACGGCACTTTGCCGGGCATCGTGGGACATTGACCGACTGTATGCCCTGGCGTCATCCACGGGCGGCCCTACCCCCGGGACGGCCATCACCAAACCGGAGGATCTTTCCGGCAAGTCCCTGAATCTCAACTTTGTGACGCGGCCGCCGAAAAAGTCGTCCATTCCCGGTCTGGACGAAGGATTCATCAAGGTCGAGCTTCTGGACGGCAACGGCAGCCCGATTTCCGGATTTACCGGCGCCGACTGCACGCTTCTCCGCGGAGATCATCGAGCGGCCGGCGTCTCCTGGACCGGCGGGACCCAGGCGCCACCGGAATCGAAGCAAGCAAAGATTACGCTGAAGCGGGCGTTCCTCTACGGTTTTGAATTCTGTTCGTGATCATCCACCGAAAATCACTCGGGAGATTCAAAGTGCAACTTGGTTGTTTTCATCGCGGCATTCCCGGATGGGCATTCGTACTCGCATTGACATTTACCTGCGCCGCCCTCACGAAATCACCCGCATTTACGATTGCCGAAAACGGAAAAGCAAAGGTCGCAATCGTAATCGATAGCGCGGCGACGTCGGCGCGGCGGCAAGCTGCGGAGGATCTGGCAAAACATCTTGTCAAGATCACCGGTGGCGACTTCAAAGTCCAGTTCTCACCAGCCGAGGATCGGCCGAATATCCTGGTCGGACAGCAGGCCGTGAACATGATCTACCCGGAACTGAATACCGAGGGTCTGGGAACCGATGGGATCGTTATTCGCACCGCGGATGACAATTTGCTGCTCTTCGGCGGCGAACCGCGGGGAACCCTCTACGCGGTGTACTCGTTCCTGGACAACCCCATCGGATGCCGGTGGTGGGCACAGGGGGCCAGCACGCTTCCCTCCATACCGACTCTCGTCATTGGTGACATGGACGTGAAGTATGTCCCCCTCTTGGAGTACCGCGACTTTCAATTCAAGACCACCGGCGCATGGGCTGCCCGGAACAAGATGAATGGCTACGAACAGCCTTTGGAGTCCATCGATGGAAAAAAGAAATTCAATTATATCGCGCACAACAAGTGGTCGTCTCACACCTTCTGGACTCTCCTGCCGCCTGAAATCTACTACGAAGACCACCCAGAGTACTACAGCCTGATCGACGGCAAGCGTGTGCACTCGGTACCCAAAAACAAGCACACGTCGCTCTGCCTGACCAACGAGAAAATGCGAAAAGAGTTAGTCAAGAACTGCCGTCTCGCATTGTGGTGGCACCCCTGGGCCGACCTCTTTTCCATTTCGCAGGTTGATGAAGGAGGTGAACCAAACCGCTGCATGTGCGGTCCATGCACCGCCGCGGAGGAAGAAGATAATCCTTCCGGATTGATTGTTCAGTTCGTCAACTCCGTGGTGGAGGACCTCAAGAAGGAATTCCCCGACGTAACGTATCAGACCCTGGCGTACCACTATTCGCAGGCGCCGCCGAAGAAGACGCGCCCCCGGGATGACGTCATGATCCAACTTTCCTCGATTGGTTGTTCCTTCAATACACCGATGTACGAGAGCCGCGACGACAACCCGCGGCACAACCAGTTTCACGAAGACCTGGTGGGGTGGTCGAAGGTCTGCAATCGACTTTACGTCTGGGACTACGCCGTCAATTTCACCTATCACCGCCTGCCGCACCCGAATTTGCGCACGTTCGGGAAGAACATTCGTTTCATGGTCGAACATAACGTGACCGGGCTGCTTGTGGAGTCGGACACCCCGGGCTGCGAAATGCCGGAACTTCGGGCCTGGCTGATGGCGCGGATGATGTGGAATCCGTACCTAGATGCCCAGGACCTGATCGAGGAATTCTGCAAAGGGTTCTACGGCCCGATGGGTGAGCATCTCCTGGCGTACGTAAACCTGATGCATGACGCCGTCGAAGCCAGCGGAGACTACCTCAACCTCTCCT
>CAUZEO010000175.1:0-10503 GCA_963578625.1 Kiritimatiellia bacterium | reverse complement strand
GGGACGGCATTCGCCTTCTCCGTCTCCCGGCATGACCATTCAACCTGCAGTTCTCCTTCCAGATCTCTCGACGCCGCAATGGAGGCCCTTGCCCGATTCGCTCCCCGAATACCGCCGCCCCAATCGATCGCGGCGAGACCGAACAGCGGCAGCTTCCCGGCCGGCTTCCCGTGGGGCACGGCACTCGAGAGCGTTATCCCGAAAGCCTGGACTCCGGAGAACACCTCGTCGAAAACAATCGCCTTTAGCGGGACGTCGCGCTGCGGGTAGACCGCCGTCACGTACATCGGCCACCCTCCGCCGTCGGCGATACGGTTTTGCACGTGCCTCACCGTCGTCTTGAGGACTTCCACGTTCCCGTGCTCCGTTCCGCCCAGCATCACCAGGTGGCGTTCCGACTCGCCGTCCGCGTAGTAGAGCGTTGCCGGGGCCGTCGTGTGACGCGAGTAAAGCGCGCTACCGAGCACATAGATCGCCGCGGCCGGCCGTTCAGGTAGCGTGATCGACTTACCGCCAAGTTTGACGCAGTTGTTTACACCGTCGTCGTATCGAGGGAAATCAAAGGGGATGCCTCCAAGTTCCCCGAGCCCGGGCTCGGGCATCTCCTCGGCGGGATAGGAACACTGAAAGTTGAAGTCGCCGTCTACCAGGTTCGTCACAAACGAGATGCCGTCGTTGTCAAAATAGGGCCGAAGATCGACCGTCGTAAAGTCGTCGGCAAACGCCGGTGCGGCGGCCGCCAAAAGCAACGTTGATATAAGATATCTCACCAAAGACAAACAATTTACGCGATCGCCAATTGATGATTGTCGATTGCTGATTTGCGAAGTAAGAACAAGAGACATCACTCTGGAAGTGTCATCGGTTCTCTTCCGTCGTTTTGATACTCGAGTTCAGCGGGTGTGTCCATTTGGCTTTCTCCTTCATAATTCAACAATCGACAACCATCAATCAAAGGGCGCCGCTAGAGGACTTCCAATCGGCGGTCTCCATCATCGCGATCGCCAAAATCCTGGTCTGACGCCAGTGCCATAAATGCCTCACCATGACCCAGATCTTCCGGACTGCCGGGAGCCGGGAGGATTTCGATGCCGTCGGCCGAATCGAAGACCCTGACGCGAATTCCCCACAGGGCCATGGTTCTGGCGTGTCGGATGTCGTGACCTCCGGTGTGCTGGTAGATGACATAGACGGTTCCGTCATCAAGCACTGCGGGGCATGAGTATCTGTAGACGGACGAATCGACCGCGTATCCCAGGCCTTCGGCGGGACCGTTCCATGTCCGGCCGTTGTCTTTGCTGAGGATGACTCTCAATCCAGACTTCGTCCGGGAACCGTGGAACGCGGCCAGTACGCCGTTTGGCAATTGAACCAGGTGAGGATCGTCCATCGTGACTCCCGTACTCACGGGCTCTGTCCAGGTTCTGCCTTCGTCATCTGAAAAGCAGATGTCGCCATCGGGGCGGGTCATTACGGCCAGCCTTCCATCCTTCATTTCGACGAGGGTGGGTTCGTGCATAGGATTGGTTTCTTTCCCTATAATTGAGCGGAGCTCGAAGGTCTGGCCATGGTCCTTTGAGGCGAAGATGGCCGTTCCGTCGAATGGCCTGCTGCTGTCGAAACGTTCATGCGCGCATCGGAGGACCGTGCCGTCGGCTAGTTGTATGGCAGGTTCGTTGCCGGTGGCGGTGGTGTCGGGAAGGAACCTGGGATCGCTCCAGGTTTGGCCATGGTCGGCAGAAAGTATATAGCCCAGCCGAAAGTAGAAACCGTTAGGCGCGGGCTCATCACCGACCGCGTGACGTTCGTCTACGAAGGTGCATAGAAGCGTGCCGTTGTTCATTTCGAGAATGCCTGGGTGAAGATTCGTGTTCTCGGTATCGACAAGGGTTGTTGGCTGCGACCACGTGAGGCCTGCGTCATCGGAGACCATCCGATGCACCCGGCCCCCTCTTGGCGCATGGAAACGCGGGACGAACCAGGTCGTGCCGCCCTGGTCGATCGCGCGATAAAGTTGGGGGACCCTCCGCATGAAATCCTGGTTTTTCTCGTCTTCCACGCCCGGGCCGACGGTGGGCATGCTGGCGTGCCAATACCCGGAATTGAACGTGACCATCCATCGGCCTGATTTCAATATGGCAATCGAGGCCCAGCCCACAAAACCGTTGTACCCTTCATACTCCTCGGGTTGATTCCGCCAGGGTCCGACCAGCATTCGCCTGCATACATATTTGCGATCCGGATCCGGATCTTTCCCTGCGATATTGAAGATGTTCATTGATGATTCCCTCAAACCTAGTTTCACAGATAAGCCTCAACTACCTGCCTTCTCCCCGTGCATCTTCTCCAGCAACTCCATATACGCGGCCCAGGCGGTCTCATCCCGCTTGGCCCTTGAGGAAAAGTAACCGAGTCCCAGTTGCCGGCGGTGATTTGGTGATGGATTCGGACCGCTGTAGTGCACGGCGTTGGATGCGTGGAACGCGACGTCGCCGGGTAACATGGCGAGCTCGATTTCCGGGTACGCATTTTGATCCGGTGGTTCAGGGAGCCACTGGCTGAACCCGGGCAGTCCGGATGGTTCGTGGGATAGCAGTCCGAGCTTGTGCGACCCGCGGAGGCAGCACAGCACGCCGTTCTCCTTGCTCGAAGCATCCAGCGCGAGCGTTGCGGTCAGTCCTTCCGGGGGATCCATATATTGAAAGGCATTGTCCTGGTGAGCCGGCGTCTCCGATCCGCTGTGGGCCGCCTTGGCGAAGAAGCTGACCCCCCGGTGCACGATCTCCTCGTCGTCCCAGAACGCCTTCACGAAATCCGTGATGCGGGGCGACCGGCAAAGTTCGCCGAAGAACGCGTCATGCTGATGGAGCCGGAAGGCGCTCTTCAATACATCCGGCGCGTCGTCTTCGAAAAACGCTTCGCCTAGTGGCAGGCCAGGGGCGATCTCCGTCACAAACCGAGCAAGGTGCTTTTCGATCTCCGCCAGATCTCGGGCATTGAACAAACCACGGGCAATCGTACAGCCGTCACGATTGAACTCGGCTACGCATGTCTCCAGGTCGGTCATCTAATCAATTCCCTCCGAAACCACCGGAAATGTCAAGATCGTGTATAGGATGATAGTTTTGTACCCAATATCCAGTATCATTGCTGTCCGAGACGCTATTATGTTCTCTCCGAATCGGTTGACGATGTCGGCGACGATAGCGTCCTCCGAGGAGGCAGAGGGAAAGGTCGCCAAAGTCGTATTCGTATGCAGTCGAGTACCGTGAAACGGGTTACGCAGTCTGCAAAGAATTGTTTCGGACAGGAGTGATTCAGTATGAGGGGTTTCTGGGCCTAAAAAAGAGCTCCATACAGCCAAATTCAGGCATTCTATTTTTGGAAGTCGTTGATACGCTAGAGAAACCTGTGGTGCGACCCAAATGACGAGGAGACAATGAACAACGCATACCGTTGGAGTTGCGTAAGCTCGGAGGTGGCATGGTCGCCTCGTGATGGGGCGCAGCTCGTTTCCTTTCAGGACAAACTCTTTCTTCTGGGTGGCTGGAACCAGTGGGCGAATGACAGAGCCGACATCGCCGGCGTTGGCGTCGGATCTTTCGAGTCGGACGTGTGCTCGGAGGTGTGGTGCTCGGAGGACGACGGTGGCAGCTGGTACCTGGCGGTCACCGCGCCGTGGAAAGGCCGGCACATGCACGGGGCCGTCGTGCATGATGATCACATCTGGATTGTCGGGGCTGAGAACGGGACCGACGACGACGTGTGGAAGTCAAAAGACGGAGTGCATTGGAAACTCGTCGCGCCAACCGTTCCCTGGCAAGAGCGCGGCAACCAGATGGTCACCGTTTTCGACGGATCAATCTGGGTCATGGGTGGCCAGGCCAGCGCACCCGCCCAATCCAATTTCGCAACGGACTTGAAGGCCGGGAAACCTTTTCCGCCGGCGCCTCCACCGTTGAGCGACGTCTGGCGGACCAAGGATGGCCTGAGCTGGGAGCGGGTGACGGACAGCGCGCCCTGGGCGCCCAGGGGTATGATCACCGGCGCGAATGGCGGCGTTCCGGTTCTCCACGATCGAATGTGGGTCCTGGGCGGCGGATACGTCGGATCGGGCGGGACCACAGTGAGTTCACTGCGCTACGACCTCGAACAGCAGCCAAGACTGAAGGCACGCCTCTACCATAACGATGTGTGGTCGTCGGCGGACGGCCGCGAATGGACCTGTCACCTTGCGGAGGGAAAAGCTCCCTGGCCGGCACGCTCCTATCACGATACCGCGGCGTGGGACGGTAAGCTTTGGGTGTTGGGAGGGCATCGAGGAATAGCGGACCACCCATCTGAACTTTGGACCGAAGGCAATCGCAATGACGTATGGTATTCAGAGGACGGCGAACATTGGGAGGAAATACCCAACACGCCGTGGAGCCTACGCCACGCATGTGCCGTCTACGTCCACCGGGATGCTCTTTTCCTGGCAGCGGGAAATGCGGTAACCGTCTCGGAGGAACAGGTAGAACTGAGCAAGCAAGACTTAACTCACCGGATGGAGTGTGCGTGGAGTCCGGGGGATGTGTGGCGTTTGGATCGTGTCGCCGCTGACTAGTCCGCATTGTTCACACTTTTTCTACTGCGCAAATGGATGTCACACGAAATCAAGGAGTTGGGTCTGGACGTCGACCACGAAGTGTGTCGGTTAAGTGTATCCGAATAAGTGGAGCGGTTAAGTGTGGGAGATGCGCGAAGCGAACACTTAAACGTACACTTACTCGCCACCCCAGATCTTAACGTCGTCCCAGTCACCGAAGTTGTTGAACGAGCCGATGCCGAACCCGCCGGAGAGAAATGTCTCGTCCTCGACCGACATGCACGGCTTTGCCATGTCATCAAAGAACACCTGGATGAGAGCTCCTTTCCGGATAACCTTTACCTGGTGCCAGTTGTCGTCCCAGTTCGTTCCTGGATTCTCTTTGCTTGTGTGTTTCGAGATCGGCCTGCGCGGCTCGTCGTTGACGAGATGGATCTGGTTGGACTTCTCATCCGTTTTCATACCGAAATGGACATAGTAAAATTTCGTCGGCCCCTGGTATCCAAAGAAGACGATCATGTCCTGGTGCGGACCGTCTTCCTTGTCCCGGCTCTTCACCTTTACCTCGAATACGAAGTCGCTTACCACGATGTCCTTCAGTACGGACCGGCTGCGCGGGCTCTTCACCATCGGTTCGTATGTCGATCTGCTGCCCAGCCTGTAGATTTGTCCTTCGTCACTCTTAACAATGCTCCAGTTTTCTTTGTCCATCGGCTCCCATTCATGGGCGCCCTCCTCAAAATCCGTGCTATAGACGAGAGCGTATTTCTCTTTGATGTCATCGCCGGGGAGATTATTTTTCGTTTCCGCGCTTCTGCCGGGCAGAGCGATTAAGGTCGCTCCCACTGTTAGCAGGCATATTGTCAGTTTGTATCTCTTCATTGCCATTTCCTTGTTTCGCTCTTGAATCGTTCTCAGAAGCTTGCTACAGCTGCGGTTCTCAAAACCACTCCCGTGTACAGATATTTTTCGGACGGTGCACTAGTCCGCCACCACCCGGTAGTTCTTTGACGTGGACGGTCCGGTGGGATCGAACATGATGATGGCAGCGCCGTTTCCGATGGCGATCGCGCCGGTGTCCGTGAAATTCGAGGAAACCAGGTCGGGCGTGGATTGCAGCCGGTACGTCGCGTTCGACACACTGTCGAAGGTCGCCCCCAGCGTGTCCTCGATCACCACGAGTTCGACGGACGGTTCGGGGATTGGTACCGCAAAAAACTGGATTTCTCCGAACCCGACGAAACCGCCATCGCCATGATTCGATAAGATGTCCAGCGCGACGAAGCGGGCAGGGACGTTGCCGAAGTTAATCACATCGGGAACGGTCTGGTTCACATCTCCTTCGGGTGCAATCGTGAAATTGGTTGTGCTTCCCAACTGTGTCCAGCCCGTTGAGATAAATGCCGAGGCATTCCCGTCACTATTGTCATTATGATCAAAGGCCGCATTCAGGTACCAGATGTCAGCCGTAGCCACGCCGCGATCTTCGTTGTTTAAACCGCCCTCTGAAGCATCCGGGTTGAAGTTAAAGAAGAACGCGTCTTGAAGCGTGTAGGTCCGCCCTAGATCGACCTTGAACCAGTTACCCTCAGTAGGATTAATGTCCGCCAGAAAGTTGAAGTCGTCGCCGAATGCGTTCGTTCCGAAGGTGTGCGCGTAATTGTTCGGGTCGGCCGCGCTCCCTCCAGTATGCAAGATGCCTGTGCCATTAATCGCTCTATCCGGTGTGCGTACACCCCCGCAAATGTGGGATATGCAGGAGCGGTCGACGGTCTGGCTCGCGGTGGGGGTAATCGAGCCGTCAAACGCGCCGGGAGGGCCACTGCCATCGTCGCCGATTGCGCCGAAGATCATAGTAGAACCTGAAGGAGGGACGCTGCCCTGCGTCAACCATTCGACGTCGAATCGCGCAAAGCTGATACGTTCGTAGCGGTTCTGGTCGCCGTTTTCGTAGAGCAGACCGATCGTCCCGTCCGGCAGGGAAACCAGGCAGGAATAAGCGCAGGGCCCGAGATGTACTGTCCTTGCTACCGGCCAAGTATTGCCGTCATCGTAACTCATCCGAACCGTCATGTTAACACGGTTACCAAAGGTAGAGGCGGGGTTGGAGAAGAGGATGGGGTCCCGGTCCTGTCCTTCCTCCCGAAACGGGTGACGCAGAATGGATGCCTGGCAGGCGGTGTCGATCAGTTCCCAGTCTTGCACCCGCTCGGTCCATGTCGCACCTCCATCCCCGCTGATGGAATAGTACCGGGTATGTCTGGGTTGCTCTTCCGGCCGCTGGTTGCGCATGTCCAGTCGCAGACTGCCGTCGGAAAGCTCCGCGACTTGCGTTTCGGTGCTCGTGCTGTCAATTCTGCCGCCGGCGTGCCAGCTCTGCCCGTGGTCGTCGCTGTAGACGATCATGGCTCTGCTCTCTAATTCCGGCCCCAGCCCGTAGGGAATCACCAATCTCCCATCCGAGGTCTGTATGCCGGCACCAGGCCCGGTCTTCTTTCCAATGTCCGCCGTGACATCCGTAATCTGCTCGGTAATATCAAGCGGCGGAGACCATGTGAGCCCGTCATCCGTGCTCTCCGTGACAATGGTTCGAATGGCGCCGTATCGTAAGAGCGCTTCCCATTCCCGGATATCGACGGGTCCGTCGGGAAAGAGGGTCACGAAAAGGAAGATGGTGCCGGTGTTGGTATCGGCCACGGGACAAGGGTTCACCCAGGCGTCCAGTTCTCCCTGGGATTCCAAAACGAGTTGCATGGGCCCCCATGTCTCGCCTCCGTCTTCACTCCGTTTCAGCACAATGTCAGTGCGCGAACGATCCGGTGCAGCCCGCCGCGCCTCGCAGAAGGCCAGCAGCGTCTGGTTTTTCGACAGCACGATTCCTGGAATACGCATCAGCGGATAATTACTCTCACCCGCCTGAAAGAGGACTGTTTGCGTGAGCTCACCCATCGAGACACTTGCGACCAGGAATAACGCCAGTCCTGCCCAAGCCGAGCCTCGCAAGACATGCCTGCCGTCAATTCCTCTTACCTTCTTTGCAGCCATGATTATGATCTTCCAAACAGTGGGTTCTAGCCAGGATTCTATAACGGTTACGTTCAAATAGTGATCTTGATAGTATGAGAAGGCTCTAGAAAACCAGAACAATCCTCGCCAGCGCATTTTTCCCCGCCAGCCGCCCAAAAGGCGCGATTTCCCTCAGAAACTCCGGCATCTCCCCTTATGGCAAAACTTCAGCCGGTTTCCTCGCGAGCCGTTAGATAATCACGCTCACTTTATTAACGCTTATGATTCGTGTGCATATTCTGTCTGTCGTCTTGAGGTGGTTGCTGCTGACATCAGCGGCGCTTCCTTGCCTTGTCGGCGATCCGCAGGTATCCAACGTGCGTGCCGAGCAGCGGGCCGGATTGAAGGCGGCGAAAGTAATCTTATAGGACGAGTCCGCCGGCGCCCGACCTGAGCGACTGGACATTGAGCGGCGGCGCAAACGGCTATCGTCTGCCGAGCGAAGCCGAGAGGGAATACGCCGCACGAGGCGGGAAGGAAGGCAACGACACGGAATACAGCGGGAGCGATACGATCGGGGACGTTGCGTGGTATGACTTGAACAGTGGCGGACACAGCCACGAGGTCGGCACAAAGGGGCACAACGAACTGGGAACGTATGACATGAGCGGTAATGTTTGGGAGTGGTGCCAAGACTGGTATCGCCCCGGGTATGAGGTCTCGCACCGCGTGGAACGCGGCGGCGGTTGGTACCGCTTCGCCGACCGTTGTCGAGTTGCCAATCGCTGCCACTGGGCCCCGGGCGACGGGAATGCAATCAAGTGAGACCCCATAAAGGCCTCGGGTTAGAAACGCCCAAAAGCTTCGCCAGGGCGCACCCCGACGGACGCTCCGGTCGGGCTGCGCCCTCCCCGAGCCCCGGCCTTGACAATACATCTATACTGGACCGATATTCAACCTGTAACCTGGTGCCTGGACTAACATAACTACTGGACCAGTTCGGTGAGCCCGGCCAGAGATTTGATCTTTGAATTGACGCGAGGGATTGGCGTTTAACCGGCTGCACGCTTCGCAACATGGGTGTGCGGGCAGTTTGTATGCCATTCTCAACTTAACCGCTGGTCCGGATTTCCGGGTCCACCTCTGAATGTTGATAGGAGTTAGATGATGGAAGTTGCTAAGACTGAGTTTGTTAATGGCTTGATCGCCAAGATGACATTAGAACAAAAAGTAGGACAGTGTTTTGTTATAGGCTTTGTTGGCACGGTAATCACACCAGAAATTTTGAGGCGTATCAGGGATTATTGTCCTTCGGGTATTCGCGCGGGTCTGTATTGGCGCGTCCGGACCGCCTATCATGATCCCAATGGGACAAGTGAAAAATACGCTTATCGAATATTGCGAACTCCAACAGGGACAGTAAAAGACTATATTGCCGACATGCCCGTACCCCATTGCACTAACGCTGAGTTTTGCCAGTTCCTTAACACGCTCAAGCGAGCAGCTCTCGAAAATGAACCGAAACTTCCCCTTCACATAACATTTGATATGGAAGGCGACATCAGCTCTGATTATTATCGTGGCGGTACGCATTATTTTCCAAGTTACCTCGGCATTGCACAGTCTGGTGATCCGCAAATGGCATATGATGTTACCTGGGCGGTAGCACGGCAAATGGTGCCGCTTGGATTTGGCTGGACACACTCATTAGTTTTAGACATCAACTCAAATCCAATGAATCCTGAAATTGGCACACGGAGTTTTGGTGCCAATGCTGATAGGGTTATAGAGTATGCCCGACAGGCACTAAAAGGTTATAATGACGGAGGATTGATCTCGACCGGCAAACATTTCCCGGGCCGTGGCGAATCAACTTCAGATGCCCATGCCCAGCTTCCGGTTATTGATTTATCTAAAGAAGAGATGCAGGAACATCTCGCTCCTTATCGGGCTCTAATTAAAGAAGGGCTTCCGGTCGTTATGACAGCGCACACTGCGTATCCAGGCCTCGACCCTTCAGGATTATCGGCAACCCTTTCAAAAGCGATCGTGACGGATCTACTCAAAAACGAGATGGGCTTTCAGGGCGTTGTGGCAACAGATGAAATGTCGATGGGAGGGATCATTCAGAAGTACGAACTTGCCGAGGCATGTGTACTGGCGCTCAATGCTGGAATAGATTTGGTGCTGATCAGAGATGAAGGGCCAATAATTGATGAAGTTTTCCCCAGCGTCGTTGACGCTGTACGGAAAGGGGATTTGCCGTTAGAACGAATCGAAGATGCTGTTCGCCGGACGTTGTCTATAAAATATGATTATGGCTTTTTTGAGAAGGATGGCTTGAAGAATCCGGGAAAAGCCGGCGAGGGTATTAATGATGAAAAAGTAAAAACACTTGCACGGGTATCAGCAAAGAAGGCGTTGACACTTTTGAGGGACGAAAAAGGACAACTGCCTCTGGACAAATCTGTAAAAGTACTTCTTGTCGAACAGATCAACTGGTTACATGAGATGACAAATAGCCAACGGTGCCATCCCAGCCTTTTATGGGAGAAGCTTTTGGATCATTCAGACAATGTCGGAATAGTCGAGACACGTATGGTTTTTACTGATGAAGACCGCAAGCGAGTTATGGCTCGTTATGAACAGTCCGACGTGATCATTATTACCAACTACTTTAATCGCGGGCAATCTAATGGTAACGATTTTGTAAAAGAGATTTGCCTTTTGAGTAAACCTGTGATCGTCGTGACCAACAGTCCTTATCCTTTCACGGTTCAGCCGGAGTATGAGACCGTGATCGTGACATACGGCTGTTCTCCGGAGTCAATGGAAGAGACCGCGAAAATGATCTTTGGAAAATGCGAAAGATCTTAGAATAGAATTCGTTTGGAATGGTTTTATAAAAT
>CAUZEO010000174.1:0-10599 GCA_963578625.1 Kiritimatiellia bacterium | reverse complement strand
GTCCGCTTGTCTCAATATGCGGATCTTTTCTTCCGTCGTCCGGCGTTTGCCTTTCATTCGTCTGACTCCTTTGGCTAAGGTCCTCAGACTAACATTGTTCATCGACCCGTTTTCCGAGGCCCAACCACCCCGCTTGCGCCGGGTCGGCCTAGGCCATGCCAGAGGCAGGTCCGCCTCGGGCGGAAAGGCCAACCTACGGGTTACGGAAATTTCTTTATGTTCAGCCCAGGCTGTTAATAACTTGCGGTGCTTGCTACGGGCGGAAATATCACGAAAAAAAACCGGGAATCGAAGCATCGCGAGTTCTCAAGGGTGAAAAGCGACGAAACCTCGAGCAGGATAGCGGTGCAAAGGTTTTTTTTGCGTTTCGCATGACTCGTAAAATTGCTGCAAAACGCGCTGTAGTAAAGAGCAATCCATTAAAATGCCCATACGTGTCGCTCACGGAGCGAGCGAAGAACGAGATGAATTTGGGCGGTGGAGCGTCAGGAAACACAGGTAAGCCGGGGATGCGGACTTCACAGTCCGCACCATGCCGAAGGAAGGTCCGCGCTACACGCTGGATCCGCATCTCCTCCTGCCTCCCACCAGCCCCACATACACAGCTATTTTGTCCCGTTTATGTCAATAAATTTTGGGTTGTTCGCTTCCGCAAAAAAACTTTTTCGGCCTTGACGAAAACAGTGAATTCATTTTGCACCAATTTCAATGAATGGGGATAGTCCAAGACTATTGGAGGAAACCATCCATCTGCAGGTGATGCAGATAAACCCGTAAAAGTAAAGTAGGCGTGAAAAAACTCGTTGAAGTAGTGACAGGAGCAACAACAGTGACAGGAGGAACAACTATGAAACTTGTATCAATCATTATCACCTTCGTGTGCGCGAGCGTCCTCTCGGCATCGGCAACGATCGTTCATATCGACCATGACATGAGTACAGCGGACGGATGGGACGTGGCCGAAGCGAAAAACAACGCCGCGCTCGGCGTGGGCAATGATGACCCCTTGGATCCGAGCCGGTCGGTCCACTATAATGCGGGAGCAATTGGCTCCGGAGGGGCGCACCGCCTGGTCATGGATAATGATTTCTCCGGGAATCCGGTTGAATTTCAGACCAACCCCAACATGTCCCTCGATATTACGATGCGTATGACCGATGTCGTGCCCAAGAACCATGCGGGACTGCTGATCCAGCTATGGGGAAATCAGGGCGGCGTTCTGGGAGAGAATTCGTTTTCTTACTTTACCGCCACGGCTCGACACAACGGAAACTTTAAGTTCAAAGTCTACCGTAAAGACGCTTTAGGTAACAATGATCTCGTTGTCAACATCGGCTCTGTTCAGGCGTTTCCCACGGATGAATACTTCACGTTGAGCTTCAATCGAGAAGCCGGCGGTCGGTGGACGATGTCGCGAAGTGACACGGGTGAGACGTTCATTGATACGACCGAGACGGCGCTCATCACTTCCAGTGAAATCAGCTTCTTAAGGTTCCGCAACGAAAACCGGTCTGTCGGATACACGGGCATACCCACATACTTCGACCACGTCGACTTGACCAGTATTCCAGAGCCGGCGTCAGTTTTGCTTGTGGCGCTCGGCGCGGGCGTCATGTTGCGGTGGCGACGACAGATGCCGAGGTGACGCGGAAGGACCTTGATCAACCAATCAGGGGATGAGGCGTTGTTGCCTCATCCCTTTTTCCGTGTCTGTCGTTTCCAAGGAGCCGAACTCACCAGAGTTCCGGGGATCCCGAGGCCGGCTTGAATCCCCCCCAAGCCCGGGAATTCTGGCGACTTTCGCTATATTTAGGGATTTGAAGGGAAACCCTTTTGTTCCCGGCTGATTCGGGGGATACTTTTGGTCTGGATCATACGGAGATGAATCGAACTGCAGCAAATCGCGGCTTCACCCTGATCGAGCTGTTGGTGGTGATCGCCATCATCGCCATCCTCGCCGCCCTGCTCATGCCTTCCCTGCGCGAGGCAAAGGAGCGCGCGCTGGCCATGCATTGCGCGAGTAACCTTCACCAGATCGCTCTGGCGATGGCCTCGTGGGCGATCGATCACGACAACACTGTTCTTCCGTTCTATATTCAAGGAATTGGCGGCGGCCAATGGCCCGCCTATTTGCACGCGACCTCGGAGGGGATCACACCGTCAGGCTCGGTCATTTGGCAGCTACGGGATGCCCGCCCCAAGAACATGTTCTATTGTCCGAAATGGGTCGCGTTGGACAACCTCGACCCGGGCGCGAATCCGGGGGGACAGGGCCACAGCGGATTCATGGGCTCCTGGTATCCTACCTCCTATTCGGTGAATCTGAATCTCATGGTGCACGAGAACCCTTTCCGCGATCACCGGTTCAAGCCGATCGACAAGGTCAGCCAGATCGAGATTGAGAAACCGACGACCACCCTGCAGATCTTCGACGGGGCGCCGGATTCGTGGAACGCGGCGTTACCCGGAGGAGGTAGTTTCGACAATTTCACCGGGATCTTCTCCCCGTTCACGGTGGCGTTTCCGCTTCATTCTCAAAGCTACATGAACATGATGTTTGCCGATGGCCACGTGGTTCCCGTGCAATACGATGAATTGATGCAAGCGGTGAAAACCCGCGCCATGGATTTCGGAATCAGCTGGGCCGATGACTCAAATCTTACCTTCGATCCGGGGCGCCCGTCCGTCGGTGGCCCGTTGTTCTAATCCCTCTGATATTTTCCGTAAAGGCCCACCTTCAGGCCGACTCTCTGCGGGCGTGCACCCACAGCGCGAGAGGAGAGGTTTTTTGTTGCTTAATTACAATTGTAATCGTAGAAGTCTGCCAGAAATCCAGCGGTCCGAGATCAAAATGAAATCACTCGCATGCATCAACTCACGATCCTCTGGCAGAATGTTCATACGATCTGTTTCCTTGGGCCTCTTGCTGCAGGTCATTCTATTCGCTTCCGGTTGCCGGACCCTCTCACCGCATCAAGCCGAGTCGACCCCGCGGACAGTAACATTCCTGGCCATGGGTTGCGGGCCGTACAAACCGCGGGAAGCCATCCAGCTTCGAGAGTATGTCGATCAGGCGAACGCACAAGCCGAAGGCGAATTTCTCGTTCACCTGGGTGACATCCTCCCTGGAAGTCAGACTTCGACGAGTTCCAATTGTGCAGCGATCGCTCACGCGCTCGGTCGCGCAGACATGCCCACGTTTGTTGTTCTCGGTGACAACGAGTATACCGACCAGGAGGATCCCGACCAGGCGTGGGATGACTGGTCGCGCACGTTCATGCATTTCCATCAGCGGTGGGATCGTGCGCAATTCTTTCGAAAAAGCTATCCCGTCAGCGGGGGCGTGCAGCACCAGGAAGCCCGTCCGGAGAATTTTGCCTTTGTACGGAGTGGCGTGCTGTTCATCGGGATCAATCTGCCCGGTGGGACCGTCCACGATGCAGCGGAGTGGGCCCAGCGGCTCTCGGAAAACGCCGCGTGGGTCGCCGGAAACTTTCGTCGTTTCAACGAGCATGTGCGCGCGGCGGTCGTTTTTGCCCATGCGGTGCCGACGGGAATGCATGAGGCATTTTTCGTGCCCTTTCGCGTTGCTTCCCGCGCCTTCGGCAAGCCGGTGCTGTACCTCCATGCCGATGGACACGCCTGGAAGGTCGACCGCCCCTGGCCCGAGCAGAATATGCTCCGGGTACAGACCGATAATCTCGCAATCGCCCCGCCGCTGCTGGTCACCGTCAGCGAAAATGAATCCGAACCGTTTCACTTCGATCGCCAACATTCGCGAGGACCGTATCTCGCGCTGGGGACACCCACGTCAATGGGTATCGTCTGGCGAACCCGGGGAAAGAGCGAACCGGTTGTTCGATACGGAAGATCGCCGCGATCGCTTGACCGCGTCGTTCCACCCGGACACATCCTGACCAAGACCATGGATCATCCCGATGCGTCGTTGGCGTTGCACAGCGCCCCGGGGGGTACCCGTCAGTACGAAGCGACCCTCCGCGGCCTCAAACCGGCCACGACCTATCATTATGCGGTCTACGACGGAGATCGCCTCCTCGCAGGCGGGGAGGGAACCCATCACTTCACTACGCATCCGGCGGCGGGCGCGCAGGTCCCCCTCCGATTCTGGGTCGTGGGAGACTCGGGGACCGGTGGCCGCGTTCAGGCGAAGGTTCACAAGGCAATGCGCGAGTTTACGCGCCGCCAGGATCATCCGATCGACATCTATCTCCATGTAGGCGACATGGCCTACAGCAATGGAACGGATGAAGAGTTTAGCCGAAACTTCTTCAAACCCTACCGGCAAACCCTGCGCAACACGGTCTGCTGGCCCGCCATGGGAAACCACGAAGGACAGACATCCGACGGGAAAACCCAGGTCGGCCCCTACTACGATTGTTACGTCCTGCCTACCCACGGGGAGGCGGGTGGACTTCCCTCAGGCACCGAGGCGTATTATTCCTTCGAATACGGCAACGCCCATTTCATCGTACTTAATTCGCACGACCTGGACCGTTCATCGAATGCGCCCATGGCGAGATGGTTGCAGTCCGATCTCGAACACACAACCGCCGATTGGATTTTTGCGTATTGGCATCATCCTCCCTACACGAAGGGCTCCCACGACAGCGACACCGAACATCAACTTGTCGAAATGCGGGAGAATATCATGCCCATACTCGAGGCCCGAGGAGTCGACATGGTGTTCTCCGGTCATTCCCACATCTACGAGCGCTCGATGCTCATCGACGGAGCCTATGCGACACCGACGACGGCGGAGGGAGTCATTCTGGACGACGGAGACGGGGATCCGAACGGCGATGGTTCATATCGGAAAAGCGCCGGTCTGTATCCGCACCAAGGCACCGTCGCGGTCGTCACCGGACATGGCGGTGCAGGTGTCAGTCGCAGGGGCACAATGCCTGTCATGAAACGCGTGATTCATCCTGAGCATGGGTCGATGATTGTCGATGTGGAGGGAGATACCGCCTCCGTCATTATGCTGAATGCACAAGGCGATCAGCGCGACGCTTTCCAAATCGTTAAACGCGGCTGCGTAACACCCACGCGCGTTGTTGACCCATTTCGGCTTCCTGCGTACGGAGGTAAGTAGTTGGACCGCTTCGTCTCCGTCTCGCGAAGAATCAGCCGCGAGGCCCAGGAGGCGGTGAGAAGCCCTCCATGATCGACAACATCACGATCACCCGCGTAGAAGGGATGACCGTTGTGGGTACGCTCTCTTTCATCCGCATCGGAAGTTTCGACGATTTCCTCTGCATTTTTTCTTGAACGTTGCCGCCGGGCCGGTAGTGTCAGGATCAAGATGTCAGGCAGTTGGCGGCATTCGCATCGGAGTTCCAAAAAACGTAGTCGGGCTGTCGAGCCCGACCGCCATTCTGAATTGGGAGATTAATATGCTTAAAGCAGGCCGAATTTTATGCGGGTCAGGAATGGCAGCGGGCCTCTCGGGCCTCCTCATTATCGGACCGATCACTGCCCTCGGGCAAACCACCGTGATCGAGGATTTCGAAGGGTTCACGGTTTCCGTTGTTTTGGATCCGACCACGGTGGGTGGCAGCGGTTGGACGCGGGGAGGCGCCGATCCGTCGGACTGGGACGTGATTTGTTGCAATGGTGACATGTGGTCTCTGGACAGGACATTCGACGGCTCGCCGCAGTTTCTGGCACTGCGCCGGTCCAACGCGAACCCGCCCAGTTTTTCGGACGAGAATACCGATTTTTCGATCCCGACGATCGTGCAGGGGTCCGTTAGCCTTGAAGTGAATCCCGCGTCCCCGGGCGGTGCCGGCTTTCGCATGTCGCTGCACGACTCCGGGTCCGGCATCAACGCGATGGAGATTGTTCATACTGAATCGGGATGGCCCGTCATTAACTCCGGGGACTTCAGGGTCCACAGCGAAACCGGAGCGGTCCTGGCGGAAGGCACGACCCCGAATGACCCCAATGGAGAGAACGCGATAAACCGCTGGTTCCGAATCCTCGTCACCCTCCATGGCAATGGCACCTACGACGTCCACGTGTTCGACATCGGTCCCGCGAAGAACAAATTAGGCGCTACCCTCCCTCTCGGCGACCCCGCGCGGGGCCTCGTCCTGACCCTCACCGGCGCGAATCTGCCCGTGCCGAGCGTTGACACGTTCCGTCTGACAACCGGTTCGACGAATGGGGGAGGGCAGCAACCGACCCTGATCGACAACATCATCGCGCGGGACTTTTTTGGGACCGTAGATGTCGACGACATCAAAACGGGCGCGGAGATCAGCTTTCCCACGCTGGCCGGCGGGGTGTATCATCCGCAGTTCTCCGATGATGGAAGTACCTGGTCCGATTTGGGTGCGTTGGTGCTGGGAGAGGGCACGACGCAATCCGTGGTTGCCTCCACGACGGGGGCGCCGGCGAATCGAACCTATCGCGTCTTGGAGTTTTAGATTCTGGATCGAAACGTGAGGGATGCCGCCATGAAGGAATTCACAATCAAAAATCAAAAATCAAAAATCAAAAATCTCCTGGTCTTTTCGATGCTCTGCTTCTTCGGGATTACGATCGCAAGTGGCCAATCCTACGTCGTCGAAGACTTCGAGAGCTATACGGTTCGAGGCCAGACGTGGCTGGATCCGACGACGGTACCCGACAGCGGGTGGACGCGGTCGGGCGTTGGCGATGCGGATTGGGAGGTCCGTTGCTGCAGTGGGTCCTTGATTTACACACCCGGCAGTTCAAAGGAAGATGACGCGTTTGATACGAACTCGGTGAAATTTCTCGTGCTGAGACGGTCGAACGCCAATGTGCCTGCTCGCTCGGACGAAGACACTGAATTCACCTTTCCCGTCCTGGTGGAAGGGACGCTTCGATTCCAGCTCAACCCGGCGGGTACATCTGCCGATCCCTTCAAGCTGGCGTTGCGCGACTCCGGGTCCGGCAAGAACGTGATGCAGATGGTATACACCGAGGACAGGTGGCCGATGGTCAACTCCGGGGACTTTCGGGTACAGGACAGCGTGGGGAATCTCCTGATTTCGGACGTTCAACTGGACGGTCGACCCGATTCATACGACCGCTGGTACGATATCATCTTCACCATGCACAAGGGCGGGGTTTTCGATCTGGAGATTATCGACATCGGCTTCACCTCCCCGACGGCCATCAGCAGCAATGATGTTGCCCGGGGCACTCTCGCGAGCGTCGTCAATATCCCTGCAGGCGCCCTGGGGATCGACACGTTTCGCCTGGAACCCGGCACCGGCGGCGGCGGCGGTGAGCAGCCCACCATGATCGATAACCTCACCATCACGCGCATCGAAGGCTCAACGGTCGCGGGAACGCAGACGGGGACGGGCCTGGAAATGCCGTATACGACGGTATCGCGGTCGATCTATCAGCCTCAGGTCACCGAGGATCTCACGACCGGAATCTGGACCGCCCAAGGACCCCCGGTCCTCGGCGACGGCGCCACCAAATCCGCCCTCGTACCGACCTCGGGTGCAGATTTCCGGGCGTATCGGGTAGTGGTCTTCTAGCAGAAAAAGATCCTGCGGCCCGAGATCAAAATGAAATCACTCGCATGCATCAACTCACGATCCTCTGGCAGAATGTTCATACGATCTGTTTCCTTGGGCCTCTTGCTGCAGGTCATTCTATTCGCTTCCGGTTGCCGGACCCTCTCACCGCATCAAGCCGAGTCGACCCCGCGGACAGTAACATTCCTGGCCATGGGTTGCGGGCCGTACAAACCGCGGGAAGCCATCCAGCTTCGAGAGTATGTCGATCAGGCGAACGCACAAGCCGAAGGCGAATTTCTCGTTCACCTGGGTGACATCCTCCCTGGAAGTCAGACTTCGACGAGTTCCAATTGTGCAGCGATCGCTCACGCGCTCGGTCGCGCAGACATGCCCACGTTTGTTGTTCTCGGTGACAACGAGTATACCGACCAGGAGGATCCCGACCAGGCGTGGGATGACTGGTCGCGCACGTTCATGCATTTCCATCAGCGGTGGGATCGTGCGCAATTCTTTCGAAAAAGCTATCCCGTCAGCGGGGGCGTGCAGCACCAGGAAGCCCGTCCGGAGAATTTTGCCTTTGTACGGAGTGGCGTGCTGTTCATCGGGATCAATCTGCCCGGTGGGACCGTCCACGATGCAGCGGAGTGGGCCCAGCGGCTCTCGGAAAACGCCGCGTGGGTCGCCGGAAACTTTCGTCGTTTCAACGAGCATGTGCGCGCGGCGGTCGTTTTTGCCCATGCGGTGCCGACGGGAATGCATGAGGCATTTTTCGTGCCCTTTCGCGTTGCTTCCCGCGCCTTCGGCAAGCCGGTGCTGTACCTCCATGCCGATGGACACGCCTGGAAGGTCGACCGCCCCTGGCCCGAGCAGAATATGCTCCGGGTACAGACCGATAATCTCGCAATCGCCCCGCCGCTGCTGGTCACCGTCAGCGAAAATGAATCCGAACCGTTTCACTTCGATCGCCAACATTCGCGAGGACCGTATCTCGCGCTGGGGACACCCACGTCAATGGGTATCGTCTGGCGAACCCGGGGAAAGAGCGAACCGGTTGTTCGATACGGAAGATCGCCGCGATCGCTTGACCGCGTCGTTCCACCCGGACACATCCTGACCAAGACCATGGATCATCCCGATGCGTCGTTGGCGTTGCACAGCGCCCCGGGGGGTACCCGTCAGTACGAAGCGACCCTCCGCGGCCTCAAACCGGCCACGACCTATCATTATGCGGTCTACGACGGAGATCGCCTCCTCGCAGGCGGGGAGGGAACCCATCACTTCACTACGCATCCGGCGGCGGGCGCGCAGGTCCCCCTCCGATTCTGGGTCGTGGGAGACTCGGGGACCGGTGGCCGCGTTCAGGCGAAGGTTCACAAGGCAATGCGCGAGTTTACGCGCCGCCAGGATCATCCGATCGACATCTATCTCCATGTAGGCGACATGGCCTACAGCAATGGAACGGATGAAGAGTTTAGCCGAAACTTCTTCAAACCCTACCGGCAAACCCTGCGCAACACGGTCTGCTGGCCCGCCATGGGAAACCACGAAGGACAGACATCCGACGGGAAAACCCAGGTCGGCCCCTACTACGATTGTTACGTCCTGCCTACCCACGGGGAGGCGGGTGGACTTCCCTCAGGCACCGAGGCGTATTATTCCTTCGAATACGGCAACGCCCATTTCATCGTACTTAATTCGCACGACCTGGACCGTTCATCGAATGCGCCCATGGCGAGATGGTTGCAGTCCGATCTCGAACACACAACCGCCGATTGGATTTTTGCGTATTGGCATCATCCTCCCTACACGAAGGGCTCCCACGACAGCGACACCGAACATCAACTTGTCGAAATGCGGGAGAATATCATGCCCATACTCGAGGCCCGAGGAGTCGACATGGTGTTCTCCGGTCATTCCCACATCTACGAGCGCTCGATGCTCATCGACGGAGCCTATGCGACACCGACGACGGCGGAGGGAGTCATTCTGGACGACGGAGACGGGGATCCGAACGGCGATGGTTCATATCGGAAAAGCGCCGGTCTGTATCCGCACCAAGGCACCGTCGCGGTCGTCACCGGACATGGCGGTGCAGGTGTCAGTCGCAGGGGCACAATGCCTGTCATGAAACGCGTGATTCATCCTGAGCATGGGTCGATGATTGTCGATGTGGAGGGAGATACCGCCTCCGTCATTATGCTGAATGCACAAGGCGATCAGCGCGACGCTTTCCAAATCGTTAAACGCGGCCATGTAACACCCACGCGTGTCGTTGACCCATTTCGGCTTCCTGCGTATGGAGGCAAGTAGTTGGACCGCGATGTCTCCGTCTCGCGAGGAATCAGCCGCGAGGCCCACACTCTCCACGACATATCAACCAGACCGGCCCAATGTTCCCCAAGGAGCTTTGGCGACGATTGAAACCTCCACGTTTGGTGACGTGCGTTAATAACCATACGGACACAAAAGCTGTCGGGATGACTGTGTCTGCAAGGTCCTTGGGGGCGAGATTGTGTCCGGAGAAGGGTCTTGATTGTCCGGGCCTGACCTGAATTTTGAGTTAAGAATGAAAAAGGAGTTGCCAATAACCTGTTGGCTGTCCGAAGATCGCGTCGCTTTATTTGGGGTTTACCGAGGATTTTGCCGTGTATGTTCGGGAAGTCAAAAGTGGTTCAAATCCCGTTGGGGGCACCATGTTTGATCGCAGGAATCGCGAAAATTACTAAGCAATACAACATTTGTGTAGTGGGGATCGGTGCGGTGGGGACGGAGATGCTTCGTCTAATCCGTAGCCGGAAATTTCCCTGTGAGTCCCTCACAATCCTGGCCAGAAGCGACCGGGAAGAGAGCATCGATGGCGAAGTTTACCAGGTGCGGAAGGCCACTCCGGAAGCGTTCCAGGGCATGGATTTCGCCTTTTTTGCTGGAACCGAGGGCGCCAAGGGCGCCTCAGTAACGCTCGGCTGGGAGGCGGTTAAGAGGGGCTGTGTGGTAATCGACAACGGCGATGATTTCAGGATGGACGATCGAGTTCCGCTCATTGTGCCGGAGATCAATGCCGATGCGCTGAGGGACCACC
>CAUZEO010000173.1:0-10605 GCA_963578625.1 Kiritimatiellia bacterium | reverse complement strand
CGGGAGGCTTTTGCCAAACAAGGCAACAGTGGGAACACCCCAAAAAGACGCCAGGTGGGTGATGGCCGTATCCGGTCCGGCATAAAGCTTACTATGCTTCAGTAATTCTGCTGCGTCCGCGATCTTGATGCGGCCCGCTACATTGAAGACCTGCCTGGAGGTTGAATTGACGAAAGGGTTCACATATTCCATCTCCACCTCGTCCGCCCCGCCTGTGACCACGACACTCACACCGCGCTCTACCAGGAAGTCGGCCAGCGTTTTCCATCCACCCAGGGTCCATTGCTTGTAGGAATTTCTTGGGTACGGATGTATGACGGCGTAGGCTTTATCCTGCCAATCGAACGGCAGAAGCTCTGAGATACGCGCCGGCGAATCGGGATCACTCGGCGCGACACACTCATCGTACTTTTCGATCCCTACAACGTCCCCCAACTCCAGAATGTTATGAACGACATGCGGGGATGAGTCCAACGACGTCCAACCGAAAAGTGGTGCCTTCATCCATAAGCGATTTTCTCCTTCCGGACCGATCATCGAGACGGCTTTTCGACCGGCCGCCCATGCGAAGAGCACCTGCCGGTCCGAAACGCGGGCTGCGAGAGCCAAATCATCCCTGCCCTTGAAATCGGTAATGAATTCCAGGTAGGACGTAGGACTGGACACCGTATCGTGCGCGCGGCGTGTACACCGTAGCTGATCACGAGCATGCTTCCTGGAGCTTCGATGGATGTAGTTTTTTAGTCTCATTCGGACCGGTTTGGGTAACCGCTACCCGCTTTCTTGTCCAGAGTCAGTTCAAGCCTCTCCCGGGCAGCCATGTTCCCCGGGATCCGCCCTTGGAGTCTTGAAGATTTTCTGGCGCAACTCCGGCTTCGATGTAGTATAGAGGCTCGCTCGTGAATCAGTTTCGAATCGGATTGCAAGAGCATGAAACTCAGATCGATATTTTCCCCGCCTCCCGTCGCAGCGCGCCATTACAAGCGGACAATGCTCTTCAGTCCGGACGATGACTTCTCTCAGCCGTCCGAGCAACTCATTCGGCTTGCGCTCGAAGTGATACAAGAGGCGATTACCACCGATTTGCGATCCGTCAGCGATCGCATGCCCGGTCCCCACCGATGGCCGGACACCTGGCCGGGAGAACATTACCGGCTGCTGGCGGCGTTTGTTGAGCATCTAAAGCCGGACGTTGTGGTCGAAATCGGCACATTCACCGGCCTCTCCTCGCTGTCAATCCTGAAGACCCTGCCTCCGAACAGCAAGTTGGTCTCATTCGACGTGCAACCGTGGAGCACCATCCCGGATACCTGTCTTCGAACAGAGGACTTTGCCGATGGAAGGTTTCAGCAAATCGTGGCCGATCTCTCTTGTGCGGAAGCCGCCGAGGAGCACCGGGATCTGCTGCGTTCGGCCACCCTCATCTTTGCCGATGGACCGAAAGACGGGAAGTTTGAGCCGCGATTCGCCAAACTTCTCGACACCATTGACTTCGAGTCCCCCCCCTACGTCGTGTTCGACGATATCAAGGATTGGAACATGCTGGCGTTCTGGCGAGAGTTGCCCTTTCCGAAATTGGATCTCACTTCGTTCGGGCATTGGACCGGCACCGGACTGGTTCGGTGGGAGAGATGAAGGCACTGAAACAACTGTCTGCCAGGATTCCTGCTTTCCCTCATCTGGATTGGACATTGGCGTTGGTTTCGGGAAATATGGCGTCCTTGCGCGCTAATTTCTCGAACTTTGGCAGGACGACAAACGTGACCACCAGTGGCGGACGCGAATCGACGGCGTCGAAATTCATGCCGACTACCTGACGCCGGTTCACGATTTTATTTATAACACGGTCTACGTTGGAAACGCACTCACGGTACTTCCGGACCTCGCTGATCGGCTATTCAGGCGAGAACGCCGCCGCGGTCGGCAAGCGTTTTAGAAGACATCGCAACACGACGGCATTCCGGGAAGGCCTCCCGGCACTGAACGCGGCGTAACGCCATATAAAGAAGACCAGGCGGGCATGGCGAAAACCCGGAGCACCCAGGTAGGTGTTCACACCTGAAGCATTCGCGCCGGTTCGCATCAATTTTCGCGTTGCTGTTGCACCTGCCACTCCAGTTCGCGGAGCTTCGAATACTTCACGGCAACACCGAACGCGTTGATCGTGTCGATCACAAATCCGCGCCACCCGTCCATCCAACCGTTTCGAATGATAAAACCCTTGAAAAATCGCCAAGAAGGTCGGAACAGCAGGTCCAGCCACCTGAAACGGTATCCCCCGTCAAAAAGGGTTTGTGCGCTGATGGAGGAAAAGCGGTTCATCGTGTTTATGTGATCGGATATATCACGGTACGTATAGTGCCACAGCGGCTGACTCAGCCGGACCGCGCGTCCGTCCAGTTGCACCGTGTCGTGCGGCTCAACCCCCCCGCTTCGCCCCATATCCTTGCGGAATAGCCGAATCTTGTAATCGGGATACCAGGACCCGTGCCTGATCCACTTGCCGAGGTAGAACACCTGGCGGGGAAATTCGAAACCCACGCAACCCGCGGGCAAATCCTCAAATGCCTGGGATAAAGCTTTCTGCAAATCCGGAGAGACCTCCTCGTCGGCGTCTAGAAACAACACCCAGTCGTGGGTTGCCATGTCTTTCACCAGGTTCCGTTGCCCGATATATCCGAGCCATTCATGTTGATGAACACGATCGGTATATTCTTTGCAGATAGAGACAGTGGCATCGGTGCTGAAACTGTCGACCACTATGATTTCATCGCACCACGTTAGACTCTCGAGGCAGCGACGAATATTGTGCTCCTCGTTAAACGTCATGACGCACGCTGAAATCAGGATACCCATGATTGGTCAACCTACTCGGCTTGGAGGCGAAGAAACGTCAGAACCTCATCGTATACTTCGGACGGCGTGATCGAAGCGAGCCTTATTCGGGCATCTTTCGAATCGGCGCCGATCTCGCGGCTTCTTTTGCCCGCGCGTTGAATGATCCTTGCGGTACCCAGTGGGCCGGTCTTTGAAGGATCCGTCATTCCGTAGATGGCAACCACCGGCGAACCCACGGCCGCGCCAAGATGCATTCCGCCGCTGTCATTGCAGACGACGGCGGCGCACCGCTCCAGTAAACCGGCCAGCACGTCAATCGTAGTGTGGCCGGCGAGGGTTTTTGCCCCTTCGCCGATGCCGTGCGCAACTTCGCGGCACAGATCGACTTCTCCCGGCGATCCCAGGACCACGATAGAAGCGCCAGGTTTTGTTCGAATTTGCTTTCCAAGTTCGACAAAGGATTCGCCTGGCCAGCGCTTCGATGGGCCGTGCGCCGCGCCGGGCATCAACGCAATCCACTGCGAGCGCACCCCGGCAAGCAGATCGTCGGCGCGGTGCTTCGCGGCGTCCGAGATCCGCAACATGGGTGCGGGCGGAGTGTTCCCGCCCCAATCGGGCACCATCAAGTCAATGTACTCGAACACCTGGTGCGTGCGATCGGGCTGCACGCAAGGCGGCACGATTTTCGTCATCAAGGCGCGTCGCATATGGCCGGACATGCCGATTCGCCGGGGAACACGCGCAAGAAACGGAACCAGGGCGGATCGAAACGAATGAGGCCAGATATAGGCGGTTCGGCAATTCCAGTCACCAATTTCGCGGGCGGCGCCCACCACACCGCGCATTCCCGGCTGCAACTCCAATACGTCGTCAACCCCGTTGTGCATCCGCCACAACGGCGCAATGCTTGATTTCGATATCATGGCCACCCGCACACCCGGGTTTCGCTCCACGAAGAGCTGCAGGGCAGGCATCGCCATGATGCTATCGCCCACCCAATTCAGCCCACTGATGAGTACGTCGTATTGGCTCATCGAAAACAGATCCGTGCTATCCAGTCATGAAATGCGTCGACACCGCTCAGCATCTCGATTTCCACTCGAAGAAAGTAAATGGGAAGGTCTCTCCGCTCGATCAGGGGAAATCGCACCGCATCTTTCTCCGTGGTAAGAATGGCTTCCGCGCCTGCGGCAAGACTCCCGTTGATGAATTCGATGATTTCCTGCTGCGAGTAGCGATGATGATCTGGATATCGCTTGGAGTGAATAATGCGTGCCCCGCGCTTTGTCAGCTCCTCCTCGAACCCGGCCGGCGACGCGATCCCCGATACCGCCGCTACTTTGGTACCCTCCAACTGCTCCAGTGGATGTCTCTCGCCGGTATAGACATCCTGCAAATGCCGCGGGCAGTGGCGGCATTCCGAGATCTCCGCGTCCGGATTCAACTCGCGCAGACGCCTCATCAAATCGCCGTTGGAGTCCCCATTGCACTTGGTGATGAAAATGAATCCGGCACGGCGGATGTTTTTTATCGGTTCTCTCAGGATTCCACGGGGCAGAAGATGACGATTCCCGAAGGGATTCGTACAGTCGACCAGGGCAATGTCAAATCGATGCTTCAAGGCCATGTATTGGAACCCGTCGTCCAGAACCAGCGTGTCGCAGCCCAGCTTGTTAATGGCGTACTTGGAGGACTTCACACGGTCCTTGTCCACCAGCACAGCGACGTCAGGCAGGTTGGACGCCAACATGTACGGTTCATCCCCGCTGGTGGCCGAATCCAGCAGGAGCCGTTCGCCGTCTGAAACCACCAGGGGAGGATCACCATAATCCCGCAGGGTCAAGGCGCGCATGATCCGCTTGAGTAACGGCGGCTTGACCCGCTTGTACCCTCGGCTCAGGATCGCAACCTTGCGCCCGCGCTGCTGCATCAGGCGGGCAAAAACCTCAACGATCGGGGTCTTTCCTGTCCCGCCGACGGTCAGGTTGCCGACCGAGATCACCTGGATTCCCGGCGTGTGGCTGCGAAAAATCCCCTGTCGAAACAGCAGTAGGCGAAACTGGACGATCGCCCGGTAGACATAAGAAAGATTGCGCAGGATCACTTTCATGATCCGCGCTCCCACTGTATCCCGCCGGTCTTCAATAATACTGACGAGATAGGCTTCGATTCGTTCCAGCCGACTTTGCGCCACGATTCACCCCTGTGCCGAACCATCGATCATAGCGCCTGTTGCTGCGCCACGGTACCCAACGACCGACACTTGGATCGTGCCATCGGCAGCGTGAAATCGTCAAGAAGACCGATAGACAGGTTTGACAGAGCGAGACCGGAAGTCTACGTCAGGAGGGGTTATTTCATGAATGTTGCTGAAAAACACGAACCGTTTCGAATCGTGCCCGAGGACTGGATTCGCCCCATTTCCATGGAACAATATTTCGATTCGGACTTGCCGCTGGAGGTCGATCTTGGAGCCGGCAAAGGGCGTTTTTTGCTGGCACACGCAGAGAGAAACCCCGACACGAACTTTCTGGGCATCGAAAGAATGCTCCGTCGCATCCGAAAGATGGGCCGCAAAGCGGGGGCGCGCGGCTTGCGCAACGTCCGCCTCCTGCGGATGGAGGCATACTACGCCACCACCTACCTGATTCCCGATTCTTCGGTGCGGTGCTATTACATCTTTTTCCCGGATCCCTGGCCGAAAAAACGTCACCACGGAAACCGACTGTTCAGCGAACAATTCATGAAGGCCCTGCACCGAACGTTGATTCCCGCCGGGGCCATCCACATTGCCACCGATCACCGGCCCTACTTCGAGGAAATCATGAGCTACTTTCAGCCGGACACGCGCTTTGAGAAAGTGCCGCCGTTCGTGCCCGGCGAAGAAGAACAGACGGATTTCGAAAGGTACTACATCGAGCGCGGAGAGATTGGCCGATGTTCCTATGCGCGGCGCGATTGACCGGTGGCGGCGGGGAAAACCGGTTACAGCAGTTCCCGGCTTTTCGACAGAAGGCTATCCGGCGACGAACTCTCGTCCTGGAAATTTCCATTGTAGTGGACCTCGACGACGAATCCGTAAAACGTTCGTTTCCGTTTCGTATTGCGATATTCATGGTCCCTGGAACCGACCGGAACCTGGTAAAGATGCGTCAATGTGCGCTCCTCCTCTGTCGACCATTCCGATTCCAGCTTGAGGGTGCTCTTCGGAGTAATCCCGCTGCGAACGATCGCACCGGTGGATTCATCCCGGTCGAAAAACTCCAGGCCGACGACCACGGATTTCTTATCTATGGTGCCCGCCCCTTTGCGCCTTTTGATACGCACTTGAATGGATCTGATTTCGTCGAAATGGTCATCCTCCCGGTCCCTAACTTTCGGGCGGGCAACATCGACGATGTAAATCCGCGGTAGTTCTCGCACAGGCTCCGCATACTTGGGTACCGGGTCGTACACGTCAGAAGTGGGCGGAGACTCTTCCTTCAATTCCTCAGGCGGAACGTCAAGTTCTGCGGGAGGAGGCTCCAGTTGTCTCACCACCACGACCTCCGCCTCCGGCGGCGGTTCCGGTGTTTTCACAACGTCCTCCATCCGCGGTGGTTCCGGCTCTTGAACCATCACGATCTCCATCACCGCCGGCGGTTCCGGCTCCTTCTCCGGCGGAAGGGGAATTCCCTCGGGTTGACTATCCACGTCCACGACGGCCTCACGGTTGGCGAAAATCAATTCCCCGAGTCGGATGCGCTCCGCGGATACCCTTGCGAGATCTTGAGCATCGGTGCTGCGGTCTGAAACATGATCCCATATGGTAAGTGCCTCGTCGTACCGCTCAAGTCGCTCCAGAATCCCCGCCATGGCCATGTAGGCCATCACCCGATCCGGTGACTGGCCCAACGCCTGTCGAACCAACTGCTCGGCTTCATCGAACCTGCCGGCCTCTGCCTCCTGCTTCGCCAGAACAAGCAAATCGGTTTGGGGCGGCTCTTCCGCCGGCGCCTCCACGACGGGCACCTCGACTTCGACCTGGCTCGGTGTGGCAACCGCGGGAGCGACCTCCGTGACCTCGTTTACGATCGGGTCATCCTCCGCCGGGACAGACACCGATTCGGATACGACCGCTTCGTCCACTTCGGGAAGGATCACCGGGGTCTCTTCGATCTCGGCCAGATTTGTCCCAACCGGATCGATCTCTGCCGGGGAGGCCACGTCCGTGTGGGAAGTTTTCACGGGCTCGTCAGCCACAACCTCCGGCAGTCGCCGGATGTCGACAATCCAAAGGCCCACGATGACACAAACTTGAAAGAGGACCACCAGCGAGACTCCAGCCGTCGCCAGCAGTTGCACCGGGGTCTGCCGCCGGCGATCGCCGCACAGGACGTCCTGAGGATCCAGATTCTGGAACCGCGAATCCTCAGACTCCTTTGACTTTCCTTCCTCGTTCATCTCGCTTTGCCGGCCGGGCAACCCCGTCTTATGATTGACACCGCCGGGATTCGGTTAGTTCATTGGTGTGACATCCGTGTTGGCAGTAGAAAGAGTGTGAAATATGCGGGCTTGCTGCCGCAAGTCCCGACTTGACCGGTAACATGGCCTTCCTCAGGATGCGCCACAATAATGGAATCCCGTGCCCAAACATCTATGGACCCCCTGGTTGCGCTGTGCAAGCGCAGGGGCTTTATTTTCCCGGCTTCCGAAATTTACGGAGGAATTAATGGGTTTTGGGACTTCGGGCCGCTCGGAGTGGAGCTGAAAAACAACCTCCGGGACGCTTGGTGGCGGGATATGGTTAGAAATCCGCCGATCGGTCCGGACGGGCACCAACTTCAGATCGTAGGCTTGGACTCCGCGATCATCCAGAACCCCCGGGTATGGGAAGCGTCGGGCCACGTCGCGGGTTTTACCGACCCTATGGTCGACTGTCGCACCTGCAAAGCCCGATTTCGCGCCGACCACGTCGGGGAAATGGAGTGCCCCAAAAAGCCGAGCCGCCATCCGGGCGAGCATGACGCGTGCGAACTGACGGAACCTCGAGGCTTCAATCTCATGTTCAGGACGTTCGTCGGAGCGACCTCGGGCGAAGACAACCAGGCGTATCTGCGGCCGGAGACCGCGCAGGGCATCTTCGTGAACTACAAGAATATCATCGACACATCGCGAGTCAAAATTCCCTTCGGCATCGCGCAGGTCGGCAAGGCTTTTCGAAACGAAGTGACCCCGCGCAATTTTATTTTCCGGTCGAGAGAATTCGAGCAGATGGAAATGGAGTGGTTCTGCCACCCGGATGAGGCCGAAGAGTGGTACGACTATTGGGTGGCCGCTCGCTTGAACTGGTGGGTTTCCCTTGGCATCGATTCGGCGAGATTGCAGCGGCGCGACCATGATGCGGATGAGCTTGCGCACTATTCCACCGCCTGCGCCGACGTCGAATACAGCTACCCGTTCAATGCTCCGGGAGAATTTGGAGAGTTGGAGGGCATTGCGCATCGCGGCTGCTTCGATCTGACCCAACACGCGGAGCACGGCAAAACCAAACTCGAATACTTCGATCAAGAACGGAACCAGCGCTACATTCCACACGTAATCGAGCCGGCATCCGGACTCACCCGAGGCGTGCTCGTTCTGCTCAGCGAGGCCTATCGGGAAGAATGGGTACCCAAGAGCGACGGCGGCGGCGAGATCCGGCCGGCGGTGCATGGAGAAAAACCGCCCGACGGATACGAGGCCCGGACCGTGCTGCGATTCACGCCGCGATTGGCGCCGACGAAAGTCGCGGTATTTCCCCTGCTGAAGAACAAGCCGGATCTTGTTCATCGGGCGGAGGAGGTGCACGCACAACTACGCGGGCATTGGTCCGCCTTCTACGACGAGGTCGGAGCCATCGGCAGGCGCTACCGGAGGCAGGACGAAATTGGCACCCCGTTCTGCGTCACAATCGATTTTGAAACACTGGAAAACGGCACCGTGACGATCCGCGACCGCGACACGATGACGCAGGTCCGAATCGCGACCGGTGAGTTGGATGGTTTCTTGAGGGAAAAGATCGCCGGTTGAGGAGTAGACGCTTTCAATTCCCAAATTCTGGAAATCGGTGTAGTGTACGTGTGATGGCTTTCTCTGAACGATGAACGATCCATCCATGAACGAACTGGAAAAGGAGCGATTAGGGCTCCTCTATCGCATCGGTCTTTCCGATTCTTCCCGCGGCGAGACGACACCGGAAGATCCCGAATCCGGAATTCTTTCTCACCTTTTGGGCGATTCGCTTCAGGCGTGGGCTCAGGGCCTCGCCCCCATCGCCCCCGCCGCCGTGCTGGAACTCCTACAGGGGTCCGAATCCACCAAAATCGAGTTGGTACAATCGGATGTCGAAGTCCTGCGCGAGGTGATCGATACCTGCGAAGACGTGAGTCTTGAAGGGGCCTTCGGATTGCACACTGCCGCTTTTCCCCTCCAGGTCGGGGACCGACTCGCATATGTTTCCTGGGTTCGATCCTACCGCACGCAGCCGTTCTCCAACGCCGAATGTGAAGAAATCGCGGGTGCGACGGGAAAGACGATGGAGGCGGTCAAAGCCGCCGCCATCCAGACTCAGATTCTCACCCCGCTGCAGGAAGAGCGCCTTCTGGATCTGGCAAAAAAAACGCGTGACGCAATAGACGTTGCGATCGAGCAGCACCTGAAAGCGCAGGACCTCGGGCAGCAGATGATCCAGTCGGAGCGGACGCGCGCGCTGGGATCCCTTTCCAGCGGAATCGCCCATCGGTTCAATAACTTGTTATCCGTGATCCTGGGGTACTCCTCGTTCATCCTGAACCGGGAAGATATTTCGAATCCCGCCGCAAGTTCACTCCGAAAAATATCGGAGGCCGCGCAGCAGGGACGACGGCTCACCGAGGAGATTCTTGCGTTCGCCGGAAGCGAAGTGGAAGAAGAAGCGAACTGTCATGTTCACACGATGCTGAAAAGTATCCTCTCCCTCCTGCAGTCGCAGACGTCGTCGCGAATCAGCGTGGAAACTGATTTAGTAGCGGAGACCGACGACGTCACGGCGCCGCCCAGCGCAATTCATCAACTCGTGTTCAATCTGCTCACCAGTGCCATGGACGGCATGCCGGGGGGCGGAGTGCTTCGGGTCGCTTCGACGAATCGAGGCGACCTTAAAGATGAAGACGATGTCGAATATCTCTGCCTGAGCATCACCGACAGCAGCGGCGGGTTGGCAGCGGAAGTTGGGGAGCCTATGGAGGAACCGTTGCAGGATAGGGAGAGCGACCAGAAGATTAACCAGGCCCATGGCATCGCCGGAAGTCTCGACGGAACGGTAACGGTATCCGCCGGCCCCGACGGGGGCACCCATGTCGAGGTAATCCTGCCCCTTTCGAAAAACAAACCGCCCGAGCCATCAGAGGTCGACCGCACCCACAAAATCGGGGCATCGCGAATCTGGGTGGTGGACGACGACAAAATTTTCCTGCAGATGTGCCGCCAGGTACTTTCCGACAGTGGCCACACCGTTGAGTTGATGGAGAACGGGCGGGAAATTCATGCGCGCTGGGAGTCTACCGAGCAGAAGCCGGACCTGATGATCATTGATTTCAGCATGCCGGAATACAACGGCCTGGAAATCTGTCAATGGCTCAAGGACCACGGCTCCACGGTGCCGGTGATCCTGGTGAGCGGATTCTCCGTCGCCCAACCGGACATTCACCGGGCCCTCCAATTCAAGAAAACGTACTTCCTCCGCAAGCCGTTCTCCTTCCGGGAGAT
>CAUZEO010000172.1:0-10638 GCA_963578625.1 Kiritimatiellia bacterium | reverse complement strand
CCGGGCTGGTTGTGGACACCCGTGGCGCAATGCGGAACGTCGAGGGCGAACGGGACCATATCTGGTCCGCCTGATCCGTCAGCGGCGGCTGATTCATCATGCCGACTTATCGTCAAGCCTGCCTCACGCCGGACACGCCGGGTGAATTCCAATTCACTACCCTCGAATCGCCGGCGCAACTTGAAATGCCCGCCGGCGAGGAAATCGCGCTCCTTCACGTCCGGTGGTCGCTGACCGGGGACGAGGCCGAACTGGCATCACTGCGGCCGTTACTGAATGAAAACGAGACGCGGCGCGCTGACCGGTTTCGGGTCGAGGCGCCCCGCGGCTGTTTTATCCTGAGCTGGGGCATTCTTCGGATTCTACTCGGCACGCTGACCGGCACCCCGCCCAAGGATATTTCGTTCGAATTCGGCGCCCACGGCAAACCGTTTCTTCCCCGCTCCGAAAACCCCGAACGGCTGATGTTCAATCTCTCCCACAGTGGGGACGATATCCTTTTCGTCCTGACCCGGGGCGCGGAAATCGGAGTCGATATCGAAACCGTTCGCGAAAGAACCATGATGGATCGCATCGCGGAACGACACTACCACCCGAACGAAATCCGCGATCTCAAAAAACTTGAGGGATCGGCATTTGTGGACCGGTTTTACGAGTACTGGACTTTGAAAGAAGCATGGATTAAAGCGCTGGGCCATGGGTTGAGCTATCCGATCGCTACCCTTGATTTCAGCGCGGTGCTGCCGGCGGACGGCATGACTTGCCATATCGAGAATGCGGATTGGTGGTGCCTCCCCCTGCAACTCAAACCCGGGGTCCCCGGCGCCCTGGCGCGGGCATCTACCTCGGCCACTCGTGGCACGGGTATCTGACGCGTGTAGAGGAGCCCCGTGCCGGCGTCGCTACTCGGACCGGAAGGACCGGCGGGGTCGCAACGCTTCGAGGTAGTGTTTGAGTCCTTCGAGGCAGGGTTTCAGAAGGTCCGGATTTTGCGCGTTCTTTGCCATGCCTATGGCGCCTTCAATCACGGCAATGTAGAATACGGCCGCGTGATCGGGATTGATGTTCCTTCGAACTTTTCCGTTCTCCTGACCTCGTCGAAGCCCGTCGGATATGGCCAGGCGCCATTCGGAGTACAGCTTATCGAGCCGAATGCGAAAGCCCTCGTCGATCGAGGACATCTCTTGGGCCAGATTGTTCAGGGGACATCCGAACCTGCAATACTGCACGATCTCGTCATCCGTGATCCTGTCACGAGGCGTTAGCAGCACCGCAATAGGGTCCTCGCTGTCCACCATTGGGGTGAACCACTTCACAAGCATCTGGTCGCGCAGCACTTCATCCACTGCCGCATATCCCAGCTCGAGTTTGTTTCGGAAATGATGGTAAAGCGCTCCCTTGGTGACGCCCACGCGCCCGAGAATAGCGTCCAGGCTTGCTGCTCGAAACCCGTTCTGCCAGATCTCCTCAAATGCCGCTTCGAGGAGATCCTGCCGGGTCTTTTCCGGCGCGTAAGTAAGCGTGGTCACACCCATTGAATGTTTCAGCGTTAAGAGGTTCGCAACGAACAAATTAGGGCACGTCGCGAACACAGTCAAGAAATTCGCCAGTACCCCCCAAATGCCATTGGCAATCCCTCCCCGTCCCAATCCGTTACCGCCCCGAATCCGAAAAAAAATCAGGCAAGCGGCGGAATCTTTTCAATCCGCTTGAAGATTTCGTTCAAACTTCCCTGTCGGTAGCCCTGCAGGTCGAGCGTCATATACCGGTAACCGCACTCGTGCAGGAGATCGACCATCCGCATTCTCAGGGCCGGATCCAGTGCACGCGAGATTTCATCGGGATCAAGCTCGACCCGGGCGACGTCATCATGCACGCGTACCCGGAGCTGCCCGAATCCAAGCGCCCGCAATCCGGATTCCGCGCGATCGACCTGCTCCAGTGCTTCCCGGGTAATCTTTATGCCGTAGGGAAACCGGGAAGCGAGGCAGGCGAAAGCGGGTTTGTCCGCGGTCGGCAGGCCGAGGGCCGCGGAGGTTTTCCGGATATCGTCCTTGGTAAACCCATGATCCCGAAAGGGGCTTTCCACCCGCTGTTCACGCTGGGCTTTTTTTCCAGGGCGATAGTCCCCGTCGTCATCCAGGTTGGTTCCATCGATAATGTGGGCGTAGCCTTCGCGGTCCGCAAGCTGCCGCATGAGGCCATACAATTCCGTTTTGCAGTGATAGCAGCGGCTCTTCGGGTTATTCGCGTAGTCCGGGTTGGCTAATTCATTGGACGAGATCACCTGGTGGCGGATCCCCAAATCCGCGGCCAGCGAACGCGCTTCCGCGAGCTCCCGCTCCGGAAAGGAGGGCGAGGTGGCAGTGACCGCCAGCGCCCGCTCACCCAGCTCGTCTACCGCAAGGGCCGCCAGCAGGGTGCTGTCCACGCCGGCGCTGAACGCTACAATCACAGACCCCATATCGCGAATCGACGCGCGCAGGCCATCCAGCTTCGTCCGGAGCTCAGCGGCTAAATGTGATGATGGTTGGTCCATTTCGAGGGCAACCGTATCACAGAATTACACCGGAAAGTAGACTGTGCGCTCGCGGCATAGTGAGTAATCTCAGTGCGCCTGACGGTTGTGATTTGAACCCAGCATACCTCCTGGTCGGTTTGCAGGGTGTCCTGGCTAAAAGAAGGCTGGTGGTGGCGCTTTTTCAGCAGGGTTCTTCAAAAAATTGGCAATATCGGCTCTGGCAAGTCTCCTCCAAAATGCCTCTTGAACGGAAAACTATGTTGATTCCATTCGCTTCAGTCCTGTTCAGAATTGAGCTGAAAAGAGAGGTTGTGGCTCAATAATTGGTACCTCAAAGGCCAAAAACCGGCAAGCTGGGCAATTTTTTGTTCGTTTATTAAATTTGGTATTTGTCAAACCTAACCGGAGGGATTTAGAATCCATCTGTATGGTGAACTAAAAGATCATCAACACGGAGCGGCGGAAGCAAATAACGAAGGACCATGGAGGAGTAGAGACGATGAAGAAACGAATCATCTTTGCGGCAATCAGCGCAATGGTGTGGGTGGGATATGCCTCGCCGATTATGTCGGATACATTCACCTACGCGGACGGCGACTTGACCACGGAGTCCAGCGGGGTGTGGACGAGTCACAGCGGATCCGCCAACTTCATTCAAGTCGCCTCCGGGCAAGCCGTCCTCACGCACGGGGGCGGATCGCGTGAAGATGTCAACATCAAATTCGGACTCAAGACCTTCGGTTCTCTCTACTTCGGCCTCGACGTTTCAGTCGATGATCTTGGAGCTCCTTTCACGAGCACGGACAACGAGTACTTTGCTCACTTCCGCAGTGACCCCAATCCGTATGAATTTCTCGCACGTGTTGATGTCGTGCCGTCAACCGGTGGCGGGGACTATACTCTCGGAATCGCATCGTTCGACAGCACCGCAGATGCTGTATGGGCGACTGACTTGGAGTACGACACATTTTACCGTCTTGTGGTGAAGTACGACATCGACAACGACCGAGCCACACTCTGGGTCGACCCCGCTTCGTCAAGTGACACGAGCATTCTAGGAGACGATGGCACGGATCAGGACCGCGTCGCCGACTCCTTCGCCCTCCGGCAGTCAAATTCGACGGAAGATGAAACGATTCGGGTGGATAACCTGGTAGTTTCGAGAAACTTCGGTGACGTGGCCATTCCCGAGCCCACGACGGCGGCGCTTTTTTTCATCGGCCTGGCCGGACTCTTGGTCCGCCGGGTTCGCAGCTGAGTCGCGCTCAGAATACTTGAATTTTTCCCCTCTCCGTGGCGTTCGCGCCACGGAGTTTTTTTGAATTAAGATTTCCGTTGGTGTTGGCACAGAGATCCCCGTCGAACAGATCTCTTCAACCGCATCTCCTCCCTCAAAACTTCCCGCCGATCCAACCGCCACCCAGCACCTCGTCGCCGTCGTAGAAAACCGCGGCCTGTCCCGGGGTGATGGCGAATTGCGGTTCTGCCAGCGTAACCGATGCCGATGTTGCACTACGCATCCAGACCTCGGATGAGACGGCGGGCGTGCGGTAGCGCACACGGATTTTGCACTCGAATGACTCGTCCGGAGGTTTGCCCGAAATCCAGTGGATATTGTCGATCCGGAGTTTGCGTTCGAGCAGCTCTTCCCGCGTACCCACCACCAGGTGGTTTGTCTCCGGTTCGATACGTTTCACATAGAGCCTTGAACTCGAGGCCACTCCCAATCCCTTCCGCTGGCCGACGGTATAGCGATGATATCCCGCATGTTCTCCCAGCACTTTTCCGGAGTCGTTCACAATGTCGCCGCGCCGTTTCAATTCCGGATGATACGACTCAATGAGAGGTGCGTGCCCCTCGTCGGGCACAAAACAGAGATCCTGGCTCTCCGCTTTCGACGACGTGGAGACCGGGAGCCCGGTCCGTTCGGCATAGGCCGCCACATCCGTCTTGGCCCAGGACTCCAGCGGAAACAGGCAGCGTGACAATTGCGCCTGGGACAGGCGGTGCAGGAAATAGGATTGATCCTTTTTAAGATCCCTGGCGCGGAGCAGGTGGTACACACCGTCGCGTTCTTCGACCCTCACGTAGTGCCCGGTCGCAACGTGCGAACAGCCGAGTTGGAGAGCCCGGTCATGCAGCGCCCCGAACTTGACGTACTGGTTGCACAGCACGCAAGGTGAAGGCGTCCGGCCGAGCACGAATTCTTTCACGAACGGCTCGATAATGGTGGAGCGGAAAAAATCGACCGCCTGAACGGTCGAATGCGGTATGTCCAGTGCGTCGCAGATTCTCCGGGACCGGTCGATATCTTCCACCGAGCAGCAGCGCGATCCTTCGCGGAACATGTGAAGCGTGAGACCGATCACCTCGTGGCCTTGTTCCTTCAAAAGCGCGGCGACCACCGAACTGTCAAGGCCGCCGCTCATCCCGACCCCGACCCGGGATGGAGCGCTGTTTTCAGCCTTTCTATTCGCTGGTAAAGATTCATTCATTGGGAAAGAATAGTTGCTGCTCTCTCATGCGCATCGAAACGGAGAACGAAAAGGAACACAAGCCACAAGTACCATTCGATGAGGAATTCTGAAAATGCGGACGTGGTTGTCGTTGGCGGAGGCGTCAACGGGCTGGCCACAGCTCTGCATCTGAGAGTGCTGGGAGTAAAACGAGTTGTGGTGCTCGAACGTGATTACGTCGGGGCGGGTCAATCGGGTCGGGCTGCCGGTATTGTTCGCACCTTGACAGCTCACCGGCACGTCGCCGAGTGGCAATTGGAATCACAGCACGCGCTCCTGGAATTTACCGATCGCTTTTGCGTACCGGTCGAGGTTCATCGACCGGGATATCTGCTCGTCGCGCATTCGAATGATGAGGCGACGGTGCGGTTCAGCGTGGAAACTGCCGTGCAGGTCGGTGCCGATGCACGAATCATTGATGCCGGGGAGGCGGGTGAGCTTCAGCCGGGCCTGCGCCGGGGTGAAGACGTTTTATATGCGTACGAAGCGGGGGCGTTGCACGTCGATTCCATGCCGATGACTCACGCCCTGGCGACCGCTGCTCGGCAGGCCGGCGTAGAAATCCGCGAGGGATGTCCGGTTGAAGACTTACTGGTCGAGGGTGAGCGGATCACCGGCGTGCGTGCTTCCGGAAAAGTGTACCACACGCCTGCTGTGATGATCGCCACGGCGGCCTGGGGGAGAGCGCAATTGGAACGGCTGGGTCTCGACGTTCCGGTAGATCCGCATCGGGCCGAAATGGCGTTCTTCCAAGTGCCGCTGGACAACACACACCGGTTGACGCGAATCGTCTCCGACAGTCAGGCGTGTCTCTATTTGAGACCGGAAGGGGACCGCCAAATGTTCGTTGGTTGGCGAGAGGGAGACCTGATTTCAAGCCCGGCGGATTTTACCGCTGAGGATCCGGACAACTACCGGCAGACCGCCTACCCCGATCGAGTACAGGATATGCATACACGCCTGGCGTCGGTCTTGCCGTTCATGCAACAGGGGTTCGTCCATCGCACGTATGCTTGCGTGTACGATTACACGCCGGATGGCATGCCGATTCTTGACGCGAGTGGACCCCGCGGGCTGTTCTATGCGCTCGGATTCAGCGGCGGCGGTTTCTCGACCGCTCTGTGTGTGGGAGGTGCCATGGCGCAATACATCGCGACTTCCGTCAAGCCGCCGGAAATTGAGTGGCTTCGCCACGCCCGGTTTGCAGAGGGTGATCTGATCGATTGGAGCAACGTTCGCAAGGAACCTGCCCCGTAGCTAGCCCGACCTGTGCCAGGGAAGCTCATGATCAGATTCGCACTTTCTTTCGGATGCACTCCATTCCGACTGGAATCGAACGGCCCGATCGAGTATACTGGCCAGTTGTGATCCTCAAGATGCTGAGAGAAAGACCATGCGAAATCTGAACCCGTATTCGGCTCCGCGCTCCACCACCAGTTTTTTGGCTCTGTTGGGGTTATTCTTCTTGCCCTTTGCATGTGCCGGTCAGACCGCGAAGGTCGGCGTTTACTACTTCGAAGGGTGGTACCATGACACGCCGGAAGCCATCGCCGCGTTTGCCACCGCAGAACTGAGAAACCATTTTCCTGAACGCGAACCGATTTGGGGTGGAGGATTGTGGCGGGGCGACACGGTGGCGGTCATGGAGCAGCAGATCGACCTGGCCGCCGACCACGGTATCGCGTTTTTCAGTTTCGATTGGTATTGGTATGGAAGTCCCTCGGCAACCGCGAATGACGGGATCAACTCTGGGCTGAAGAATTTCATGCTGGCATCGAACCGAGGCCGCATGGAATTTAACATCAACATCGTCGATGTTGCCCCCACCACAATCGACAGTGACGCGGAGTGGGTGCAGGTAGCCGACATGCTGCTGCCCTTCCTCACCGATTCGCGGTACTTGCGTGTTGGCGGAAACCCTTTAATTACCCTCTTTAACGGCGCCGGCATGACGCAGACCAACTACGACTACTTCCAGCAGATCGGGGTTGCGGCCGGTTTTCCCGCGGTGGAGTTCGCGGCAAACGTCGCGGGCTCCGCGTCGCTATACAGTCATGTGACCCGGTACAATGCCGTACCCGGGTGGGGTGCAGGCGAGACGGAATTTCCATACCTTTCGCTTACGGATTATGTTGAAGGCAACGACACGTGGGCCGATGGCGTTTGGAATACCGATACACAAAGTATTGTTTCTCAATTCTATATTCCGACGATCATGGCAGGCTGGGATGCGCGTCCCTGGAACACGCCCCCAACCTGGTATTTCAATCCCTCCCGCACACCGGCAGCGGTCGGAGCGCATCTTCAGAAAGCGATCGACTTTCTCGATGACAATCCGACGCTGGCCACGCCCGATCGGCTGGTGATGATCTACGCCTGGAACGAATATGGTGAGGGCGGGTATATCGCGCCGACCCTGGGCGACCCGAATGGTCTCTTCCTGGACGCAATCAAGGCGGTCGTGTCGCCCCCGTCCCCGCCCCCGCCGGACCCTGACTTTGATTTCACCTGGGGCGCGTCGACCGGAATTTTCTTTCCTTCTCTCTCGATAGGAGTCCTTTCGAACCTGGGCGACGAGGTTCTTGCGCAGCTCTACCTGGCGCCGGACGATCAGATGGACGGCGAGATTCTTCCCGGCGGCGGAACCAACGGAGATGACGTCGTTCTCGAGAGCTTCGTGGTGAGAAACAATGGCGGCGTGCTTGAGCAGTTCGGCGTTTTTCAAAAGCAGTTCCAGGCGACGTTTCAGAGTGGAACGTTGTACGCCGTACTCTTTTCGACGGATTCTCCGATCGGAGGCGACCGGTATTACCGGGGCCCGGGCATGGCGGCAACCAATGCCGCATCGCTGGCAGGATTATTCGATCTGAACGTCGGCCCCGAGTCGGGCAATACCTGGACTGGAACGGTGTTGACCCCGGATCCGTATCTCGCTGTCAGGTGGCTGGGTTCGTGGGGCTTTCTGGACGGCTTGGGCGTCCCGATCCTGCCGGGCCTGGGCGACGAGGCGCTGGTGCAGCTGATTTATTCTCCTGACGGCGTGGCCGATGGCCTTTTACCCGGCGGACTTCCCGGCAACAACGATGTGGTGATCGACGCGAGAATCGTTCGCAATAATGGCGGCCAGTTCGAAGAGTACGCCTTCTTCGGGTTTTATGACTACGAAGGATTATTTCAGCCCGGGTTCATTTACGGAGTGATTTACGACTCCGCTGTGCCGCAGGGCAATGACGAATATTATGCAGGACCGCTTGTGCAGACTGTGCAGAGTTTCCGGAGTAATCCCGCGTGTATTTTCTACGACTTCAACACCGATCCCGTGAACGGAAATACATGGAATGGAAGTGTTGTGAACCAGCCGTTGATGCTGATCGATTGGAGGGGAGGGGCCGGGTTTATCGATGACCAGGGAAATTCGATTCTTCCGAATTTGGGCGACGAAGCCCTGGTGCAACTGATCTACTCACCGGACGGAGTTGCCGACACCATTCTGCCCGGCGGCCTGCCTGCCGATGATGACGTCGTCATCGACACCAGAATCGTGCGCAATAACGGCGGTTTGTGGGAAGACTATGGTTTGTTCAACTGGATCCACTACCAGGGGCCCTACCAGTCGGGTTTCATTTACGCAGTGGCCTACGAGAATACCGATCCGCAGGCCGGCGCGCGGTATTACGCCGGGCCGATGCAGGCCACGGTGGAGACTCCGCCTGGGTCTTGGGTTCCGACCACCTACGAAATGAACATCGATTTCGTATTGGGTGATGCTTGGAATGGAACGGTGCTGCAGTCGTTCATGCACTACCAATGGAGCGCTTCGTTCGGGTTCCTGGATGAGCAGGGAAACCCGATCCTGCCGAACCCCGGTGACCATACCTTGATCCAATTGATCTACTCTCCGGACGGGTTGGCAGATCCGATGCTACCCGGCGGCGTGCCCGCCGGGAACGACACCGTGCTTTACAGCACGACGGTTAGTAATTCAGGCGGATTTCGCGAGGGCTATGGCTTCTTCGGGCCAATCAGTTATTCCGATTCATTTGCCGCGGGGTTCGTATACGGCACGATCTACCAGGACGATAATCCCCAGGGCGGAGAGCGGTATTTTTCGGGCCATCTGCAGGCAACGGCGGCAAACGATGTCTCCAATCCACATCCCTACGAAATGAACAACGATCTTGTGGACGGCGACATCTGGAACAGGACCGTGGCCTCCGGCAGCACAATGAGAGTTTCGTGGTATGGATCGTATGGGTTTATCGACGAATTCAGCGTACCGATCCTGCCGGTTGTGGGCGATGAAGCTGCCATCCGGTTGATGTACACTCCCGACAACATGCGCGACCCTATCCTCCCCGGCGGAATCCCGGGCGAGAACGATGTTGTGCTCGCGGCCGACACGGTTCGAAACAACGGCGGGCAGGACGAAAACTGGGCGTTCTTCGGAGCCCTTGTTCATCATGGCTACTATCAGGCCGGATACATCTACGGGATCATTTATGAGGACATCGATCCCCAGGCCGGAGATGATTTCTATGTCGGCCCGTTGCAGGCTACCCAGACCGGAGGCGGCACCGCGCAATATGATTTGAACACGGACTTCGTGAATGGCAATACCTGGAACGACTCGATAATTGCGGAGAGCGCCATGCTGGACTTCGATCTGGACGGACTGCCGAACCACTTCGAAACGATCCACTTCGGCAATGCAACGATTGCGGAGGCGAACATGGATTCCGATTTTGATGGCCGGCTTAATCTTGCGGAATACATTGCCGATACCGATCCAACGAATGGCTCGTCATTCTTTGGCGTTGAGTCATTATCGAGGGATGAATCGGATATCGTTGTGATTCTGCGCGACACGTCGGTGAACCGCGGATACGTCCTGGAAATGGACGACGGCATGTTCGGATCGGGCAGTTGGCCGACGGCGGACGCGGCGCCTGCCGGAACCGGCGCCGGACTACCGTTCATTGATGTGGGCGCCGCCGCCGAATCCACCCGCGGCTATCGAGGAAGAGTTTACATCCCATGAGCTTTTCATGAGCTCAGCGGGATTTTCACAAGCATTACATCGGCTGCGCCCAGTTCAACTGTTTCGGGCATGATGATCCGCAATCGAAGACCATCCTGCTGTGCCCGGGAATCGAGAGTGTGGCCGGAGACGGCGACGACGGCGCCGCGAGCCGTGGTTCGGTCCGGCAGTTGAACGGCGAGCGTCTTTACTTTTACCCGGCCCCACTTGATCGCCACCGAGTTGGTTTGCGTGGCGTCGTCCTGCTGCTGGGTCAGCGTTCCCCATCCTTCGGCCGCGGTGAAGGCGGCTCGAAAGTCTTGTGGTGAGATCCGCGGCGCAAACCCGAGATGACACTTCGGCCCGTCATATTCGAATCCGCAGAGAGCGAGAAAGACGCCGTAACTTGCCATGCCTCGGGCATAGTGGTCGCCACACTCTATCTCATTCCACGGATTGCGCTTTGCAGGGTGGTAGCGATCGTGTATCGCGCGACAGATCGCCAACGCTTCCGTGATCATTCCCTCCCACGCCATGTGGCCGGCTACCTGATATTCCACTCCCGTCCAGACTTCGTTGTGATA
>CAUZEO010000171.1:0-10837 GCA_963578625.1 Kiritimatiellia bacterium | reverse complement strand
GTCGCGGATATTCCCTCATGGTTTACATATTGCCTGGTCGATGAGGCAGTGCATCCGGGGCCAGGTGTCACGGCGAGCGTCATTGCCCCGGAATCCGGCGAGATCGTCGTGGATGAACTGGGATCCACCCCGCTGATTGTGACCGGATCGGACCTGGACCAGTTGAAGCACACCTGCAAGTGCTTTCTGGTTTGCACGAAAGAGCAAATCATCCCCATTGCGGACTCCGTCCTTTATGATTGGAAGAAAGTGGCCGGCGAAGGGCAACTCAGAGGTGCAGTGGGTCCATCCACCCTGTTCGACCCTCCCAGCCTGCAAATTGGCCAAACCAAAAGCGTCACGCTCCAGGTGGAGGTCTGGGGTTCACGAAACAACGAGAAAAAGGCCCGCATCACGTATACCCTTGAGTTCTTCCGCGAGAAGGAATGCGGATACAAGCGTACCGTGAGCGCACAAGTCGATACATATCCCGGCTCCCCGCTGGCCGCTACATCCGGGAGTTGTACGTGTGCCCCGGTCGCCCCGGCCTGGCAGGCGGTGCCGCTGGCCTTGTCCGGGTCTGCTGATGGTCCGGTTGAAGTCTGTGCCGGCGAGCGGGTGATTTTCCATGCGGAAGGTGCAGACCTCGATCTGTTGGAGTTGATTTGCAGCGGTGAATGTGGATTTGACAGCAAGAAAACCACGGTCCTCGATGAAAAATCCTATAGTTGGTCCGCGGCAAGGGGGGCGTTCCCGGACCATTCCGGCAGTGCGGAAACCCTCGGCCGTATTTCCACCGCGATCTACAAGGCCCCGGACACTGCGGGTGATGACACGATCAAGGTCATTATCCGGAACCGTGGCATCCAGGCAGACGATCCGCCTGTGATTGAGCAACTCGAGATCAAGGTGCGCGAAGTCGATCTGCGAATCCATAAACCGAAGGTGATCGATCCCGCGGAAACCATGATCCCGGAAGACGAGGAGCTGTGCAAGGGCGCCCAGACGTTCGTCAACCTGGACAACGACGATAACGATGGAAAATTTGACACGGGCACCACCGACTCCGAGGTGCCGGGAGAAGATGAAATGGTGAAGGTGATCCTCCGCGTGGGAGGGGCCGATGCCAGCGGCGAGGCCAAATTGTCTGCCGTGGCGGGCGCAGACAAGGTCAAGGTCTGGACCGACGCAAGCAAGAAAACGGAGTATCCGCTTGGCGCGGCGCTGTCTGTTCCCGGTGATTTCACGCCCAGCGGCGGCGCCCTGGTAAAGGAGCTCTGGGTGGAAGGCATCAAGCCCCATACGAAGCAGCGCGAAACGAGGCTCACGCTGACCTTTACCAGTGGCGACATGCAGTGCGAGGATGAGGTCGCCCTGACTATCCTCGGAATCGACAAGATTGAATGGGTGGGCCGGAACAACAGCCGCACTCACAGCAATACCCTGGACCTTGATGTCTTGACCTGGCCCGCCGGACTCCGTCCCAACGCGGTGCGGGTTTTCCCCGGGGCACGGGTCTCGGGGGGGGCGCTGGAAGCCGGTGACAGGGACGAGGTGGATGTCAAGGTCGCCCTGACGGTGAAGCCCGTGGAGGCGGTGAGCATTTATTTCGATTCCTTTGATGTCGATGACCCCACCTTTGCTTCCAATCCGGTTGACAACGAAGCCAACGAGCGTGACAACCTGGGCGCCGCTCCACATCGGGACGGGCGGTTCGATGGGGAAACGGGCGGGCTCAAGGAGCAGTCCTTCGACGAAAAGGAGGAGACCTTCGGATTTCAAGTGACGATGCAGCCGGGCGATAATTTCCGGGTTGTGGGTTCCGGCGATAAAGATTACCTGGCTGAATTGGAGAACCGCGACGCAGTACAGGACGTGGGCGCGAACACGGCAGAGCGAAATGTCAACAAGCTGAGAATCGTGAACAAGCAAGTCACGGGGACCCCGGAGGCACGGGAAGTCCGGAGTTCCGCCAGCTATGTCAGTAATGTTCTCCTCGTATGGCGTTTTCTCCATACCGAACTGGATTCCTATGCCGCCCCGGGAGCCGGCGTGGTGTTTGATGGCGCCTGTGTGGGCAACGCGGACGTCAATCCGGGCGACTTGGGGAATTCAGACACCACCCTGATGGTGGCTGAGTACCGACGGGCCTTTGTTGAAGCCGTGGACGATCTCGGCACCCTGGACGCTACGGACGACGCCACGTTCGTTCGCAACCTCAGCGATGCCGCGGCGGCGGCCAAGGGCAACGCGATGAGGGACCAGGCCAGTCTAGACCGCTTCTGGGTGGTCCAGGTTGTTTCCGCTTATGAAGGCGAAAGCATCGAGGATTTTGACGGGGAGGGAACCGCCACCTGGGGGTTTGCGCCTGGCGCAGACGGCCCCTGCCTGATTTATCACGAAACCATCCGTGACACCTCCGCCAGTTGCGCCGGTGTGCCCAATTGGGCCGGCACGGTGGCGGCCGGCGTGCTCGAGCAGCGCATTGTGCTGCATGAGTCACTTCACAGATTCGCAATGAGCCACGACGGAGGCGCACACGATACGGGTCCTCTCAGTGCCAACACCAATCGCTCCGGCACGGCCGCTCAAAACCAGATTAATGCCCCGCAGATCGACAACATTCGCGATCAGCAACGCCCACGCTAACCATATGATAAAGAAATCGACATGAATTCTAAAATGCACGTGAATTTGAGACTGACGACTCTTCTGATCGGCTTCTTGCCATTTTTCGCCATGGCCGAGCCTGAGGGAAAGCAAACCCCAAATGGAAACAAACTCATTTGCACCGTGATCACCGACCGGACCACCATCACCGCGGGATCCCCTCTGTTGGTGGAAATGGGACTGAAAAACCGGGGGAAGAAGTCCGTGGTCCTGGACCAGCCTCTGGACGAGCTTTATGGCACGGCCATTGTTCAGATCAAACGTCCCGGGGGATGTCAGTTTGATGACATTCGCACGCCGTACACAGGGCTCAAGCAACTCGCAGGTTACGAGAGTTTCATCAAGCCCGGCAAACATGTCGTTGCACACGCGTTGTTGTTCGCCGATTCAAATGACTCCCTGGTGTTCGGCAGCCCCGGTCACTATGAACTACGCGCCCGTATGCGTGCCGGTTCAATTCAGACGACCTCGAAACCTGTTGCTATTGACGTACAGCCAGTGCCCCCTGATGTTGAGCAAGCGTTGAACTCCGTTCATGCCGATTGGACCCACGTCTCCCTGCACGAGGCCCTGGATGCCAAACGGCTTATGCGGATAAAGAGGGCCTTGGGCAATTCGGTCCAGTTCGAGAATTCCCTGGCATTCATTGAGGGCATGAGTGAGTTGAACTTCGAATTCAAAGCGGCCCATGCGAAAGGCGTGCAGAAACTTGAAAGGTTGCGAACTCCTGCCGATCCGCAATGGAAGAACCTGGCCACGGGGGTTTTGGCGTGCCATTGTGCCAGAATGGGCGACCATGAGGGCGCCAAACAATTGTTGCAGCAATCGACAATGCGATCCCGGTTAACCGATCAGGCCCTGCAGATCCTGACGCAAAGCCCCGATGAAAAAGAAGCACTACCCGGTTCCTCTACCACACAATACAGTCGCTAACCTGCCTCTGAAATCGCTCGAAAATAGCCAGGCAACGGCCATTATTGAGAATTGGTGATTGCGGGGAAACGCTGTTGCACACAGATCGCGGACCGTGCCGGGTGCGGCCATATGAAATCAGACCCAAGAGTCCGTGTCTACCCGGCTGGCCAGGCACGTAATTGCATGGTAGAGATCTTCTCGGCATGACTATAGTCGTCTGTGCGATGTACCTTGGGCATGGACTCCATGCGGGAACCCGGCTGATGGACCCGATCGCCATCGGCGGAGATCCCTTGTCCAAACGTACCAATTAAAGCCCGCGAATCCATCCCGCAAGATCGAGAAATGGATGAGCTCGTCAAGCACGGACATGAAAGCCCTGTTAAACCGGAGGGATGGGTCAAGTGTCCGTGCCAACGTCAAACAGTACGTACTCAGCCGCTACCAGATGGAGAAGCTGAGCAAGGATGGCTGGGAGTACCCGCTGACCATTCCGTATGTGACAGACGAGGAACTGGCCTCATCATTTATGATGAGCGTTATCGAATCGCGTTTTTTGAAACGCCTTGCCACTCCACAAGATCTTGGCACATATTTTCCCCTCAGAATCGTTCAGGTGATGTAATGAAAAATATGATATTATTTCTTATTGCGCTGGTAACACTTGTCCCCGCGGTGATCCACGCGGAGCTTCCGGTGACAGTGACACCGAGTACTGAGACCCCCTCGTTGTACGGCCTGTATGAGCTCACACTGGATCTGGACGATGCGAGTTACGTTAATCCGTTCCAGGATATCCAGGTGGAGGTGCTGTTCCATGCGCCGTCCACCACAGATTACACTGTCCCGGGCTTTTACTATGATGCCGACACATGGAAGATCCGTTTCAATGTGAGGGAAGAAGGCGCATGGACGTGGGATCTTCTGGTGGACGATGGCGGGGACACATACAGCTCGAATGGCGGATTCAGCACAACGGGTCAGGAAGCGCATGGATTCATTTCTGTAAGTGCGACAAACAACCTGCGGCTGGTCTGGGACGAAGGCTCACCTTGCTATCCGGTCGGCGTGCAGTACTACGGTTATAGTTCTCCGATGATCGAAGAAAAGAACATCGGCGGAGACGCGAACCGGAAATTCGAGATCTACTTCGATCACTGGGGCAAACACGGCTGCAACTTCTACAGAAGACTGCTCGGAATAGAACAGTCCGGCGGTCACGTGACGCTGTGGAGCCACACCGCCGGGCTGGAGAAGTATGACCTCGATATAGGCAAGGAACTGGACGACATGTTCGCCCATGCATACTCGAATGGGATGGCGACCACATTGGTGTTCTTCGACAAGAACCGCGATTGGTCGTCGAACCCCCTGAATACGGCCAATGGCGGGCCGTGTTCGACATCTTCGGAACAATGGACGAACTTGCAGGCCAAGCAATATCAACAGAAGTATTTCGAGTATTGCATCAACCGGTATGGGCCATACGTTTGCATATGGCAGTTTTTCAACGAGAGGAGTGGTGTTCCATCCGCCTGGTTCACGGAGATGTTCAACCATATAAAAGCCTCGGACCCGTATCAGCATCTGATCAACACCACATGGGATGCAGGTGCCGCCTCGTATCAAGAGGTCAACGCGCCTCATCATTATGACAGCAACACCGACGACAGCACCTGGGATCAACGTGTGTTCAACACGATCAGGAATGACCAGCACGAAAGACCGTGCATCGTGGATGAGTTTGGGGCTGGCCGGAACAATTCCTCAAATGATCCGTTCCGCTGGCGCGTATCGATGTGGATTTCATTCATGGCGGAAGGCGGCCTGGTCTTCTGGCATACTGTTTTCGACGGTATCGATCCTCCGTGGAGCAACGCCAACGCCTTTTTCAATAAGCAAGCGACCCTTGCAATGGGGTATTATCAGGACATCGTGCGATTGCTACCAGCGACAATGACGCCGGTCACTGCGCCGGATTTCGTGGTGTCCAATGACTCAATCACCCGCGGGTACGCGACAGGTGATCCCGCAATCGGCGAGTACGCCGTGTATCTTTTTCATCATTCGGATCTAAGCTCATTGTGTACCGGCTTCGACTTCACGATCGATCTGCCAGTCGTCGAGCACCTGGTCCGGTGGTACGAGCCACTCACGGGAAACGTGATAGGGCAAGAGCTCATCCCGGGTGGGATCAGCGTGTTGACGTGTCCGCCGTTTGCCGAGGATATCTTCTGCCGGATAACCTCGCGTCATGGCTTGATGCCCGATGCTGCTGCCGGTCCTGACCTGGCACTGGTGTTGGGCGCTGATGCCAGTCACACCTTCGACGGATCGCTCTCGACCGGCGCCACCCATTACCGGTGGCGGTTTGGAGATTATGGTGGCGCCACCCTGCACAGTCCCGTCCATGATTTCACCCGGGCCGGGCTGTATCGGGTGTTCCTTGCCGTGGACGATGGCGTCATGGATGACCATGATGTCACCCGGGCCGGAGTCTTCTCCGGAGAAGAAAATTATCTGGTGTACGATCCATTCCAAGACGATGAAATGGCCGAGTGGTTCCAAATCTCGGGAAACTTCCGGGCTGAGGAGGGCCGGCTCATATCGAAAAACTCGGGGACCCTGATGGAACCTACGTTGACGGCGGATGATTTCACCGGCCAGGTTGATATCAAAATCGGGCCCGGCGCCAACTGGGGCGGCCTGTGCTTCCGAAAAGATCTCTACAACGACAGCCTTACGAAGAGCGGTTACCTGGCGTACATTCGCAGCAACGGCAACCTGACCCTGTTCTCCGCCAACACGGACAGTCAGGTGGCCAGCGCCAATACCGGCATCGACCCAACGGTCGATTTCGTGACGCTGGGTGTGGTTGCCGATGGTACGGATATCAAGGTTTCAGCTAATGGGAGGACCTACATCGACTGGACGGACGATGGCTCCGCCGGAGCCCCCTTCATGGACGGGTACTTCGGTCTGCAGGCAAATGGAGAAGGCGTGGTAGAGTTCGACGATATTTCGTTACGGTTCCCGTCGTATACCAACCAGTCTCCCGTGGTAGATCTCTCTGCGAATCCCGTTGTTGTCGATCCGGGTGACACCGTGTTCCTCGATGCGTCAGCCTCTTTCGATCCGGATGAGAAAGGATGGATCGTCTTATATCATTGGGACTTTGGCGACGGTGGCTCCCTGATCACGGATACGCCATCTGCGCTGCATGCCTACTCCATAAGCGGCATGCACACGGTCGTGCTGACCGTCTTTGACAACCGTCTCGGCGTAGGGCTAGACACGGTCGTTATCTCCGTATCCGGTGACACGCCCACACCGCCTCAATTCCTGTCCATCTCGGAAAGCAACGGGAATATCCGCTTCAGTGCGGGCGTCATTCCCGGAATTCCATATGGCATCCAGGCTTCCACGGACCTGATCGACCCGGCTTCGTGGATCATGGCAAGCACAAATACGCCGACGACCAATGTTCTGCTGTACGAAGACAGCGGAAGCAGTAATTTCCCGGTGCAGTTCTATCGCCTCGTTCCCGATCCGTAGGGGCGAAGGGAAGATCATCATCCATTGACGATGCAGCTCCCAGATTTCTGTTGACCGCAGATGCTCTTTTCCCGGGGGCCGGAGGAACGCCTTCAGATAACGGGTGTTGAAAATTGAATGTCGGGCTGCTTTGGGCGAGATTTTTTTTGACGGTACCCGGCAATACGGTATATCGGAATAATACTTCTGACAGTGGTTGGTCTGCGGGAATATCAATTGTATCAGACTGTCTGGCTAATCAAAGGATAAAGCAATGAACAAGACAGGAACACAAGTAGCAGCAACCTTAGCTGTGCAGACAGGGCTTCCGGTTTTGACGCCGGCTGCTAATGCCGGCAGCCTGGAACCGGCTGCACCGCCGATGAAAACCCTCAGGGAGGTAGAGCCGAGAGTCCCGCTTCACGCCTCGGATGTGCCGCTGACAATCACCGAGCCAAACTCTTCTTATCAGCCTGAACGTATGAGGTGAAGTTTGATGCCGTCCAAAAGCCTTCCATCCGTGAGATCCGTCTTGTCCGTGGCCTTTCTTTCCGTGTATTCCATGGTCTCCTCCGTGGTTGCGCAGAGCGTGGACATCGACGACGTATCGATCGCAACGAACCAGGTTGTCGTTCGGTGGAACGCGGAGACAGGGAAAGCCTACGAGGTGGAATCCTCTCTGGCGGTCGCAGGGCCCTGGACGGCCCGCGTATCCTCCATCGCAGACGCCACGAACATGTCCTGGTCCGAGACGGACATGCTGTCGGCATCCCAGCGGTTCTACCGTTTGTGGGCCTCCAACATCGTGCGGCAGGTGCAACTCGATGAAGTCCAGTCCTGAGCCTACAACATCCAGTTCGTGAATACGACACAGCAATGGAACGAGCTCGTGGGCACGCATTTCGATATGTACGTCCTGGAACCGGTGGTCACGGAGGCGGGCGAAGAGAGCTTCCCGATCGACGTGCTTATCCAAAGCATACGGGACTACAACATCGCCCAGCACAACAAGAACCCGATTGTCCTGGCCTACGTCGATATCGGCCAGGCGGAAAGCTGGCGGTGGTACTGGCAGTCAGGGTGGGGCCTCGACGACCCGCCGTGGATCGTCGCGGAGGATCCCGACGGCTGGACGGACAACTATCCCGTCGCCTACTGGTATGACCAATGGCAGGACATCGTCATCTATGGAACGAACGGCAACAGTCACGTCAATGTTACGTTAAATGAAGGTTTCGACGGCATCTACCTCGACTGGGTGGAGGCGTTCGCGGACGACGACGTGATCGCGAAGGCGCAGACCGACGGCAAGGACCCGGCCGTGGAGATGTTCCGCTTCATCAGCAACATCTGGCAGTATGCGCGGTTTGATGCCACGAATGCCGACCCCGACTACCTGATCGTGGCGCAAAATGCCTCGGACCTTTACGGGGAAAATACGAACACATACGAGTCGATCATCGACGCGATCGCCCTCGAGGCGATCTGGTACGATGGGGACGAAGGGTTTGACGATTGGACGAATACGAACGGGTTCAACAAGCTTACGGACGACATCTTCCCGGGATGGACAGACGAGGTGCTGGGGTATCTCGAGCCCATGAAAGGCCGCTTTCCGATCTTCTGCTGCGAGTACGCGCAGGATTACGCGGGGGGAACGAATGCCACGTACGTGTATACGGTGCGTGCGGCGACCAATGGATTTATTCCGTATTGCACAAGGAGATCGCCGCAGAGACTGAGTACGACGCCGTATCCGGCGGGATATGTGCCTGTCGATTACTGAGAAGCTCGCGTTGAACGGCGGCAAAGGATTTCCGCCCTCCCGTTATATATCGAGCCAGGCAGTCCGTGGCAGAACGGTTACATCGAGAGCTTCCACGCCCGGCTGCGGGGAAAATGCCTGGATCGGGAATGGCTCTGGACGTTGACCGAGGCGCGAGTGGTCATCGAAAACTGGCGGCGGGAATACAACCGGATCCGTCCCCATAGAAGCCTCAAGATGCAGAGCCCGGTTCAGTTTGCGGAAGAATGTGACCCGCAAAGGCAACCTGAGAGTCTTGACGTGCCAACGCTTCACGAGAGATCCTCGATGCTGAACCCAGCTCTTGGGCTAACATGTGGATACAATAGGGAGGGTGAGCGAATGCCGTTTGCTCGTTGGGGTGTCGCTCATTGGGTTGCCAAGGGGCTTGATATTCTCACGGCGCTGAGGCAAGTTGGATGGAGCGTTAGCACGGCTTCGTAGGCTGCGAGATCACACTATGTGTCCCCAAGACTGGAAATTCTTTGAAGAGAACGGATTCCTCGATTTAGGGAAAATCCTGGACGATGAAGAGGTCAAGCACTTCAAGGAGATGTACCACAACGACCAGTCTAAGTTTCCTAACTTTTGGCGCGACTACGGGCATCACCAGTTTGCCAACTACGATGCCCTGATCAGCTCTCCACAGTTCGACGAACTGATTCGCCATCCGAAGATTCTGCCAACCATCGAAGGCTTGATGGGGGGACCGCTCTGCTTTGGCGAAATCGGCCTGCGTGAAATGCGAGCCTACGACGGTGAGTTTAACCAGGGCTGGCACCGTGACAAGCCGCACTGGAAAGAACACCCCCTGCACATGGATTACATCCAGCTGATGGTCCTGCTTGCCGACACCGACGACTCGACGCACTGCTTCTCAATCTCTCCCGAGTCCATTCACGAGCCGGTGATTGAAAACGAGAAGGAGCAGCTCGCGCGCCACGGCCAGGTCCATTTCCATGGTTTGGCCGGCAGTTGCATGCTGTTCAATGCATCCGTGCAGCACTCGGCGACCACGCGCCCGACCCAAGCCGTGCGCAGAACGGTACAGATTTACTACGGGCATCGCGACCGGCCCTACCTCGCCAATGACTCGGCCATTCCGGCGACGCTGTGGCGCGATCACCACGACTCCGAGACACGCGCCTTTTATGGGGTGCTCAACGATCGCACCCGGATTTTCCTCGCGGCCTACCCTGAGCGAAGCGAAGACATCCCGTAGATCCTGTCAAAAACTTATGCCCTTAGCACACAGGTTGATCAGCCATTTCCCGAACGCAAATGGCTTTCTATATTCAGTCCATAAAGCCTGGGCCAGTTCAGGCGGCTCGAGCACGATTGTCTCGTGCCGCGGGCGGCCATAAACTGATTTGAGCCGACGCAGTATGGTACGGCTAGAAGTTGCCCGATGGCAAATTCTATTTGGGTTTGGAAGTTGGTAAATCTTCATTCCTTATTTATTTCGGAGGAAATTCATGATTGATCGGCGGAGAGTGCGGCGACTTGAGCTTGGGATAGACCATTGGTTGATGCTGCTGGTGATCCTGGCCGTAATGTTTGTCCAAGTTCGTGCAGCTCGCGGTGCAAAGGAAAGCGCGACGCATGCTCTCTTGATCAATGGAGGTAACAAGGCATCCAGCAATGTCCAGAGCCACTTACATCATCTAGAAGACATGGTAGTGGAGCTCGAAGGGCGTGGCCTTCCTCGGGAGAATGTCCATGTATTCTCGGCAGATGGTGAAGCCGAAGAAAAAGACCTGGCGGTGCGGGAACCCGAGGATCCCAATATCTGGATCCTTAAGGGGACAAGGGTCGGAAAAGCGCTCCGAAGGGTGGAGCTCAAGAATACGGTTTGGGACGGGATCACTCTTAATCCGGCTCGTTTGGGCGCGTTAAGGCAGTGGTTTCTAAAGATGAGCGATGAGCTTAAGCCGG
>CAUZEO010000170.1:0-10862 GCA_963578625.1 Kiritimatiellia bacterium | reverse complement strand
CCTGGACGGGCAGGGGACAGCTTGTCTCGCGTGATCCGCCGGCGCTTCTCGATTGCGCGCATAATCCCGCCGGCGCGGATGCGCTCGTCAAGATGGCGAAGGGCCTTTGGCCGGGGAGACCTTCGGGCCTGGTGTCCGGGTTCTCAAAGCAAAAGGACGCGGAGGGGTTCCTGCGCACGATTGGTACCCACTTCGACCGGGTATGGGTGGTGGAGTTGCGGAATCCTGCAAAACTTCCACTGGAGGAGGTTCTCGCCGCTGCAGAGAGGGCAGGGGTGCCGGTGGAAGCTGCCGAACTGTCAGAAGCCTATCCGGATGCGATTGCATGGGCCCGGCGGATGGGGGACGGCATCATCTGCATTGCAGGATCCGTCTATCTTGCCGGCGAGTTTCTCCAGCAATTCCGCTGACCTGCAGGGAACCGCTCCAACCCGAGGGTTGGCCAGCCGGCCTACCGCGGCCGGAGTTGTGGTTTGGTTCCCACGGATGGGATACCAGTGCTGCGGATGGCGGGTTTCTGCTGGTGGTGTCTGGGGATGCGGATGCCCAGTATGAGGATTCCAGGAACGCAGGCCTCAAACGTGAATTGACGATTCGGACGCAATACCTCAAACGCAACCTCAGCATCCGCGGTACTGGTATCCCATCTGCGGGAACCTACTGCGGAACCCCAGCATCCGCTAAATCCGTGGCATAGACCATCGTCGTTGTTCTACCAGGGGAAAATTCTGTCTGGTCCCTGGGCTTTCGACGTGAGACAGTGTCTTTGCAGGTTGGTGCGTGTATGCCGTGGGACAATGCGGTGCCGTGTCAATATGGATTTACCTAACGACGATGAGCAGATTATGGATAGTGATCACGAAATCCCCCCTGAGTTTACAGAAATGTCGAATGAGTTTGTTACTCTTGCCAATTCGCTGGGCGAAAAGTGGCCGCGAACACGCGTCAGCGCGACCCTTATGTATGCCGCCGCCCGTTTTAATGCTTACAATTGGTTGAGTGGTCAGACCGATCCGGACCAGACGGAGTCCGAAGCTACTGCGTATTATACGCAGCAGTATCGGGAGATGTTCCTCAAGAATGCGAAGGAACTGCGAGCATCGATGGACAAGGGCGACGATTTCGAATCCAAATAATCAGTCCGTACGCCCAACAAAATGTGAAACCGGAGACCGGTTGGTTGTCTGGCGGTTCCACGATTTGCTTGCGTATGCGTCCTGACTTCTCTATCTTTTTCAAGACGATATGGCCGAAGAAATAAAGATTCGCGGCGAAATGATGCCGGATCCCGATTCGTGCACATTTCATGTGCCGGAGCCCTTGGTCGAAGAGGGTTGGACGGTCGTATTCGTTCGAGGGGAGCCCACACACGATTCTCCTCTCGCGGAATCACTCTTCGGCGTGGAGGAAGTAGCGATCGTTCGTGTCACGGATTCACAAGTGATTGTTCTCAAGCAGTCCCCGTCGCCCTGGACCGACCTGGTCGGGGACGTCGTGCCGGCAATTCGCGAGGCGCTGCTGGACGATCGGCCGGCGGTTTCCGAGGCCGCGATCGCTTCCGTTCGAGACTCGCCGGTCGAAGAGATAGGGCCTACGATTGAGAAGCTGTTCGATGTGCAGATTAATCCCGCGCTCGCGAGTCATGGGGGATTTGCCCGGTTGGTCAAGGTCGAGGAGAGGGATGTATACCTCGAAATGGGTGGTGGGTGCCAGGGCTGTGCCGCGTCCCAGGCAACGCTGCGGCACGGAATCGAGGCGGCCATTCGTCAGGTCGTGCCGCAAGTACGCGAAGTGATCGATATCACCGATCACTCGTCAGGTGAGAATCCTTATTACCATTAAATTGCCGATGGATCGCGGCGTTTGCCTGGTGGGCATTTCTGTTTCCGGGATCGGTTTTCGCCGATGTCGTTCACTTGAAGAATGGTCAGAAGTTGGGGGGCGTGATCCAGAAGGAATCGGCGAAAGGGGTCGTTCTGGATCTCGGAATGGGCTCGACCACGATCGCGGCCTCAAGAATTGACCATATTGATCGATCCGATTCGGCAGCGGACGACCAGACCCGAAAGATTTGGCGAACGACCTAAATTCCGCCCGCTGACCTGCCGGCGGACCTGCACCCCATCATGACGGGATTCGACCGTTTGAAGGGGATGCGGGAGAGTGCGCTGAACTCCGCCAAGGAGATGCCGGTGGCGATTCGGAGGTTGGGGGCGACTCGAAAACAGCTTGCCCAGGAGCAGAAGAATTATCGAAAGCTGAGCGCGCGACTTGCCTCCATGTCCGTGAAGGATGACGTCGATTCCTATAACCGGACGGTGGAGGAAAACAATCGGATGGTATCAAAAGTAAACCAAGACCAGTCCCTCATTACCAAACCGTTCGAACGGTCTGATCTCCTGGAAGCCGTTGAGCGAATCCTTCGCGTTTCGTCGGTCGTCGCCTGACGCATCGCCGTTAACTCCTTGATCTGCCGTGACATCCGCGCTCGCAGCAGAAAAAGTGTGAGATATGCGGGCTGGTCTTTTCCTTTGGCGGTCCCTCTTACGGATCTCGCCAGAGGCCTTTTTTCTCTTTTTTGGCTTTCGCTTCGTACTCCTGGTATTCAGCCAACAGGCCGTGGGGAGTATCCAGTGCGTACGCCTGGCCGCCCAGAAGCATTCTCCGGCCGACATCAACGCCGCCAACGCGGACGTAGGCCTCGAGCCACTCCTCATCTTCTTGTGTCAGGCTTGGGAGCAGTAATGCCAATCGTTTGTTGATCCAGGCGTAGAGTGTTTTTTGGGAAACCTGTCCTCGCTTCACCGCTTCGGTCTCCGGCAACCCGAGCCTCTCGCTGGCCGCCTGAGCGGCCGCGGATCGGTTGGTAGGCGGGCAACTGATGCCAAGGATATGAACCAGATGAGACTCGCCATCATGACTCTCTACCCTGATTCGATCCCCGGTGAAAATCTCCATGCACTTCCACCGCGGAATGGTGTCCCCTTTTGTCTGTCGAAGGTGGCTGATGTTAGGGATCAGGATAAGAAGCAGCAGGATGGTGAATCCGGCGATTCCGAGGAAGAAGGCCGTTACCAGAATCTGGCTCCGGAATTGCTTGGTTTTCGCGAATATTGTGCTTGTCATACTGACTACGGTACCCCGAAATCAGGCGCAGGTTCAAGAGCACTCGAGGCAGGCTGTACCTGCTTTCGGGAGACGGGACAAGGCACAGCAGATTCTGCTTAGAGGTTGCGACGGTATTGGACATCGGGTAGTGTGGCGGCTCCGGTGTTCCATCCGCGTTCCTTCGCAGTCCGCACGCACCGGAAATAGACACGCGCAACCAGCCGACTTGGGAGCATCAGAATGATTTCGATTATTGTTCCTGTCAAAAATCAGGTAGTGCTGCTGAAGCAGACGCTTACGTCACTCGTCCCTGAAAAAGACGGGCATGAGATCATCGTAGTGGACCGGGGCAGCGTGGACGGTGCGGAGGAATCGCTCCGCACCATGCCCTGGGTACGCCTGATCAAGACAGAAGCCCAGGGAAACCAGGGCCTGAACGAGGCGTCGCTAAAGGCCAAAGGTGATATTCTTCTGTTTTTGGAGCCAGGCGTTTGGTTGGAGCGTGGGTGGCCGGCATTCGTTGAAGAGGCGGCGGAAAAGCCCGGATTCAAGGTGGGCTGTTTTCGACTTTCTATAGAGGGTAAAAACCCGTTGTACCGGCTGATTGAGTGGACGAGTACAATGCGCACTTTCTTGTTTAAAGCGGCTCGCGGGAGCCAGGCCCTCTTTGTACGGGCGGATCTGGCAGGAGGTCAGCCGCTTTTTGCGGAAGATACATCTCACGCCGACTTCGAATTGTGTAAGCGTTACGGGGAGGAGGGGGTGGTTATACAAATTCGGCGCGCCGCCGTGCACTCAGGCGATCGATGGTCGGGCCCCGGTGTCTGCCGGCGCTTCTGCAGTGATGCCGGCACATTCTGGTCATGGCAACAGGGAGGACCTTCCCCCGTAAACGGTCACCAATCCGGTTCGGGACGGAATGCCGTGATCATGCTGCTGGACAGGCCGGAAGCCCGCCGCTCAGATACCTGGCTCGACGATGCAGTCGGCGCTGACCGGTCCGCGCAAATCTACCGGAGGAACGTGGAGCATATTCTCAACAGCATCAACGGATCATCCGGAGAAACCGATACCTTGATTTTCTACCAGCCGAAGGCTGTCCGCGAGGAGATGATTCGGTGGCTGGGCGACCGGGCCACGTTAATACCTCAGCATGGAGAAACGCGAAAGGCCGCGCGCCTGGCAGACGTGGGTTCGCACTTCGATCGGGAGTACAGAAAAATCATCGTCTTGTGGTCCCAGTGCCCGGCCCTCTCCAAGTCAGAAATCAAGCGAGCCGTCGATGCTCTCGATGACAACGAGATTGTGATCGGACCTACGGATGACGGAGGCTGCTACCTGATCGGCGTGAAAAAATTCGATCCGGAATTCTTCCAGGAGCTCGATTGGTCCCGGCAGGATATGTACAAGGAGGTTCTCCAGCGTGCCAAGGCGCAGCGTGTTGCGTTCGAAAGCCTTCCTCCGCTGAGGGATTTCGATAGCCTTGAAGATTTTTCCTATAATTACGCGCTGGGATATGTGCAGTAGTGTATCCAACCGTGGTACGGCGCCTCCGGCCCGTGTCTGCGCAAATAAGGGACGATAAAGAGAGCACGGGAAAAGTGGTCACGATTCGTGCTCGAATTCTCATCAGCCCTTGTTCCGACAAGGGCCGGAGGCGCCGTGCCACGGCCGAGGCTTCGGTTGGGCGTGTCGACTTTGAGCATTTAAACTCGATTGCTGTCTGAAGGTTGGTAAGTGGAGATGAATAGAGTATGAATCGCCTGTTTCCCTCGCTTTTGCTCGCGGCCGTTCTCTTTTCGCCCTGTGCAGGGGCCGCGAATTCGATCAAACCGAACAACGTCAGCGCGGAATGGGTTTCGGAGGTGAAATCCATCCAACCCGGAAGCTCTTTCTGGGTTGCTCTCCAGTTAACTCATGATCCCCACTGGCACACTTACTGGAAGAATCCCGGCGACTCAGGGTTTCCCACGGCGGTAAACTGGGAACTGCCGGACGGTTTTGAGGTCTCCGCCATTCACTGGCCCGTTCCGGCATGGCAGACCATGGCGGGGTTGGCCGTGTTTGGTTACGAAGAGGTTACCTCGCTGCTGTTTGAGGTTTTCCCTCCGAAAGATCTGGCGGCGGGCGCCTCGGTGCGCCTGGGCGGACGTGTCTCCTGGTTGGAATGCGCCGACATCTGTATCCCAGGCAGCGGAGAATTGTTTGTTACCCTCCCGGTTTCAGCGGAAACACCAGCCAAGAGCGCAAACGCCGAAAAACTCTTTAAGGTCGCCCGAAAGCATCTTCCTGGAGATGGCTCCGGATGGAGCGCCACCGCATCCAAGGGGGATTCCCGAATCGACATCCAGTTCATCGGCCCGAAGAACCTCGCCGAAGATGTGGGGACCGTACGCTATTTCCCGGAGCCGGAGTACCTGTTCGATTATTCAGACGGACTCCCTGTAACACGGGAAGGAAACCGTTTTAACCTGTCCGCCAAGTTGAGCCCGACGAACGACGGCGTTCCGGAAAAGGGAATCCGCGGGTTGCTTGCCGCCGAGAAAGGCTGGGATGGCAAGGGGCAACGCCAGGGCGTTGAGACCGATGCTGTTTTCGTGGGCAAGGCTGCCGGCACCCCGGCCACCGTCTCGTCGATGGCTCTGGGAAGAGCAATCCTCATCGCCCTCTTCGGCGGGGTGATTCTCAACCTGATGCCGTGCGTTTTTCCAGTCATTTCGTTGAAAATCCTGGGTTTCGTGAACCTTGCGGGGGAGAATCCGCGTACGGTCTGGCGCCACGGCCTGCTGTTCGCTGCGGGGGTGATGGTTTCATTCTGGGCTCTTGCGGGTCTTCTCCTGGTAGTGAAGGCGTCGAATCCATCGCTGGGTTGGGCTTTCCAATTCACCAATCCCATTTTTGTCATCAGCATGTGTATCCTGTTCCTGTTGATGGGGCTGAGCCTGTTCGGGGTTTTCGAGGTCGGAACCACGCTGACCTCGGCAGGGAGCGGGGTTCAGGACTCGCACAGCAAGACAGGAACGTTTCTCAGCGGCGTATTGGCTACCGTCGTTGCTACTCCCTGCGTTGGCCCCTTCATGGGAGTGGCAATCGGGTTCGCGATGTCGCAGCCGGCTGTAGTTGCAATCACGATCTTTACATCCCTGGGATTCGGGATGGCCTTGCCCTACCTGCTGCTGTCGAGATTTCCGGGTTGGTTGAAAGTGATTCCCCGGCCGGGTCCGTGGATGGAGTCACTGAAACAGTTCATGGGTTTTCTGCTGCTCGGCTTTGCGTTGTTCCTGGTGTGGGTGGTTGCCGACATGCGCGGCATGGAAGGACTGGGGCGTCTTCTTTCCGGCCTGCTTGTTGTTGGGATTGCAGCCTGGGTCTACGGACGATGGGGCGCCATTTCACGCGCGACGCCTACGAGAGTCCGTAGCTGTATTCTTGCCCTTGCACTGCTCGTTTCCGGCGGCGCCTACGCCATGTTTCCACCGAAGCCCGTCGAATGGCTCGACTATTCACCAGATTTGGTCGAACAGCTTCGAAGCGAGGGAAAACCGGTCTTCATCGACTTTACAGCGTCGTGGTGCGTGAGTTGCCAAGCAAACAAGAAACTGGTGCTCAATACGCGAAAGATCCAGGCAGTATTCGCTCAAAACGAAGTAGCGATGGTCAAGGCGGACTGGACTGAGCAGCAGGAGCCCATCACAAGTGTTCTGGCGTCCTACGGGCGAAATGGCGTTCCCCTTTATGTTCTATATGGCAGCGGCGAAAATTCAGAACCTCAGATCCTGCCCGAATTATTGACAAAGAGGATTGTGATTGATGCGTTGGAAGGTTTGTGAGGTTAACCCGGAGCTAAACCGTTCCGATTAAAGAAAAGGAATAGTCACATGAATAAGTACACCACAACAATCATGGCAGGCGTCTTTACCTAGGCCCTCGCAATATCCGTTCTCGCCACCGGCGACACGGCCCCTGATTTTGCCCTGAAGGATTGCTCCGGCAAAGAGCACTCGCTTTCCGCCTACAAGGGCAAGTTCGTGGTTCTGGAGGGGACCGATTTTGAGTGTCCATTCGTGTCACCAACGCCAAAAATATGACAACGGTAATTCAGGACGTGACATAAGGCGGAGAGCCCAACCTTGCCCGCCCCGCCCTTGACTTGCCTATTCCCCCTGCCTACCCTTGGGTCACCTGTCCACAAAGCGGGCCAGGCGGGCCGGACAGTGCTGATGATTTTGGCCGGGCTCGAAACGATCAGGGATGTGATCTTGTTTCCGCAGTTGAAACCAAGAGATGATTGATTCAGTGCGTCTGCCCTTCTCCATTTACTTGGCGCTCAAATATTTCAAACCGAAGCGAACATTTCTCTCCGTAGTCACCGTGATCTCGGTGCTGGGAGTGATTCTCGGGGTGGCGGTGATGGTCATCGTGTTGTCGGTGATGACCGGCTTCGACGACATGTGGCGGGAGAAGATCCTGGCCTTTAATGCCCATGTTTCGATTCAGACGTATGGCGTCCTGGACGGCGAATTGGAAGTCCTGGCTGCGATGGAGCAGATTGACGGAGTTGTAGGCGCTGCTCCGTACATCGAGGACGCTGGTTATCTAAGGATTGGAGGTCAAGGTTCGCCGGTCATGGTGCGAGGGGTCGATCCTATCCGCGAGGAGGACATTAGCCAGGTTCCCCAAGCCATTAAGGAAGGCGAGTTTCTGATCGACTATGATCACGCTGTGATCGGCCGGGATCTTGCCTTGAAATTGGGCATCATGGTGGGTGACACCATTCTCCTGTATTCGCCCCAGATGTTGTTCGGGGCCGAAGAGGATATCGCATATCTTCCCCAGGAAGTAACGATCGCGGGAATCTTCGAATTGGGCATGTGGGATTTCGATGCTAGTTACGTTTGGATTCATATCGACGTTGCGAGGGACCTCTTCCAGGTCGGGGAAGGCGTTCATGGAATCCAGGCAATGACCCGGGATCCCCTGAAGATCGAGCCGGTACTGGACGCGATCATGGAGTCCGTGGGTGAGGGGATGATCGTGCGAAGCTGGAAGGAGCAGAACAGTACCCTGTTCGCAACGCTTGAAGTCGAAAAGAACATCATTTTTCTCATTGTACTCTGCATTGCGGTGGTAGCGGCCTTCAGTATCTGCAACACGCTCATTACGGTGGTTGTGCAGAAGACCCGGGAAATCGGCCTGCTGAAAGCCGTCGGATTTGCTCCCGGTCATATTCTCAGAGTCTTTCTTTGCATGGGCTGGGTGCTGGGAATCACGGGAACCGTTTTCGGGTTCGGCCTCGGTCTGACTGTTCTCCGGTTCCGGAATGACCTGCTTGGGCTACTGAACCGGAAGTTGGATTTCGAGCTGTTGCCCAGTGAGTATTACCATCTGACGGAGATTCCCTCGACGACGACGGTGGAGGACAGCATTCTTGTCGTTGTGTGTGTCATGGTCGTGTGCACGGTTGCGGCATTGGTCCCCGCGTACCGCGCGGCACGACTGGATCCTGCAAGCGCACTGCGCTATGAATAGAAAGCTCGAAGGTACGACATGAGCGGTCAGCAACAAGGTCCCGGCAATGCGCTGTGTGCGAGGGCGGTCGAGAAGACCTATGTTCTCGGCAAACACAAGATCCCGGTGCTGCGGGACATTTCCGTGGATGTATCGTTTGGAGAAACCTTGTGCATCCGTGGCGCCAGCGGGGCAGGGAAAACGACGCTACTGCACATTCTTGGCGGACTCGAGCAGCCGAACAGCGGTACCGTCGAAATCGCCGGCGCGGATGTGTACATGATGCGGGAAAAAAAGCGGTCGCGCGTTCGGGGAACCCGGATCGGATTCGTGTTTCAAGCCTATCATTTGTTGCCGGAGTTGACCATTGAGGAAAACGTTCTGCTTCCGTCGATGCGGTTGAGCGGGGTCGGGCGGACTCGGATCGTTGCAGAGAAGCGTGCCCGTGAACTGCTTGATCAGGTAGGATTGTCCGAGCGCCTGGAGCACCGGCCGGCGGAATTATCCGGTGGGGAACAGCAGCGCGCAGCCATCGCGCGGTCGTTGATCAATGATCCGGATATCATTTTGGCCGACGAGCCGACAGGCAACCTGGACTCGCGGACCGGGGAATCAGTCCTGGACCTGCTTTTCGACCTGGTCGTCGCCCGGCGCAGAACCCTGGTAATGGTCACCCACAACGATCAGGTCGCCGAACGGTGTTCGAGATCGATGACATTGGCGGATGGGACACTGTGCTGACCGCCTGTCCCGGATTTCCGGCCAGGGCCCAAATTTCATTTGCCACCCGATCCCTACCTCCGTACGCTCCTGTCCAGATTTGTTGACAAGTAAAATTTTGTGTCCACGGCACAGATGGAATAGACGGAAGCGGCGGGCGTTTTTCACTTTCCCGGCGTAGTTCTTCTACTCCGTGGGCGATTTCTTGCAAGAGCGCCAATTCGAGGTCATCGGCACGAAATTGGCTTTTATGACAGGCGGGTGAGATGAAAGTATTTTTGAATGGAAAGCTGGTTCCGGAGAAGGCCGCGAAGGTGTCGGTTTTCGACCATGGTCTCCTCTATGGGGACGGTGTTTTCGAAGGGATTCGGGCGTACAGCGGTCGCGTTTTCCTGCTCGATGCGCATATCGACAGGTTGTACGACTCGGCCAAGGCGATTGCGCTGGAGATTCCGATCTCCAAATCGCAGATGAGCCGAAATGTAGTACGGACCTGTAAGGCAAATGGTATCAAGGCCGGTTATGTCCGTCTCATCGTCACCCGGGGCGTCGGCGGGCTTGGGCTGAATCCCTACCTTTGTGAGAAGCCGCAGATTATTGTCATAGCATCCGCGATTCAGCTTTACCCGCCGAAGTATTACCGCAACGGGCTGAAGTTGATCACCGTGGGCACACGGCGCAACATTCCGGAGGCCATCAATCCGAGAATTAAAAGCCTGAACTATCTCAACAACATCCTCGCCAAGATTGAAGCCATCAATTCCGGGGTTATGGAAGCGATTATGCTGAACTCGGAAGGGTACGTGGCGGAGGCGACGGGCGATAACGTGTTCGCGGTCCGAGGAAAGACGATTGCCACGCCGCCGCCATGGTGCGGGGCGCTCGAGGGAATCACCCGGAATGTCGTCATGGACCTGGCGGCGAAGGCGGGGTATACTATAAAGGAAGATGTAATATCGCGTTATGATCTATACACGGCTGACGAAGTTTTTCTGACTGGAACAGCAGCGGAAATCATCGGAGTCGTGGATTTGGACAAGCGGAAAATCGGGGACGGGAAACCCGGCCCGGTGACGAAGTCCCTTTCGAAGGCGTTCTCCAAGTACGCCAACGAAACGGGAACACCGATTGTCTGATCATCTCGGCGTTGTTACCCGCTCGAGAAGGGGAAACGTAGAATGCTTTGTGAGCGCTGTAGCGACAACGATGCCACAGTTCACCTTACGCAGGTGATTGAGGGCCAGGTGAAAAAACTCCACCTTTGCGAGGAGTGCGCCTCTGAGAGCGGGTTCGACGTGGAGGGTCCCACATCAGTCACCGATATCCTGCTGGGGCTCGGCGGTTCCTCTCCGCAGACGGAAACGGCAAGCGTCGAGTTCGAACGCTCCTGCCCCAAGTGTCATATGCGAAAATCTGATTTCAAGAAGACGGGACAGTTCGGTTGCCCGGCCTGCTACGAAACTTTTGAGGATGAGTTGCAGCCATTGCTGAAGGCGATGCACCGCGGGGAGCGGCACCTGGGTAAA
>CAUZEO010000169.1:0-10909 GCA_963578625.1 Kiritimatiellia bacterium | reverse complement strand
CCGGACCGGCATCGGCCGTTCCGGACCTGGGGATACCCTTTCACACCCATTCTGTTTCTTCTCGTTTCCGGATGGATGCTGATCTGGAATTTCAGGGATCGTCCCTGGGAGTCGCTGGCGGCGACGGTAACAGTCGCCGTAGCGGGAGTTCTCGCCCGATTCGCGCGTCCCGCCGATGATTTGCGTCAATCCCGACAGAAGAACACGAAGTAAACGGCTGTTCCCAGTTTTGCGATGCCGCTGCGTAAGCCGTCTCCATGCGCGTTCATGGTTGACTTTGCCTGTTCGCGGGTACCCTCATCGCCTGGCCGTGTTTCTGCACTCTATTTCATGCTGAAAAGCACGACTCTGTCACCCGGCAGCAACATGAGTTCTCCGGTTGGAATTTCCACCCGGCTTTCGCGTATGACGCCGACAAGAATGGAATGCCGGCGTATTCTCCGGCCAGATTTTTTTTGGTGCGAATATTCGTCCTCAGGTACAATTTCGAGTTCGATCAACTCTCCCGGCATGTCGTGAAAACTGCCGCGCGTCTCACATCTTTTCCGCGCACGAACTGAAGGATGGCGCTAATCAAGGAGTGTTGCGGCAATACGGCGCGATCAAGCACGCCCAGGCTGGTAATGACCGACATGGAGTCGGGGTTGCGAATCTGGGCCAGGGTATAGTTTGCACCCAGTTTGGTGGCCATGATGCAGGTAATCATGTTGTTTTTGTCGCTTTGAGAGGCCGCGACAAACGTCGTCCCTGACTGACCTCACTCCCGCCTCTTCCAGGGCCTCCTGGTCCAACGACATGCCCCGCGGAACGAGAGCTTGTTTCAGACTCTCCGCGCACTGCCTTGCTCGCTCCGCATTCGCCTCCAGCAAGACGACGGGCATATCAGACTTCTCCAGCGTCTGTGCCAATAGCAAACCAAGTTCGCTACCCGCTGAAATCACAAGTTTTCTGCACGGTGAGCATTCTGGAACCGCCCATGCTGGAAAATCGGGGATATCCGAAGGGCGAATTGATACGTAAACTTCGTCCCCCATCAGGAAATGGGTGTCGCCCCGCGGAACAATGATCTTGTCTTCCCGTCGAACGGCGATGAATCGCCGCGTTTTGAGATTTCGGGATTCGCTCAACTCACTGATTGGCTGCCGGTACAGCGGCGTAACACTGGGCACTCTCACCCCGATGACTTTCAGTTCTCCATCGAAGAGATCGATGATTTCGGTTGTTCCGGGCATGCGAAGGATGTTTGCGATTTCTCGCACGCATTCCTTCTTGTCGTTTCACGGTGAGGTCCAGGCCGAGCGCTTTGAGGCCCACTCCGCAGTCCTTGCGCGTGTGGCCCGGGTTTGAAACGCGGGCAATCGTATGTTTTACGCCGAGGGAACGCGCATAGATACAGGCGAGAATATTCGTTTCGTTGCGATTCGTGACCCCCGTCAGAACATTCGCTTTCGATCTGTCCGCCTTTTCAAGGACGGCCGGACTCGATCCGTCACCCTCGATGGTGAGGGCGTCCAATTGTCTGTCCGTTTCCTCCAGCGTTTCGAGGTCGTGATCAATCCTTGGCATCGCAAAAGGTTTGTGCCGAGATATCGCCCGGCCGTGCCCGTGCCAAGTGTGATTATCCTCATGACGGTTCTACTTCGGACCTGTATGCTCTGCCTGAAAATTGCTTTGTGCTCGTGCTCCGTTTGTTAAATAAGTGTCCAATGTACACTTATTTGTGGGACGATGCACCAGGATCCGAAATTCGGATTGATCCATTTCGATGGGTGGTAGTATGAAATTTATTCCCGGCATATACATCGCATATCTTCAAAACCGCTCAAGCCAGCGTAACCTGAAGATTCTGATCCGGTTTCTCCTGTTGCTGATCCTGCTGATTTTCGCCTATAGCGCTCTGTTTCACAAGCTTATGGAGATGGAAGGGCACCAATACAGTTGGATCACCGGCCTCTACTGGACGCTTACTGTGATGTCAACATTGGGGTTCGGCGACATCACATTTTCTACCGACACGGGGCTTGTCTTCTCGATCATCGTCCTACTGACGGGCACGGTGTTCATGCTGGTATTGCTTCCGTTTCTCTTCATCCAGTTCTTTTATGCCCCGTGGATGGAGGCGCAATCCGCGGCGCGCGCTCCCCGGGCGGTTCCCGAAAAGACGCGGGATCACATCGTACTCACAAAGATCGACTCGGTGACGGCGTCCTTTATCAGCAAGCTGAAGCACTATCAACACCCGTATGTTGTCGTGGTGCCCGATTTGGACGAGGCCCTCCGGCTGAATGACCAGGGTTATAACGTGGTGTTTGGAGATCTCGACAATCCCGATACCTACCGGCAGGTCCGGATTGAGGATGCCGCGATGTTTGTGACCACGGCCTCCGACGAATTGAATACCCACGTCGCGTTCACGGTGCGCGGGCTGGACGTCGATGTGCCCATTATTGCTACCGCGCGTAACCCCGCTTCCGTGGATATCATGGAAATGGCGGGCTGCACCAACGTCTTCCAACTCGGAGAGATGCTGGGTCAGGCGCTCGCGCGCCGCGTCGTGGGGAACGATGCAATGGCCCACGTCATCGGGTCCTTTGGTGATCTGGTCATTGCGGAGGCGACCGCGCACCAGACGCCACTGGTCGGCAAAACGCTGAAGGAATCGGAGTTACGGGAAAACGTGAGTGTCGGTGTGGTCGGGATCTGGGAGCGAGGCAGATTCGAGTTTCCGGCGCCGGAGTCACGGATCGGAGAAAATACGGTGTTGGTGTTGGCGGGAACCAAGGAGCAGATCGAAGACTACAACGAGTTGTTCTGCATTTATAATGTCTCCGATGCGCCGGTCGTCATTATCGGGGGTGGGCGAGTCGGGCGAGCGGCGGGCAATGCACTGGCGCGGCGGGGAATGGACTACCGGATCGTGGAACGTCTGGTGGATCGTGTTCGCGATAAGGAAAAGTACGTGGAGGGGGATGCCGCGGAGCTCAAGGTTCTCCAAGCCGCAGGCATTATGGATGCGACGACCGCGCTGATCACGACGAGCGACGATGACACGAATGTGTACCTGACGATCTACTGTCGCCGGCTCCGCCCCGATATTCAGATCATCAGCCGGTCGAATCTTGAGCGGAACGTACCGGCGCTGCACCGGGCCGGAAGCGATTTCGTGCTCTCCTACGCATCCATGGGCGCCAGCGCGATGCTCAATGTGCTCAAGCGCAGCGATATTGTCATGCTGGCGGAAGGGTTGCACTTCTTCCGCGTCAAGTTGCCGGAATCTCTCGCGGGAAAGACGGTGGCGGGCAGCGGAATCCGTCAGGAGTCCGGATGCAATATCGTCGCCGTGAACGTGGATGGAACCATGCACGTGAATCCGGACCCGTTTTTTCAGCTCGAGTCGGGCGCCGAATTGATCCTTGCGGGTACCGCGGAGGCGGAGGAGCAATTCCTGATACGGCATCTGGGACGGAAATGATTCCGGCCGGAGCAGCCTGTTCGTCGAACTTTTTTTGCGCCGGGGGCGCGGCTACTAAATCATGTTTCGCGCACGCAGCAATTCCTTCAGCACCGGCGAGACTTCTTCATACACCGCACGGTTCGCGTAGCCGATCCAATCCACCGCACCGGTGGTGTTGAGTGGCGCACTGAGATGATCTCCGCCGGCGTCGGTGATGACAACGCCGGCTTCCGCACCCACGAGGTGGGCCGCGAGATCATACGGATGGCAGACATGGCCCCGTCGCCGGTTCTCGAATGCCGGCGACGCATACAGGGATGCGCGCAAATCGGCGACAAACAGATCCTTGCCCGTAATCAGTTCGTACAATTGCCCGCCCGACGAAGTATATTGATCTTCAAACGTCAGGATCTCTCCCTCCCGGGCATCCGGAAACAACCGGCCCAGCAGTTCCTCTTCCAGCTCAGCCAGCAGGTCTCGTCCGGGCGGGAACAGACGACAGATCTGCGCATATCCACCACGAATCGATGTTGCCGGACTCGGTTTGGGTTTCCAGGAAGTCGAGCTGCCGTCCTGCAAGTCGCAGGTGGAGCCTTCCACGCCCTGCTCGAGAATCGCGGTAAGGGTATCCGCGACCCTTGCCCGGGTGGTCGGGATCTCTACCATCACCGCCGCGCTAAGATCATGCAGCCCCGACGCCTCCCCCCTATTGGGCATTGCGCCCGCCAGAAAGAATGCGGAGCGTTTGTCGAACATGATCGGGCGGGTACCGTCGATCGGGTCCATCAGCACGCGCACAGCGGCTTCTTCCGGCTTGACCGTGTCAGGATACACCGTGACTTCCGTCTCGCCGATTCCCTCTGCGATCAGTACGACGCCGCCAACGGATGCCGCGGAGTCGCCCAGATGGCGCGTGATCACCGGCTCTACCGCGGCATCGATCGAGTAGATGACATCCGACGCCTGCTCCCGGTCGACCCGGATTCGGGATTCCCGCGGCACTTCGCGCAGGTAATCGCCGACTGCATCGCGTACGGCATGGCCGGTTTCAACCAGGAGTCTGACGACACGCTCTTCGTTCATAGGATCGGCGTGTAGGCAGTAGGGTTCAGCGACCGGAGCGTTTCGGCGGTATCTTCCGGAATTGTGTCGTTCATGAAGTTGCCGCCGCCCAGGTCGGCACCGGCAGGAATCTTTCGCAGGGAAGGCTGACGTAACGGAGGCATGAACACGAAATGAAGGTGAAAGTCGTCGTACTCTCCGCCGTCGAAAGGCGCCTGGTACATGCACATGACATATGGAAAGGACATGTCATAGATCATGTCGAATCGTCGGCAGACGTTTCTGTAAATCTCCGCGATACAAGCGATTTCCGAGTCCTCCAGGTCGGTGCAGTGAGCGTGTCGATTCAGGGGAAGGACCCAGACTTCGTAAGGCCATCGGGCGAAATATGGCACAAATGCGACCGCACCCTCGTTGATCTCAACCACACGGCTCCCATCGTCCAGTTCCATGGAGAGAATATCGTCAAAGAGATCCCGTCTTTCGTTCTGACGGTGAGCCGTAACCGCCTCCAGCACCCGCGAGACATTTTTAAACGTGAAATCCGTGGAATAGACTTGGCAGTGCGCATGCGCTACCGAGGTGCCGCAAATTGAGCCCTTGTTTTCAAAAATCAGGACGGAATCAATGCCCTGGCGTTGCCCCAGCTCGCGGGATTGATCCCTCCAGGCAGAGACGATCTCAGACATCTGGTCCACGGAGAGGTCGGGAACGGTTACGTGGTGCCTCGGGTCGAAGCAAACCACCCTCGCGATGCCGGACGCAGGCGCTTTCCTGTAGATTCCCCCGCAACGAACGTCCGGCGCGTTGAGTCCCACCACCGGGTGATCATTGTCAAAAACGAAAACCTGATTGTAGGCCGGGTTTACCGTGCCCCCGATGCGTTCATTGCCGGGACAGAGGTAGCAGCCGGGATCATAGGCGGGAATCGGGTCGGGATGCGCTTCCGTTTCGCCGATCCAGGGTCGGCTATTTCTGTGCGCGGCATAGAGCACCCACTCGCGAAGCAAGGGATGCCACCGTTTCTCCCATCGCCCGAACGCATCGCTCGGCGCAGTGCCATCGACTGCGGTTTCGCGCGCGTGGTTTTTTTCAGGGGGCACTCTTTATGTCCCGCAATTCTTTTTGCTGCACTTTTCAGAATACCTGCCGCCATGCGGCTGCGTTGTCCAGGCCCATGCGGTCCGAATGGAATCCCGGACATCAACGTACTCCGCCTTCCAGCCGAGGATCTCCTTCGCCAGCGCCGGATTCGCCACCAGTTCCGCTGGATCTCCGGGCCGTCGGTCGCCGTACACGACCGGAACCTTTTTGCCGGACACTACTTCTGCGATGTCGATTATCTGCTGCACCGAAACCCCATGTCCGGTACCCAGATTGCAGGCAAAGGATGGGTTTCCGTCTTCGAGGTGCTGCAGGGACTGTATATGCGCACTCGCCAGATCCAGGACGTGAATGTAGTCGCGGACGCAAGTTCCGTCAGGCGTTTCATAGTCCGTGCCGAACAGGGTAACCGATTCTCGCTCTCCGGTGATACTCATCAGCACATTGGGAATCAAGTGTGTCTCTGGATCGTGATCTTCACCAATAACCCCGTCTTCCGCGCAGCCGCATGCATTGAAGTACCGCAATTTGGCGCTGCGGATTCCGTAGGCGTGATCATGGTCCTCCAGCGCTCGTTCCAGGAAGAGTTTTGAACGGCCGTAGGGATTGATGGGATTTTGCGGGTGACTCTCGTCGATGGGCAGATAGGCCGGATTTCCGTAGGTTGCGCAGGTGGAAGAAAGCACGAACTGGTCGCACCCGTGATTCCTCATCACATCGAGAAGAACAAGCGGAGCCGCCAGATTGTTTCGGTAGTACTTGGATGGGTCGTCAACCGATTCACCGACGTACGCATAGGCGGCAAAGTGAATGACGGCGCCAATGGTTTGGGATTCAAAAATCCCCTCCAGGATCTCCCGATCGCCGACATCGCCAACGATGAGATCGACGCCGGTCGATACGATCGCTTCGGGATGGCCATAGACCAGGTTGTCCAAAACCACGATCCGGTATCCCATCTCCGCCATTTTCCGGACGGTGTGTGATCCAATGTATCCGGCGCCGCCGGTGATGAGTACGGTATTGTCCATGGCAAACGACTCATGATACGATTCTGTGCGGTGCTGGCAAGGAATCAAAGCCGAGCCGCGCTCACGGAATTCGAATGAGAGTAGGCACATCATCGTATCGTTCCATCTGGTTTAAACCGGAACACCCGGACCGGGTATTCGTCATTGATCAGCGGAAGCTTCCGCATCGTTTCGAGATTCTTACGTTGCGTTCCCATGGTGATGCGCGGGATGCCATTGCCGAGATGGTGGTTCGCGGGGCCCCGCTCATCGGCGCGACCGCGGCGTTCGGCGTCTACCTTGCCGCGCGGTGCGGGGAGGACCTGGAGGCGGCGTATCAATCGCTGCTTGCTTCGCGCCCGACCGCCGTGAATCTACGCTGGGCTCTCGATCGGCAGTTTGCCTTGTTGCAAACCGACCCCGCGGATCCGACGCAAGCGCTGCTTGAAGAAGCGTTGCGAATTTCCGAGGAAGATATTCAGGTGAACCGCGGCCTCGGCGAACACGGGCTGCGTCTTCTCGAAACAGTGCATCGCGATCACCCCGATCGGCCCGTTCAAGTCCTGACTCACTGTAACGCCGGGTGGTTGGCGACGGTGGATTGGGGCACGGCGACTTCCCCGATCTACCTCGCGCACGACGGGGGTATTCCCGTTCATGTCTGGGTCGACGAAACAAGACCGCGCAACCAGGGCGCGTCGCTCACGGCGTGGGAACTGGGCGAACATGGCGTCCCCCACACCGTGATTGCGGATAACGCGGGCGGACACCTGATGCAGCATGGGATGGTGGACCTCGTAATCACCGGGACAGATCGGACGACCCGTCGGGGAGACGTCTGCAACAAAATCGGAACCTACCTCAAGGCACTTGCTGCTCGCGACAACGGCGTCCCGTTCTACGTCGCGCTTCCCTCGTCCACGATTGACTGGACCCTTTCCGACGGCATCAACGAAATTCCCATCGAAGAGAGAAACGGTGACGAGGTGTCGACGGTGACGGGGCTTGACGGCGATGACGTTCGTACCGTAACCATCGTCCCGGCCGGCACCCCGGTGGCGAACTTCGCATTCGACGTGACACCGGCAGAGCTCGTCACCGGCCTGATCACCGAGCGAGGGGTAAGCGCCGCCACCGAAGAGGGGTTGACGAAACTTTTTCCAGACCAAGAGTCCTGACTGCGGCGCCATGGTCAGCGGCAAAGGTACGTTGGTCTTCCAAGCCGACCCGGAGCAATGAAAGGTCGTGGCTTGCGAATGATCGAGCCGGTTCCACCCATTCGCTGATTCATTTTGTTCCCTTGCGCAACTCGGGCTAAAAGCCCAAGCGGCCTCGTGTCGTGGCGAGATAAAAAGAGCGGCGGCGGTACGCCCCGGAGCTCAATTCGCGGCAGGAGTGTGCTTGATCCTGTTCCTTTCCGGTCTGCTCCCTGGATGTTCCACGCAACGATGGAACTGATGGTGTGGTAGCGAATCGACGATTTGCGCGAAAACGTGACCTGTATACATGGTCGCGGCCCTCGCGGTTTCGAGGGTTTCGAGGGCAAAAAGCCCCCTGCCAGTTCAAGTTGATAACAGCACAAATCGTATGTAACATATTGCTTTTCAATAGGTTAGACTGATGTCCTGGCTCAACACCCGGACAGCACTGACGCAGATCCGTCCCCCGGAGGTGGACGGCTACTTGAATGCTAAAAACTTCCCCGGGTTGGGAAATCGTTGCGGTGATTGGAAGATTGGGCTTACGCCCGGGTGGGACGATCCAGTTCTGTTCGTACCGCAGTGCCGATGTTGTCGAGCGTGTGGGGCTTGCGGATGTACTGGCCTACGCCGAGTCGCTGGGCTTCGATCACCCGTTGCGTCTCGGAGTAGCCGCTGGCGATGATGCATCGCTGCTTCGGATACAGGTCCAGGATGGCGAGGTAGGTATCCAACCCGTCAAATCCATTCTCCATGATCATGTCAAGGATCACGATGTCTACCTTGTTGGATTGCAAGTACTCGATTGCCTGCTGGCCACTTTCCGCGGTGTGTACCGTGTACCCGAGCCGGCCAAGTAACTTGGATGCAATCTCGCGTTGCTCGCGCACGTCGTCCACGACCAACACCGTCTCGTTGCCTTGAATGCCGCTGGGGGGCGTGGGCACCCCGGTAACTTCCTGCTCCGTGAGAGGAAGCTGCACCGTAAACTTGGTGCCACTGACCGGATCACTCTCCAGGCTGATCGATCCGTCAAACTCTTGAAGTATCGCGTAGGCGACCGCCAGTCCGAGTCCGGTTCCACCCCGGCCCATTTTCTTTTTAGTGTAGAAAGGCTCGAAGATGTGATCGATATCCTCCGGGCTCATGTACTCCCCCGTATCGGTCACTTCTAGAATTGCGTACCGCCCCTCCTGCAGGGTCTGCGTCTGGTACGCGCCCACGGTTGTGTCGAGGAGGCGGCGATAGGTGCGAATTTTGAGGGTTCCGCCGTTCGGCATTGCCTCAAATGCATTGTGGGCCAGGTTGAGCAGGATCTGAGAAAGGTGCTTGGACGTAGCCTGGACATTTCCCACATCGGGATCGAGCTGACGCTCGATCTGAAGATCGGAGTACATCCCTACCAGGTCGCGGAATGGCTCGGAAGAAATCGCATCACTAATCACCGTACTGAAACAAACGGGCTCCGACTCCATGAAACCACGCCTGGCCAGCGTCAACAGATCCTGAATGACCTCCGCCGCCCGTCGAGCCGAAGCTTTGATTTCCATCACGTCCTCGCGGATCGGGCTGTCTTCGGGTAAATCACTGATGATAAGATCGGGGTAGCCGACCACGGGTCCCAGGATATTGTTAAGGTCATGCGCCACGCCGCCGGCGAGCATCCCCAATGATTCCATGCGTTGCGCGCGGACCAGTTTCGCTTGCAAATTTCTCTCATTCTCTTCGGTTCGAGCACGATCAATAGCGATCCCGGCGATTCCCACTACCATGTTGATGAACTTCTGGTCTTCTTCGTCGGGCCCAAGGGGCTGGTTGAAATATAGAGCGATCGTCCCCAGAATATTTTCCTGGGAATCGAAGACCGGGGTAGACCAGCAGGAATGCATCCCTGCTTCGATGGTCGGTTCGCGAATCTTTGCCCACAGCGGGTCGACCGAGATATCTTCCACCACCACCTGTCGGCGAAAGTAGGCTGCGGTCCCGCAGCAAAGCGATTGGGGTCCGACCGGCAAAGTCATGCAGGTATTACGCAACAGTTCGGGGAGTCCGGAACCCGCGCCCATCAGCAGGTTTTCCCGGTCCTGCGACATGAGAGAGATTACGCCGGTCGCACGGTGGTCCACCGCCTCGATGAACTTGACGATGGTGTCGAGAACGATCGGCAATGGCTGGCCCCGAGCGACCATCTCCAGGAGATTTCGTTGCCCCGCCAGCACAAATCGTGGTTTCTGAACCGTAGAAGTCTGAACCTGCTGATGAAAGTGAGTGCGAATGACACGGCTTTGTGGTTTGCCTTTCAGGTCATTCAAGTCGATGCCTTCCGCCGCAACGACACCCGCGTCGACCAACTCGGTGATCATGCCGAGGCGGATTACGGGTAACGGGAAGAGATCCTCCTCAAGATCCTCGAATGTTTTCTCATCCTTGCCAAGTGGATGATCGTCGGCAAGAACCAACAGACCCAACGCTCCAATCAGATGCGTGCGGTTGGAAAGTTCACTGGACAGACGCATGAAATGGATCCGACCGAACGCGGCGCCGATACGATCTTCGCAGTTTTTCGTCGCATCGGCACTCGCGGCCAGGATTCCAACCTGCAATACGGAGCTCAGCCCCTGCGTGAACGTTGTTTCGGTGCCGGCCAATTGATACACGAATATTCTCCCACAAGCTTGATTTGAGAAATCTCAAATTAGTCCGTAGCAGATCGATTGCCAATTCGGGACGGGATCCTGAATTCGCCAATACAATTCAGAAACCGAAGGGTCATGAACCCAGTTTGCGTAGTGCGCCATCGAATGCGTCGCTCGCCCTCGAGATTTCTCTGTCGCCGTGTGCCGTCGAAAGAAAGGAGGTTTCGAACGCGGATGGGGGCAGGTACACGTTTTGAGCCAGCAGGGATCGAAAGAACCCCGGGAATCGGTCGGTATTTGTCGCAGAGACCTCGTCGAAATCGTGGACCGGACTTTCGGAGAAAAATATAGAGAACATGCTGCCTGCGCGGGGCGTTTGCACCGGGATCCCGAGCGAAGCCGCCGACGATTGAATATTCTGAATCAATAGGCCGGTCTGCCGGT
>CAUZEO010000168.1:0-11020 GCA_963578625.1 Kiritimatiellia bacterium | reverse complement strand
AGCGTGGATGTCACAGCAGGAAAAGTGTGAGATAAGCGGGCTAGTGCACCGGCATTGGCACAATCCTTTCTCCTCGGTATGATTTCAATGCTTGGCGGAACCTGCCCGACCCTGTAGACTTCCGCCAGTCTGAGGTAGGTTCAAGATGGTGCGCTTACATATCGTGACCAAAGTCGCTTGGTCGATTCTCGGAATCGTCGCAGTGGCTATGATCCTCAGTATGTTCTATCCCCAGTATCAGGAGTACCTGGAACTTCAGCGGGGCGTGGGCGCACTGGAAACGAAGATCAGCGATGAACGGGGGCGTATGAATCTGCTCAGGGACTACCAGGAGCGGATGAAGAGTGACTCCGATTTCGTGGAAAGAGTCGCCAGAGAAGAGCTCGGCTATGCCAGGCCGGGGGAATTCGTGATTAAGTTCGTGGGTGATTCGCGGGCAAACGTCCGCGCCTCCCAATGAAAATTGATCCCGCACGGGATTTCGGCGATCGAGAGTGTCCGTCCTGCTGCACGGAGGTAGCGTCGAATCAAAATAACTGCCAGATTTGCGGTTACTTGTTCCCCGAACCCAACTCCAGGCAACGCGCCATGCGGCTATGGGGCGCCATCATCATGCTGGCACTCATTCTTTTCCTGACCGTCGCATTGTGCTTCCGCTAGCCCGCTATGCGTCATGCAGAACTCGGAAGAATTCGGATATTTCTCCCTGGCTCCCCGTGGTCTCGAACCGATGTTGCCCCGGCAGTGGATCATCTAGATACAGAACCGCACCCGCATCAACGCTCCAAGGGCCTTCCACCGCCGACGCTCGCTCCAGAAGGATCATGGAGGAACTCCCAGCCACAATGGTAAACGGAATCACCAATTGTCCTGCCGGTTGCGGGATCGCTCCAGAGCTGCAGACACCGCCGCGCCTCAATGGTTTGTGAATCTCCGAAGTCCCCGTGCAGTCGAATCGCCGCGCGCAAAATGTGATCTGAGGATGGGATACCTGCTGCCTGTTGAAACAGCGCGCTCCAGTCAAACCGCAAAAACGCGGTATTCAGGGTCCGCACATCCCGTGGCCGTGTGGGCCGGGTAGATTCTGCAGGTTCCAAGTGCGGCCGTGGTGTTCCGCATTGATGTGACAGGAGGCACAGGAAACTTTTTCGTTTCCGGAGATTCTTGGGTCATCACTGGTGTGAAAAGCCTGGCCCCGATGCGAATGATGCACAGACAGAAAAATCCGCGCCCCCCGCGCAGAGCGCGACTAACCAGGTATAAAAATTTTCTGAACTGTATGGGGCTACGCCTCAAAGGTAACCATCCTGCTCTCTCGGGACGGGAATCACGTTCCGCACGGTGCAGAATAGAAGAAATGTCCGTGTTGTTAATCCATATTCGCTTTACGAAACACCGGTACGCCAGTATTACCTCTCACTCGGATCAAGCAAAAACAGGAGTCCACTGATGGACGAATTACTGAAAATTCTTAAACATAACGCACTGGAGACTCCGGAGAATATTGCCGGAATGCTCGATATTTCCGTGGAGGATGCGAAAGCAAAGATCGCGGATTACGAGAAAATCGGAATTATTCGCGGCTACCAGGCCATCATCGACGAGGATAAGTTGGACCTGGGCCGGGTGACCGCCGTCATCGAAGTGAATGTCACCCCGGAAAGGGAAGGCGGCTTTAACCGAATTGGAGACCGGATCGGAAAGTTCCCGGAAGTGACGTCCATGTACTTGATGTCGGGTGCATTCGATTTTCTTCTGTTCGTCGAAAGTCACAATCTCAGGGAAGTTGCCATGTTCGTAAGCGAGAAACTGTCGACCATCAGCGGTGTCACCTCCACGTCCACGCATTTCATGCTGAAAACCTACAAGCATCACGGTCTAATGATGACATCGGAAGATGAGTACGAACGTCTCAAAGTCAGCCCATGATTTTATTGCGGCGGACCTGCAAAAGATTCCGCCTTCGGGAATCCGCGCTTTTTTTGACATCGTCAGCGAAATGGACGATGTCATCAGTCTCGGTGTGGGAGAGCCCGATTTCGTCACGCCGTGGCATATCCGGGAGGGCTCAATCTTTGCGCTTGAGAGAGGTGCAACGGGATACACTTCTAATCTCGGGCTGACCAAGCTCCGGCTCGCAATCGCCGATTACGTTCGCGATACATTTGAAATCTCCTACGACGGAAAGACTGAAATTCTGATTACCGTCGGCGTGAGTGAAGGATTGGATCTGGCACTTCGGGCGATTATCGATCCCGGAGACGAAGTCCTTTATCACGAACCTTGTTACGTATCTTACGGTCCGGTGATCACCCTCGCACACGGCGTTCCCGTCCCCATCCAGACACCTCGCGAGCTGGGATTCCGTTTGACGCGTGACCTGGTGGAACCTCACCTGACGCCGAAAACGAAGGCGTTGATGCTGAATTTTCCGAACAATCCCACTGGCGCAACCGTTTCGCTGGAGGACCTCACGGACATTGCAAAACTCGCCTGCGAGCGCGACATCCTGATCATCGCGGATGAGATCTACGCAGAGCTTACCTACGACGGAAAGCACGTGAGCATCGCGTCTCTACCCGGCATGAGGGACCGCACCATTTTCTTGCACGGCTTCTCCAAGGCATGGGCGATGACAGGATTTCGGATCGGATATGCTTGCGCACCACAGCCTCTGATCGAAGCGATGATGAAGATTCATCAATATACGATGCTTTGCGCGCCCATCTTGAGTCAGGAGGCGGCGTTGGAAGCCCTGAACCAACCGGCCGTCGACATACATGAGATGAAATCGGCGTATGTGAAGCGCCGGAATTTCGTTTATCGGTCGATGGAGGACATGGGTCTGATCCTGGAGAAGCCGAGCGGCGCCTTTTATGCGTTCCCATACATCGGGCACCTCGGGCTGTCGTCCCGCGATTTTGCGCTACAGTTGCTGGATCAGGAAAAAGTCGCGGTGGTGCCGGGTAGTGCATTCGGCGAATTCGGCGAAGGTCACATCCGGTGTTCGTATGCAACCGGCATGGATGAGCTCAAGATCGCCATGGACCGGATCGGGCAATTCGTCGAACGACTGAATCCGTAGCTTGGGTTTCCAGCCCGAGCAGCGCAAGGGAAGGTCATGGGCAGGGGAACGGGCGGAGCAGGCTCCCGCCATTCCCGGTTCATGATCGCGCCTTGCTCAGCGTCGGCCTGGAAGGCCAACCTACGGGGTCGTACCGATTCAATTTGAACAGATTCTCATGCTTGTGTTTTATCAACAGGACAATCAGGAACTCATTGACATCTCGATAATTCGAAACCGCTCCCTAGCCGTAATACCCTTATCCATAGATGGCTAAAACTATTACAACTTACGATTCGCTGCGAATAAATGCTGATGATAATTTGTTGGTAACTTTGAGAAGTCGGGAGTAGGGCAGAAAAAAGTCCTTGCCTGATAAACGGTCCGTGCGTACCCAAGGCAGCTCTGCGCAACTGAACTACTCAGGCAAATGGGGAATTCGAGTCGCTGGTCGAGTCCTTTACGATTTCGGAAATTCGGCCTGAAGAGGATTGCATCATGCTCAATTCCCCTGTAATTCGAACTAATTTGCTAATTGGGGATGCACGAAGCTGCTCAAGGCACTTCCTGAAGATGCGTCGTCAGTCGCCTGATCTCGTCGTGGGACCCTTGAAGCGCGCTTGAGAGGGCGGCTATTCGCTGATCATGGGTCAATTGCAGCGTGTCATCGGCTTCAATCGCTGATTTCTCCTCGTTGCTGGGTACGATGGATCGCTCCCCGCAGTCGGGGCATGTGCCTTGCATTCCGACTGCCCGGCAGCCGATAACCAGGCTTTTACTGCAGTATTTACAGGTAAAGAGGACGTCGTCGGGGCCGACCTCCAAACCAGTCACTTCCTGAACGCTTCCTTAGTTCTTCATCAATATCTTCTTTGCACTCCCATCGAACCGATTCAAACCATCCGTCGACTGCCGGTAGGTGATCCTTTCCAAATCAGCAAAATCGATCCGTATGTTAAGCGTCCTGGATTGTCACTGGACGGAATTGCCCGACTCCTCCAGGGAATTGAGAAGGTTGGATCGTGCCGCAGGGTCCATAAAATTCAGCTTTGAATCCGGCGGAATGACAGCCTCCCCGGGATCCGACAGTTCGAGAATCTCCACCTCGTTTTCTTGCGAAGTGGCCGGCACTTCCACTTTGGACGGGTCCGGAATCGGGTCCTCAAGTTCTTCCATTCCCGGAGGGTCGTCGACCAGCTCCTGTAGTGCGGGATCCTCCTCCACGGCTGGGGAGGAAACGTCTTCCAGGGTGGGAATTTCGTCCCACATCAGGGGCCGGGAAACCGTGCCGCGTTCGACGCCGAATTCTTCCGCGTCGTCACTCTGATTGTAGATCACGGTCTGCCCGGCCTCGGACGGAGACTCAAGAACGATGGACTGAAGCGCTTTTTCGCGATCGCCGGCCATCGTCTTCACGGCATCGGACGGCGTGTGCACTTCGGGATCGAAATCCACATTCGGGTACTCTTCCTCGAGCACCGGCATCGGCGATGTCTCCTCAACCTCTTTTACGGTCTCCTCGCGCCAGATCGGACTGTCGGACCAGGACTTCCCCCACGCTTTGTCCGTTCGTCCGAGGGAACGCTCGTGCAACCGTTTGCTTTCGACCAGGATTTCCTCGGGAGTGGTCATGACATAGGGCGTGATAATAAAGATCAGTTCCGTCCGGTCCTCGGTGGTACTGTCGGACCGGAATAAGGCGCCGAGAAAGGGAATGTCGCCAAGGAAAGGAATTTTGGTTCGGCTCTTCCGCTCCTCCGAACCGATGAGACCGCCAAGAACGATAGAAGACCGATGCTGCACCGCGATCTCGGCCTCCATTTCCCGCCGGGTAATGACGGGCACATTGTTACCATCGATGACTTGAAATCCGCCCACGTTGTCGGCCTTCTGGTTAATTTCCATCACCACAAAATTATTGGGGTTTATCCGGGGAGTGACCCGCAATTCGATCACGATGTCCTGATATTGGAACGTGTTCCGTCCAACCCCGCCGCCGGTCACACTGGTTGATGTGACGGTCGGTCTCGACTCACCAACGAGGATGAACGCCTCCGTGTTGTCGGTGGTGGCAATCACTGGTGTCGACAGGATTTTTGCGTCGGACGACGAAGAGACCATCTGCAACACCGCGTCCACATTGAGATCGTAAAAGCTGGCGAAATAGGTTAGCGCCCCTGGACTCATCTCCGTATCGCGAGTGACCTGGGCGCCGTCCATGACTGGGGGGCCCCCACTAACGGTAGAGCTCCCTCCGAATGAGAACACAGGCTGCCGCACTGGAACACCTCCGTTCGGTCCGACAAGCTCTTCATTGTTAACCGTAAAGGATCGCTGCAGCCAATCGATGCCGAATGCAAGGTCATCGCTAAGCTGAACCTCGATGATGATCGTCTCGATCATCACTTGGGAGAGCATCACATCCAGCTGATCGATCACCTGTTTCAGGATTTCAATATCGGAAGACTGGCCCATGAGCAGCAATGAATTGGTGCGATCGTCGGCGAGAATCCGGGTATCGGGTGAGAGAGTAGAAATGTTTTCCGTTAGCGCGCGAGTCGTCGTTGACTCCCGGCGCTCCTTCGTTCGTTGGGCCGCCTGTCTCCGCGCGATGAAGTCCTGCAACGCCGTGCTTCGGGCATCGCCGCCCTGCTGGGTCGTGGCCCCGGTTCCGGATGGGGAGGCGGTGTCGCTTGATTGAGTGGCGGCGCCTACGAATTCATTGAGAACACTGGAGATCTCCTCCGCTTCGGCATATTCCAGCGGAACGACTTCGACCGTGATCGCCGGATCAACAGGCTTGTCCAGGATGGTCACGATCTTGTCGAAAAACGAAAAATTCACGGGTTCGCTGATAATGATCAGGATATTGGTTCGCTCGTCGGCGACCATTCTCACCTCGCCCTGGATGATGCCGCGCTCTGCGAGATCCTGGGCGGACTGTCCGCTGGAAATGGCGGCCTGGGCTGCGGCCGCCGCAGCCGCGTTTGCCGCACTGCCGGCGCGCTGAACGGCGCGCTGACCGGGCGACGGCGCGCGCTGCTGTGTCTGCGGCCTGCCGCGCTGCTTTGGGTCCTGCTCGGACGATTGAATCAACTCATTCAACCGCCCTACGACCTGCCCGGCCTCGGCGTGCTGCAGTTCATAAATCCGGGTCTCCACCCCGATTTGAAACGGTTTATCCAAATATTCAATGATCTCGAGAATCCGCCGAATGCTGCTGGCGGCGTCAACAATGATAAACCCGTTGGCGCGCTCCAAAGGCTGAATCTGTGCGTACGCGTGACGCATGGTATCGATGATCGGCTGAATTTCCGGATAGGTCACATACTTCAGGGTAATGACCCTGCGTTCCAATTCATCGGTATCACCGATTGGATCATCCACATCCATCGTATCAAACTTCGTTTCTTTACCGTCCTTTGGCACATCCGCGATGGGAACTACCTTGAGAAAGCGTGAGCCGAGGGGCACCAGTGCGACGCCCTGCATGGCGAGAATACTTTCAATCGCGGTCAGGTACTCCGTTTCAGACAACTTCCCGTTGGCCCGTAGCGTCACCAGAGCGGCGGGTACGCCGGGCGCTTTGATAATGGTGCGTCCAGTCAGTTTTGCGTACTCGTCCAGGACGGCGTCGAGGGGCATGTCGACCCACTTCAACTCGATCAGCACGCTCTGCGTGCCGAGTTGCTCGGAAAGGGGCTTAACAATCTGGGAAAACGCTTGCGGCGGAACCGCCAGCAGAAGGCAAAGAAGCAATGTGGTTACGGAGGAGGCGCTTCTCGATTGATTCGGTTGCTTCATAGTGTTGATTTCCGATGATTTTCCATAGTTCAGGGCGTTCCCGCGACCGGAGTCACCTCCAGGGTGGATTCCGGTTCCGGCTGGGCTTCTATCCGGGTGAATGCACAGTCGAGCGTAAACGTTCCTTTGAGGCTGCCATCCTTGGTTGGCTTTGCCGTGATGGAACGCATTTTATAATTTGCGCCCTGCACCTGCAGGTCATACAGAAACTTAACGCAGGCATCAAGTTCACCCGTCCAATCATTGCATTTAATTTCCATTTCGTGAACGTCCCCCTTGATGCTCTCATCGCCGGGCTTCAGTTGTACCAGTCGCAACTCGTTCTTTTGAGCGATCTGGGTGACCTCCTTCAGGATCTTGGAATCGACCTTCTGGCCCACGGAGTACGTTCGGAGAACCATAATGTTTTTGTCAAACCGTTCATTCCAATAGTCTCGCTTACCGACCAGGCGTTCATTCCGCTCGATTTCATCTGCGATTCGTCCACGGGATTCCTCGATCTGTTTCCACTCGTCGAGCTTGGCGCGACCCATAAAATAAGTGGCGGCGCCCAGCAGGACCGTCATGGTCAACCACGCAAGCATGGTCTCTCGGGCCGACAGCCTCATCGCGAGCCCTCCGGGGATTTTGCAGTGAATCGGAAGGTGACCTGCGCACGATTGCGAGGACTCGCGCCCATTCGTTCCAGTTCCAGGTCCTCAAGCGTCTCGACCAGTTGAAGATTCTCCTGGAAAGTGAGGACGATCTGCTGAGATGGGGAAACCCCTTCAAAGGCCACCGTCCCGGCGGTCAAATACTTAAACTGGTTGAGTTCAATGCCGTCCGGCATCGACATGCAGATGGAGCGCAAGGTCTCCAGCGCGCTGTACGACCGGTCGGTATACACCTCCAGGAACAGAGCGTTTGAACGAATGGTTTTGACTTCTTCCGCCGGCGCCTTGAGCCCCTCGAGATGTCCCTGAACTTTCTGGAGACCCGAGCGCTGAGTCCCGAGCGCGATGAGAAATCCCGACACGATAACCAGCCACACGATAAGAAGCGATGCCGTGGCAACGAGAAAGTTTCGCTGCGTGACTTTCGAACGGTATGCAATTTCCCAGTCCGAGGGCGCGAGGTTCACCAGTTCGTCCGACCCCTCCGTGGTGCGCACCGCAATGCTTTCGCTCAGCGGCTTCAACCAGTCCAGAGCCTGCGCCGTCACTGAAACCCCGCAAGTTTGCTCTAGCACCGCGGCAAGATCAGCCGGCTCCTCATCCCGGTGCCACAGTCTACAACCGAGGGTGGCGGTGGAACCCCATTCGGTCTCGACAGATGTCATCGCATATTCGGTTTCTTCGGCAACCATGTTGCAATATTCTTCCCGCGGCGTGTCCTCCCGCGGCCCGAGAGACCGCACCAAAACCGGCGACCCGTTTTCCGTAATCAACAGAATCGTGTCGTCGGTTTCGCAGAGGATGCTCACACCGCGCCCGCTTTTCGCCACCTCTCCTTCTTCGCGGATCAACTTCCACCAGCCTAAAACATCCACGTCTATGCGATCGACGCGGAGGCCGAGCTCGCGGCACGCTTCTCCCAGCGATTCGATCCTGTCCCGAAGAACGGCGACCACAAGAACCCTGGTGGTCCGGTCTGTCCGGGCGAGAGGCTCATAGGAAATCTGCACTTGCTCGATAGGGTACGGCGAATACTTGTCCACCTGTAATTCGACCATGGACTCGATTTCTTCCTCGTCCACGGATGGCAAGTCGACAATTCGAAGCAGGCCGAAGGAGCAAGGAACCGCAAGGGTACAGCGGCCGCTCCATGCGGTCGCGTGAGGTCGCAGGGCCTCGGAAAATGGTTCGCATTCGAGTAAAAGGGTCGGCTCCGCGTCCCGGAGGGGAACAGAACGGGTCTCAACGACCAACCAGCCCTCCTGTTTCTGTTCCAAGGTGGAGTACGAGATTGCGTGAGGGGTAACTAAAATCCCGTGAACTTGATTTTTCGCCATCGTCGTGGTCCGAACTGCTTTCAGATTGCGTTGGAGCTTAGCGTATCGCCTGAGGTCTTGTAACTCATTTCTATTCGCTCCAAAAAACCGGGACGAGGGCGTTTCCATCTACGCGGAAGATCGCCTGAATCTCCGAGCGCACCCCCCCCACCACGCCTGCGGACACCACCCGCAGGAACTTCCGCTCCGTGACCGTGGCCCGGCTCGCAAACGCGCTGCCGAGGCCGGTGAGGTCCAGAATCTCCTGCACACTTGTAAATCCGTCATCAATGGTTCCGAAATCCCCGTCGATCCCCGCCCGACCCTCCAGAATCAGGTCGAGCATCCACTCTTCGACCTCCGGCATGGAGAGCAGAACCTCGGGAGGAGCGGTATTCACGTTCACCTTACTGTCCCCCCAGGTTGTGAGCCACCTGACAATACCTGGATGCGGAGGATCTTCCGGATCTTCCGCGGGGCCGCCGAATACGATTTCCGGGGTAAATCCTTTGATCAGGGCGAGCTCGTCGATGGTATCCAGCGGTGCATTTTTCACCTCGTAGCCGCGTTCCTCGTAGAATTCGTCATCCGTCTCCGCCCCCCCCGGCTCCCGGTGAAGATCGTCCGCATCTACCCAATCCATGAACGCATTGATCAGTTCGTCCCAAACCCCCTGCTCCACCGCGCCCAGATCCAGGATCTCATACCACTCTTCTTCGGTCAGGCTATTGGCATTCCGCGTGCTCTGTTCCGGAACCAGGTCAACTTCGAACCTGCCCGGGCCCAACTCTCTGCTCATCCCCCGAATGGCGTTCCCCCGCGCGAGCTGCTGCGTATGCAGGTACAAATCCGGGTATTCGGCTTCGTAATCCTCGGTAAAGAGACTCGACTCCAGCAGCATCATTTTAGCCCATTCGATGCCCGCACGCGAAAGATACTGCGCTTTGAACCGCTTGCGATAGTAGGACGTAATATTGGCCTCTATCTGCATCTCGAAGACCAGGGTGCTCACGAGTAGAGACAGGACGATCAGAACCCACAATACAACAATCAGCACGACGCCTTCGCGCGGGCGCGCTTTTCGATTCCTGTACTCTCTGGCAGTCTTCATTGGGAGTCTCGTTCTTCGTCAGGGCCTCTGAATCGTTGCCTCCGTCTCGGCGCCTTCCACCACCGTCGGTTCCGCCGCGCCCGCTTCTCCAAGTCCTTCATTCCGGGCCGCCTCCTGCGCTGCCTCGTCAGATTCGGCGTCCTCCTGCTGAAACTGAACGGCACGGCCGACTACGGGGGACACCGGAATCTCGACCACGCGACTGATCGTTACCGGCTTGTCGTCATCTTCGAGGGGATCCATAAATAATGTGTATTCCACGAGGCTCGGGACTGCATTGGTGTCTTCCCACTCCTCCTGCCACTCTTCATCCTGCATATTGTAAACGCGGCACTGCAACCCCTTCACCGTTGATGACACGAACATCCCGTCACGGTCCTCCCAATTCTCCAGGTTCGCGAGGTGCGGCATGACGCGGATCGCTACGGCCGGTTCGTTGTCCTCATTGTCCTCAATGCCGATAAAAATGCGGTGCATGCCGTTCGCAAAAATGGACTCCCGGGGAAGAAACGATTTTCCACTGGTGACGAAGCTGATCTCGTCCGTCGGATACTCCCCGTCTTCCTGGTCGTCCAACCAGAATCCAAACTTGTCCGGCCGGTTGTGAAAAAATGCCGCCGAGCGCGTGGCCGACACGAGTTGCTCCATTACGAAATCACCGTGGTGAAGCTTGTCGATGAGATCCGTGCCGCGGTGCCACCCCCGGAGTGTCGCAACAAAAGCCGCAATCACCACCGACATGGCAAGACTCATGATGGTGAGGGCGATCAGAATTTCGATCAAAGTAAAAGCGGACCCGGAAGATGACTCCGAAGCCTGGGGAGTCCTGGTTCTGTGCGTCGGGCTATTTTGGGTTTTTGGTTTCTGGTTTCTGATTGTACGGATGGAGGACAAAAATGTTTTGCGAGTCCTGGTCCAATCAAAAATTAAAACCCCGAAATCAAGAATAGAGCGCCGCGACGGCAACATCGATTCTCCTTTGGCGCAAGAAACGCAAAGCTCCGCCGTCTTCATCTTACGGCCCTCCGGTCTGGCGTGGATGGGCGGGGCCGTAGATGTAGGTTACGACTTC
>CAUZEO010000167.1:0-11050 GCA_963578625.1 Kiritimatiellia bacterium | reverse complement strand
CGCAAATCCCGGCAATGCGCCCCGAGGGAATTACATCCTCCAAGACGCAATAGCCCTTCCGGGTGATTTCGGACACCAGATCCGAAACGTTTGGTACTGTTGTTTCTTGACTCACGTGTGATCAGGGTCACAGGCCGGACTGTTACCCTAAGCCTTCCCCCGACCCATCTTGCAAGTCAACCATGCTTTCAAGCCACTCTAAACTTCCGCGGAGGGCCTCCACCGTTCTTTCCGCGGGCCAATCCTGAACGCCGTGCGGCACGAAGTTCAGTTGCGGCGCGAGGCCGAGACGCAGGAGCGACGATAGATAGTCGGCAAACGGAAGGGCGCCGGCTCCGGGAAACTGTTCGTCGCCCCGTGTATATACGATCTCCATCCACTCGGCAGGATTTGGTACGCCCGGAAGCAGGTCCCATAGCCAGACCTGCAGGATGCGTGAACCCAATGTGGAGATCAGTTCGGAGGGCTCTTCCCCCAGGATGGCCGCGTGAGGCGGCGCGAGAGATAGTCCGGCGAAGCCGGCATCGGTGTCCGAACACAGAATCGCCATCTCCCTCCGGGTTTGCACAAGGCCCTTGACGTGATTGAAGACTGCGATTCGGACGCCTAGATTCTCCGCCAGATCTTCTGACTTGGAGAGGTTTTCCAGGAAACCAGGCAGACTATCAACCTTGCTGCCGATCACCACGATCTCGGCGCCGATTTTCGCGGCGAGGAGTAGCGCCTTTTCCACTTCGGCCCGGCCACGCGACGTATGGGCGCCGAGCGATGATACGGAGAGTCCTCGCTGGGACAGGGCGGCGCGAATTTTCTCAGGGTGGTCGCATTCAGGATGGAGATCGGCATAGCGATCTGTCCGGGCCCACAATTCAACCCGTTGGATTCCCGTCGCCGCAACGGCGTCAAGCCGATCCTGGAATTCCAGGTTCGGGAACAGGAATCCGGGGGCACAGGAGTAGAGATGATTCAGGGCAGTCAATTACGATGCTTTGCCTGCGGCGCGTTACCAGAGAGTTTCACTCTTCTCCCCGCCGGCGCCCGTGAATTGAAACGAGAACAATTCCGCATCGCGAAGGTAGAACCTGACTTTCCGGTCCTCTCCCTCAATGGTTTCCTTGCCGCCCCACTTCACGATGTGCCTGACTTCATTGCCTTCGAACGGCTCGCAGTTTTCCTTCGAACAACCGTCAATCACTTCATCAAACCGATCCACAATTTCGACCCGGATCGAGCCGTGGGCGCCGGTTTTCGCGTTGATGGTGAGGGATTCACCTCTTCCCCGCAGAGGTTTTGTTACGATGATGCCTTCCCTCACCGGGCCCGCATACAGGCCGGCAAATCCTTCCTTCCGAAGCGTCGCCAGGCCAAGTCCCGCGGCAAATCCTCCGGGATTTTTCGCTTCCTGGTGATCGAGCCCTTCGTTGAGGCCGCAGAGCCACCAGTCGTGGCGGTAGTTCTGTCCCCCGTAGAAAAACCAGTGCTCATCGCCGACATCGATCGGGGGGCAGGGGATGGTGACCACGTGCGCGTCCCAATGGCCGTCGCCGCGAGGGGAAAGGAACGGCTGGCGCTTGTTGCATCGGCTCCAGCGAATGCCGTCGCGGCTTGCCAGCAATTGAACATCTTTTTCGTCCGACACACCGTGCAGCACGCTGATCGTGGCCAGGTGCTGGTTCCCCAGCTTGAATTGGGCCAAACCGTAAAACTCGTCGTCGAGATTGTCCTCTTCATCGTCAACCGCTGCCACCAGGATCGGGTCGCCCCAGTGAATGCAGTCGCTGCTGCGGGATTGCCAGATGCGCCGGGTCTTGTCGGCCAGGCTGTCATGCGGTTCGTGGGGCTTCAGGAACGAACAGGAAAGGGGCGTGCGGGGATTGGTTGCCGCCGCCGCGGCCATGGTCTGATGTCGCCCGTTGGCTACAAACTGGCGCGCCGACTCGTCGTAGGACAGGCAGGGAAGAGATATGCCAGAAGGGAGCTCCGGGTAAACCTTCCAATGAATCCCGTCAGCGGAGTGAGCGCACTCGAGTCTGCTGTTTCCCACCTCGAATCCTGTCTTGTCCGGCCACAGGTGCACGAACAACGCGCGGAAACGTTCCTCTGGGGTCGGGGGATGCAAGTCCAGGGCCACCGTCATGAAGTGAACGTCGCCGAAATCTCCCCCGCCTAGCACGATGTTCGTCTTCCGCCCGTCCACTTCGAGGATATCCAATGCCGGCTTTTCCCAGTGGATGCCGTCCCGGCTCTTCGCAAACAGGTGCTGCGAGCGCAGATTGAAATTGGAATCGTTCCGGCCGGGTGACTTTCCTTTGCTCGGCACTCCGTTCTGATTCTGATACCAGCACTTGAAGAGTCCGTCTTCGGGATCACGAAGGATGGTGGCCGATCGAAAGAGGGCGAACCATAGTGCCTGCTCCCAGGGCTTGTCCGCGGCGATGAGCGGATGGTCCAGTTTTCTTTCCGGCGTATGCCACCGCCGGGTCACGTCCTGAGTCGACTCGATGACGACATTGTCGACGAAAGTCTGGACGTTGTTCTTGAGCAGGAGGTTGACGCTGTCGGTGCGGAGGTCTCTCATTGTATCAGGTACTAGGGATTAGGGTTTTGGTAACTGGTAACTGGTAATTGGTAATTGGTAATCTTGCACAGTTGGCAACGATTCGCGAGGCGTTGTTCGAGAATTTGAAGTGCATCGGCAGAGCGGAGCCCGACGGCACCCCGGCACGTGGCCCGGGATCTTCGATTTTGGTTTCCCCCCGGAAGGGGGCCGGAGCTCATGGTCGGTTGGCCTTCCAGGCCGACCCGGAGCAAGAGAAGACCATGAGTGGCGAATGGTAGCGTACGCTTTGCTCATTCGCCGCGATCCTTACCCTGCTCGGCCTGGAAGCCCAAGCTACTCATTTGCGGCCTGATTTTCGCCGAATCCCGCTCATTTATAAAACCACTCTACTGGAAAGATCTTCAATCTCACTTCGCTCACGATGCCCACGGTTCCGGCCCGGACGTTGGCGTAATATCCGATCAGGGCATCGTTTTTCGTGAAGGTTACGGAGGGATAGGCGTTGTCGTAGTCCTGCCGGTTCTCGATGTTGCGGATGTTCTCCCACGTTTCCCCCTCGTCCCTTGAGATCGCGCAGGAGAGCGGGTTGCGCGGCCGCGTGAGCGGGTTGCGGGGGAAGCCGGAAAGTTGCGACTCGTCGAGAGTCATTGCGTACGGCAACGTGTTGTTCCAAATCAGCAGCAGATCTCCGGTGGAAGGGATTCGCTTCATGCAGGTGGCGGTGTTGGGTGAATCCAGGCCGGTGGAAACCGCATCGGACCAGGTTTCGCCACAATCTTCGGAGGTTGCCTTGTAGAGTTTGCCCAGGGATGTGCGCAGTATCGCGAGGAGTGAACCGTTCTTTCGTTCGATCACCGCCGGCTCTTCTGCGCCCGCTTCCGGGAGGTCGATTTGGTTGCCGCTTTGACGCCAGTTTTCGCCGTGGTCGTCACTGTAAAAGCAGTGGGCCACGCAGTGCAGCTTGCGGTTGGGAAAGGTAACCGAATGAGAGGGAAGAATAATTCTGCCCGAGCTATGAAGAAGGATGTGGTCCGCGTTGGTGTAGTGGACGCCGGCGGGCGGTGATATTTGACGTGATTCACTCCAGGTTTCGCACTCATCCACCGAACGCTTTACGAAGATTCGCAGATCCTGATTCTCCCTGTTCCGGCGGGTGTAGGAGAAAAGGATATCACCGGAATTCAAGCGAACCAGGTTCGGATGTTTTACATTCGAAGCGCCCACGTTTTCCTGGAGCGTACATTTGGCGCCCCAGGTGCGGCCTCCGTCCCTGGAGATTCGCGCGGAAATTTTACACGGCGCATCATCGGCCTCGCCGAGAGCCGTGTACGGGGTATCGAACGTTCGCGAAGGGCGGTCCAGGTAGTACTCGCACCAGGCGAACATCAAGCGGTCTTCCGATAGCGGAAATACCAACTGGTGATCATTCCGCGGGTGCGCAGGCGTCCAGGGCCCGACGATGGCGGAGAAAATTTCGTTCCCGAAAGAAGGCATCAGTGGTGCTTGGGTTCCGGCCGTGGAGGCAGAATCATTTTTCCGGGTTCCGGGGGCTGGTGGAGTGGTTTGATGCATCCCATTCTGCCGCGGCGAGGTAGCCGCCGTCGATGGTCAGGGAAGTTCCGGTTATTCCCGCGGAGTCCTCGCAGGAGAAATAGAGAATGGATTTCGCGATATCTCCTGGAGTGAGGATCTTGTTCAAGGGAACCCGGAGCAACCGCCGGGCCAGGTGCTTTTCGGGATCATGCAGACTTTCAATGTGGTGCCGGAGGAGAGGCGTGTCGGTGATCCCCGGGCAAATACAGTTGCAGCGAATGCCGTAGCGTGCGTAGTCCACGGCGATCGACCGGGTTAACTGCAGAATCGCTCCCTTGGTCGTGGTGTAGATGGGCGTACGGTCCTGGGCGACGAAGCTGCTGATGGATCCGACGTTGACGATATAGCTTCGCTCATTTCTTTCGAGATGGGGGAACGCATGCTTCAGCGAGAGATAGACGGACTTGACGTTGGTATCCATTACAAGCGCCCACTGTTTTTCCTCCACCTGGTGCAGCATTCCAACGTCTACGATGCCGGCGTTGTTCACCAGTATGTGCAGACCGCCGAATTCTCGTACCGCGGCTTGAACGGACTCTTGAACATCATTGGATCGGGTAACGTCACATTGAACGAAAATCGCTTGGTGGCCGTTCGCGGTAATCTGTTCTACCGTATCCCTGCCGGAGGATGGATCAATATCGGCAACGACAACGGCGGCGCCTTCTTCGGAAAGGAGCTTTGCCGCCCCGGCCCCGATGCCTCGCCCGGCGCCACTGATCCAGGCTACTTGACCTTCTAAGCGTCTCATGATCTGTCGAACATCGCCTGTATATGATCCCGCATTTGGATCGTTTCCGAGAGGTTGTCCACTTCGTTGCATCGTTCCCATTCGGTCCAGACGTATTCGATCCCGATGTACCCGTTGTACCCGGTTTGCAGCATGACTTTCACGATCCGGCCGTAGTCGATGACGTTGTCTGCGATCGTCGTCTGTAATCGATTGCGGCGCGCACCTCGCGCGTGGAAGTGGCTGGCATATTGAATCATGGGCTCGACCTTGGAGTCGGGGATGCCTTTGCGGGCATAGTGCGTGTAATCGAGCGTCAGCGTCAGTCCGGGCACTTTATTCACGAGTCGCAGCGCGGCATGTGGTGTAGGGGCAATAGATCCCACGTGAAGCTCGGGCGAAAAGATCAGTCCAAATTCCTCCGACTTTTCCTTCCGCCAGTTCATTTCGGTGCAACAGCGGGCGAAGCTATCCGCACGGGATTCGTTCTCAAATGCGGCTCCGGGCAGCCCCGTGACGTGTTGGCTCCCGCATTCGGCGGCGAATTCCAGCGTATGCAGAAAATCCTTGCGGGCTCTGTGCCGCTGGCCGGGATCTGGATGGTTGGCGGCGTAGGGGTGGACTTCCGGCGAGCACTGCAGAAATATATCGGCCGGTTTCAGGTTTCGGTCATCCAGCTTTTGTTTCAGCCGGCGCGCGTTTTCCGCTGTATTCTTGAACATCTTCGACGGCTGCAGATGAGACCGGCCTTCGAACAGTCCGATGTCCACCGCTTTGAATCCGATCATCGCGATCAGATCCAAGCTGTGCTCGTGAGTCAGGAGCGGAAAGGTGAAGTCGGCGCCGGCGAGTTTGGGTCTCATGGAACTCAGTCTAGCGAATGAGCCTTCTGCACCAGTGGAATGATACGGTTTTCCGCCTGGCCCATCGGGCCGTTCATTGCCTTTTCCTTCAGCTCCGCCAGCACCTTGGAGCCATCGGCCTGTTCACTTGACCACTCCTTTGCAAACGCGCCCTCTTTGATGTCGCGCTTGAGCAACTCGCGCATCTTTTGGCGAATTTCATCATTCAAGAGGCCTTGCGCCCGAGTCAACGTGCCGTACTGGCTCGTCGTGGAATGGTGGGCCATCTGTTTGTAGAAACCACGGCGGCCCATCATGCCCATGATCTCCGATGCTTCGCCGGATGCATAGAGTTCCAGGACCATCAATTCCGGGGAGAACCCCTGTTCCACGCCCACGGCAAAGCATTCTTCGATCCAGGCAACGAACCCGGACCAGACCACCTGTTCGGCGAAAAGATCCAGTTCCGCTTCTTCGCGGAAAGAGGATTCAATGGCGCCGCCCCGAGTGCATCCAATTCCCTTTGCGAGGGCCATCATGATTTCCCGTGCTTTGCCCGACGCATCCTGGTGAATCGCAATCTGCGCCATCGCGCCCTTGCCGTGTTCAAAGAGTTCACGAACCATGGTCCCCGTCATGCGGGGCGCAACCATGACCACGTCGACATCGGGGGGAGGGGCGATTAAATCGTACGAAACGTTGTACCCACTGGACCATACCAGGACGTTGCCTGCGGCAACGCCCGGAGCAATTTCCTCTTCCCACACGCTCGGTTGTGATTCGTCCGTGGTGAGAATCAACAGGATGTCGCCTGCTTTCGCCGCCTCGGTAATCGAAAACACCTCGAATCGATCCTTTTCGGCCTGCTTGAGATAGTCGTCGTCGCGATTGCCGACAATGACGTTCTGCCCGCTGTCCCGCAGATTGAGGGCCTGAGCCCGACCCTGGTTACCATAGCCTAAAACCGCAATCTGTTTGCCTTTCAAGGGGGAAAGATCCGCATCTTTATCCGTGTAAACTTTCATGACTCTCTCCGTTTCACCTTCAACCTGGATGAGCCCTGGACCGGAATCCTCTCCCCGATCCGAGCCTCATACGCTTTGCCTTCCCGGATCACGTCTACCGATTCACCGAAATCCGTCGATTCGGGAGGCATGACCACTTCTCCTTCCACACCTGAAGGTAATACGCACTCCAGGACGAATGTTCCATCCTCAAACCTCCAGTCCACGAGAATGTCGCCCTGCGGCGCAGGCCAGCACCCCTTCGCCCAGTCGAGATCTCCAACTTGCGGCGCAATTTCCGCCTTTCCGAACCCGGGTGTGAGCGGGCTCACCCCCAGGACGAATCGACTCAGCAGGTAGGTGGGACTTGTCGCGCCGGAGTGGGCCGCGCATCGCCGGGATCTGCTTCGCCATTCCCCGGTATCCCGGCTTCCGTGCAGGCTCCACATCTCTCCGGTGGTCTGCAGCCCGGCGCGATGCATGCGGCCGTAGCGGGTCCTCATCATGTCCAGTGCCCGCCGGGACCGGCCGATGCCGAAGAGGGCCTCTCCGGCCCATATGAAAAACAGCGCCTCGATCTGCCCGACTTCCAGCGTGGATTCGCGTTCCTCGAGATAATGGAGCGCCCTGGCCACCTGCTCCGAGTCCGCGTATCCGAAGCCAATCATCAGCATATTTGCATGCTCACTGACGTGCATTGACTGTTGGCCATCCAGGATGGTGTCCACAAATACGCCCCGATGATCATCCCAGAAGACGGATTTGAGCGTCGGCCTGATTGCTTCGAGGTCCTCACGATAGATTTGAGCCACATCTTCGCGGCCAACCACTTCCGCCACTCTGCCCACCCGATCCAATGCCCGTGCATAGAAGGCATTCAAACAGAGGTTTTTCCCTCGCCGGTCAATGTCGGCCTGGTCGAAGAATACGTACGTCGGAGGTTCACCAAGGAGACCATCCTCGTGAGTATATCGGCGTAGCCACTCCATGTGTCCGTGCAGCCTCGGAAACAGCTCATGGAGGAGCTTTTTATCTCCGAAGCAGAGGTAGTGCTGCCAGATCCTTTCGAAAAATGGAAACGCCCCATCCAGCATTGGCGTGGCCTCCGGGCCCTGGCCCGGGTTGGCATTGTGAATGAGCCCGTATTCGCTCTGACCCTGGGACACTACCCGCAGGTAGCGGTGGTGGATCTCCAGATCCCCGAATGCGGCAAAGTTGACGGGCAGTACGGTGGTCACATCCGTGATGTGTTGACGACGTTCCCGGTTCGGCGCGTCCATGATCCGGTCCGTCATGCATAGCTTCGAGGTTTTCTTCCCCGCTTCCCATGCCCAATTCAATAGCGGGTCGCTGCAGGAAAACGACCCCGCGTCTCCCGTCGGATATTCGATCCGTATGAATCGCACATCGTGAATCTTCAAGGGCGTCTTCACGTTCCGGCATGTCAGCTGCACGAATTGAAAATGCCGCCAGTCGAATGTGCGCCACGTCTGTCTTCCGTCCCTCAGGATGTACTGGTCCGCCTGCTCGTGTTGCCGGGCGCGGGAAGGATGAAAGGGCGACACGTTGCCACCATTCAGGCGATCCGCATAACCGATGTCGATGACCGCTCCTGCGTCTCCCTCGACTTCAATCTCTACATGGGCGTTCACGATTTCGCCCACGCCCAGGACCACCACCGCATCGTAGACTCCGTTGAAGTCGTCGTAGCTCTTTCCGTAGTCAAAAGGCTGAATCTCGGTGATCCCGCCTTGCACGAGCAGATTTTCGGCGTCCCCCACCTTTGTTTCCGAGGGGCGCTCAATCACTTCTTTGTCCATTCGCGCAGCAACCATCGAGGGGCCCGCCCCGACCAACTCCAGAACTTCCCCAACCTCCACGATCGATTCGGCGCGGATCGTGGTTTCCTGCAGGAATGGGATATCCCGCGGCTCCATTTGAATCCATGGGAACATCATGCCCCGCGTCGACACGGATCCCTTGATTCCCACCAGCGGGTTCGACCGCCCCCAGTTCGTATCGTCGAATCCGCTCTCGAGCCAGCCCTCCGGTTCCCGGCGCCCGTCGTAAAACTCGGCGAAAGTCAGATCGTCGAATTTCGGAGAGGGATTCCATGTCCCGGTAGTTTGCGTTGCCCAGGATCCGTCGGTCACTACAAGGTCGGAATCCAGTTCCAATTGAAGGAACACGCCTCCCTGGCTTGGATGCGCAGCCATGTGGCCCGTTTTCTCCCGGCTTCCGTAGTGGTAGCCGATCAGGGCGATCACGTTCTCGCCGGCACGAATCTGATTGACCACGTCGTACGTATCGTAGGATTGCCAGCGCGGGTCGCAGTGCGCCGGTCCACGGCCCACGCGTTGGTTGTTGATGAAGAGGAGGTAGTTCGTGTCCCCGCTGACGTGGCAGACCGCTTTCTCCGGAACCATCTCCCGTTGAAAGGTCTTGCGGAAATAGAGATAGGTATTTTCCGGCGCCGGGTCTCCGCTGCCCCAGATCCACTGGGCGTGCCATCGGTCCGGGTGCAGATTTCCTTCGGTCGTCATTGATCCATCCTTAAATCTTCGTATGTCGTTTTCCCAATCCTGATCGTCGATTAGGATTGGGATCAGGGTTGGGATCAGGATCAGATTGGGGCTGCCGCCTTTCTCAACCCTTGTTTTTCTCAAGATAGTCGCTGAGGAGATCCCTTACCAGCCTGGATGGGAGCTGGTTTCTTTCCTTGCAGTGTCTCGTCAGTTTCTTGCTTAGATCCGCCGGCAGGTGAAAGCTTCGTTCGACCTTTTTCCCTTTCTCGGCAATGCCGTCGTCGAACCGGTAAAGGCTCAAATTAAACGGAGCGATGGTGAGAGGCAGATTTTTCCAGTAATATTGGTACTTTCGCGACTTCCATCCTTCGTATACGACGCTCCAGGGAAATCGGTCGAAATGCGGGGAAAGCTGTATTTTCGTCAAGGGTTGTGAAACCCCCTGGTAACGGTAGTCCACGGAAAGACGAACCCGATTCTTTGTCGTATTCGGCAAGGCCTTGTGAATCGTGAGGCTGTTGAAGAAAAGCACATCACCTGCGCGAAAGTTGCTGCTTCGCCACTCCCCATCCAGGTTGCTCACATCGACCCCGCTCGATCCCGGCCCAAGTGCTCGCCGCAAGTTGAGCAGCCCCAATTCCTGAGACCCTGGAAAGACGGCAAGACCCCCCAGCTTTCGTGGGCAATCTCCCAGCGGAATCCACGCCGTCCAGCAGTCTTTCGTGCCCTGGATGTGGACGAAGTCCTGGTGGGGTGGTGTTGTGAAGTTTGATTTTGCCGGGAAGCTGATCCGCCCGATCTTCTGTGGATGTACAAACGTCTGCTCACCGAATAGTTTGTCCAGCACACCGATGATTGCGGCCGAATGGGCAAGAGAGTGGAACGACTCGAGCCGCTGGAATTCGCAGAACACGGGCAGGGACTCTTTGGAGCCCTCGATGAATCCCTCGCTCGAGGACACCACGTCAACTGCGGGAGTTCCGTCGTCCAACCAGCCGTGCCTTTGAAGAATCCTCGCGAAATCGCGCCTGACTCGAAGTACGGCTTTCTCCGACAGCAGGCCGCGGAAGAAGAGATGGCCGTCACGCTCGGCGCGTCGCCTCAGCTTCGCCGCGTCATTCAAGATTGCATTGGACTTCAAAAATGGCTTCATCATCTGCCCAAACTACCTTGGGCTTCCAGTCCAGTATACGCAAACTTCGAGTTCTTGCGAGATACGGCAACATGGCGCATAACTACTGCCCCAACGTTTGAGCTCTATTTCTATGTAACATGCTTCTGCTGAATAGAATGCGGGCGAATCGGGCTGTTTCCGACTTGAAATGCATCCTCATCGGAGATCCGAACATGAATGAGGGCCGACCGTTTCTTGAAAAGGTTGACGTTTTCCTGCCGGGCCAGGGCGAGACCCTGACCCAGACTCCGGCGTATCACTGGGAGCGGACAGTTGAGGTCGTAGGGCGCATCTACCGCAGCACACGGGATCCCAACACGATGCTGGTGAACCTCTGGCGGGATTGAGCCGGGAGCAGCGACGAGCGTTGCCGAAGATGAACGTTATGATCGACCGTTCCTGCATGGATTTTCATGACTTCGACGGTTTCGGTATTCACCTGCCCGGACTGATCGTCACGGAACAGGGGACGGCCATCGCGGTGTGTCAGCGACGACGGCGGCGAGAGCATTTGCGAATTCGGTGAACACGACGATCTGGCCGACCAGAAGAAGCACTGCGGATTGATTCGCTGCGAAGAGAGCCTTCTTTTCTCCCACCCGTCGGCGGTCGATCCAACGAG
>CAUZEO010000166.1:0-11064 GCA_963578625.1 Kiritimatiellia bacterium | reverse complement strand
CCGCGGAGAAGGAGAGGATCGCGTCCACCCCCAGCCGCTTGAATCCGAAGATATTTGCCCGATAATTAATCTCCGAAGGGAGATACCGGTGTCCTCGACCGTGCCGGGGAAGAAACACAATTTGAGTGCCCATGAGGGTACCGCTGAGATATGCGTCAGAGGGCGAGCCGAAAGGAGTTTCAAGGACTACTTCCGATGTGTTTTGAAGATCTGCAATATCGTAGAGTCCGCTTCCACCTATGATTCCAAGTTTCATCTCAATCTCCGGTCCGGTCCGCCACACATGCTCCAGCCCGAATCCTAATAGAATGTGATTGAAATAAAAGCACTAGTATGGTGCTTAAAGGAGTATGCGGCTGTGAGGGGAAACGGAGAAATGAATATTGCCTGTGTGATTCTTGGTGGAGGCCAGGGAGAGCGGCTGTGGCCGTTGACGCGGGAGCGAGCCAAACCGGCGGTACCCATAGCAGGAAAATACCGACTGGTGGACATTCCCATCAGCAATTGTATCCGGAGTAACCTCAGGGATATTTATCTCCTCACCCAGTTTAACAGCGTCTCCCTCCACGAGCACGTCCAGGATACCTACAAATTCGACCAGTTTCACCGGGGTTTCGTCCGAATTCTCGCCGCACAGCAGACGCAGGAATCAGATGCCTGGTACCTTGGAACGGCGGATGCGGTCCGGAAGACATTCAACAATTTTATGGATTTCCATCCGGAATTGATCGTCGTTCTGTCCGGAGACCAGCTCTACCGCATGGATTACCGAAAAGTGGTTCAACAGCATTTGGAAACGAATGCCGATGTAACGATCTGCACCAAGCCGGTGTCGAGAGAGGAGGCAGGCGATCTTGGTATCATGCAGGTAACTCAGGGCATGCAGATCGTGAATTTCGTGGAAAAGCCCGGTTGCGGGGAGGCCCTCGATCCATTGAGTTCTCCGTCGCACCAGGGGGATGAGCAGTTCCTCGCCAGTATGGGCATCTACGTATTCAACACACCGGTGCTTCGCCGACTTCTGGAGAGCGAGTCCAGCGATTTTGGCAGAGACATTATTCCCTCCGCCATTAACGATTTCCGGGTGTACAGTCACGTTTTCGAAGGCTATTGGCGTGACATCGGGACGATCCGGTCTTTCTGGGAAGCAAACCTCAGTCTTGCGGAACCGGTCCCGGAATTCAGCTTTTACGAGGCGACCTCGCCGATTTACACGCACATGCGCTTTCTGCCCCCGTCAAAGATCAACCGTTGCCAGACCGAGCGGTGCCTGCTCTCAGAAGGCTCTGTTGTGTCCGCGGAGCGGATTTCGTCTGCCGTCATCGGAATCCGTTCGATCATCGGGGAAGGCACCACTATTGAAAACAGTGTGATTATGGGGGCGGATTACTACGACACGAATCCAGCGAAGTCTGAATCGCCGAAAATGGGAATCGGCCGGGATTGTATTATTCAGAATGCGATTATTGACAAGAACGTCCGAATCGGCGACCGGTGCATCATTACTCCGGACGACAAGGAAGACGACACCACCAACGATTTCTGCACCATGCGAGACGGGATCGTCGTCGTTCCCAAGGGCAGCATCGTGCCCGCGGGGACACGGATTTAGGGGGGGAGAGCGGTTTTCGGTATTGGTATTGGGGATTGGGGGAATGTCGAATATCGAATGCTCAATGTCCAATTTCGAAGTTTGGGCCTGTCTTCACTTGGACATTCAAAATTGAGCATTCGATATTCGAAATTTCCCCAATCCCCAATCGCCAATCCCAAAAACTAAACACTTCCTACTCCCCAACAACTCGCGCCTTCGCCAATTCATCCCCCTGCATCCGCTTTGCATAGTGTGGATAAGCGTTCCGATCGTGACCTGGTGCGATGTGCTTCCAGCGCTTATAGGTCCAGAGCCAAGAGCCTGGATGTGTTCGCACTGCATCTTCCAGGATCTGTGTGATCAACAGGGTTAGTTGGTCCGCTGCGTGTGCGCCGGCCTCGGTCTTGATTCGTTCAATTTCTTCGCGTCGAATTCGCCGCGGCGATACGACCTGGTATGACCCGTCACTCTCGAGCAGCGCGAATCCGAACACAATCTCACTATCGGTCCGAAGCGCCAAGATGGCCGCGCTCATGGACACCGGGGCGGGAACGCCAAAAATCGGCACGAAGACGCCGCCTTCAGATGGTTTCGTATTCTGATCCAGAAGGATGGCGAAGCACTGTCCGTTGCGCAGGACGCGAATCAGGGATTTCAACGCGCCTTCGCTCGAGATAATTCGCTGCCCGGTCAGTTCGCGGCTGGGGATGAAGAGGGAGTCCAGCCACGGGTTTGACATCGGCGCGGCGACGCTATGGAGGGGCAGACCGGCGTTGGCAACCGCCTGCCCCAGCACTTCCCAGTTCCCGAGGTGCGCGGTAATAAAAATTTCGGAGCCGTGCCCCACCGTGTCGAGCGCCCCCTCCGGAAACCGTACATGGGTGCTCAGCCGCTCCCTGGGATTGCGGGTGAACCAGAATACATCGAGCACGACGGTCGCGAACGAAGCGAAAGATTGCCGCAGAATCAGCCGCTTCTCTTCCGCTGTTTTTGTAGACCCGAAGGCGAGGTCCAGGTTCGCTTCGCCGATATGGCGATGGGTTCCCAATAGGTGATAGGCGACCCGGCCCAGGCAACCGGCGAACCAAACGATTCCCCCGCGCGGAACGCGAGGAACCACCAACAGGCATAGTCGGGTCAGCAGGACCTCAATTTTCCAGCGCAGTTTCTTGAGCGAACACATGAGTTAACCACGAAATACATATGGCGGCAAAGCGGCAACAAATTTTTGATTTTAAATTTTGATTTTCGATTTGCACGGAATCCCGTGTAGCGGGAAGTCGCCAAGACTTCCGATCGGCGACGCACAAGTCCGAACTCGCCGTAAAGAGTCTCAAATGGCGCATGGAATAAGGAGGATTTTTGATTTCAAATTGAACGGATTCCCATGTAGCGGAAGTCGCCAAGACATCCGATTAGCGACACACCAGCCTGACAGAGCCACGAAACAGCCCCGGAGCGGGTACGCGCCAATCAGGAACCCAAACCCCGAAATACACGCCTGCCCTGCGAAAAGCGGGGAAACTGCGGTTCCGAAACCAAACGATATTAACCACGGAGCGCACGAAGTCCACGGAGAGGAATCACGGTCACGCCGTGGGTCAGGAATGGTGAGCCGGGAGGGGCTCGAACCCTCGACCTACGGATTAAAAGTCCGTTGCTCTACCAGCTGAGCTACCGGCTCGCCCTTGGAAATTGAAGCCCGCTCGCAGCACCCCCGGAATTCCCGCGGTGCTGCTTACAATACAGATCTCTATCCACTGCCCCAACATACGATCAGTACGGAACTCTTGGCAAGGGGAATTCAGACTGCCGGGGATTTGAAGAGTGGTACCAATCCCCAGCGATGCACTTGAGCATGCTGGACGATGTTGACCTTTCAAATCCTCCCATCAATCCTGCCTCAATTGTGCAGATCAATGTGACCGGTGGTCCCTCACAAGAAATGAACTATTTCCATATGCCCGAACCGTCGCCAGTAGCGCTATTCGTCGTAGCGGGAGGGATCTGTGCGATTCGCCGAGCGCGCCGGATCTGAATCCGCTCTGATCCTGCAATCAGGGGCATCCAGAATGACACCGAAAAAACTCCTCGGTGAAAACGCTATATAGTATACTACGTAGTGTTGACTTCCTGCCGCGGCTCGTACTGGTCGCCGGTAGCGCGGAATTCATTCCGCGTTCAGGAGATGCGGACATCATTCAGTTCGCAGCGAGCCATCGCCCAATAATTCTTTTGCGTCGTAGTCACGCAGCCCAGGGAGTGACCCCCAATCCCCTCCGTGCGCTCCCTGGTTAAATTCGGTCGGTTGCAGAGCGGAGGTTTCCCCGCTTCTCGCGGGTCAGGGGAGTATTTTGTGGTTAGAATTTATGGCGGTGACGCCCCGGATGCCGTACGGTGAGGCATCAGATCGAAAAAGATGGCTCGAATCATACTTGAAGAAGTTGATGTTCCCTTTCAGGCCCTTCCTGAGCCCATCCTCGGTCTCAAGATCCTGTTGATTTCCGATGTCCATGCCGGTTTTTGGTTTCGGCGCAAAATAAGAACGGCCGTTCAGTTGATCAAAGAGTCGGCCCCCGACCTGATTGTCTGCACCGGAGACACGGTGACCTGCCCTGGGAGTTGGCCGATTGCAGTGAAGTGGCTCTCCGCCTTACCTACGGACGTGCCCCGGTATGCCGTGCCGGGAAATTGGGATTATGCGAAGGGGGGATCCGGGGCGCTGTTCGAGGAGCAGATTCGAAATGCGGGACTGATTCCTCTTCGAAACGAGTCGGCAATCCTGAAGCGTGAAGATGTTTCTCTTTGTATTGCCGGACTGGACGACATTCACCTGGGTGCGTTCGATCCCGACAGTGCCTTTGCAGGCGGAAAAGCTGATTTCACTCTTGCGCTTTCCCACAATCCCGACACGATCCTTCACATTGATGAGACGCGATTCGATCTTATGCTCTCTGGTCATACACACGGAGGACAGATCTGCTTCCCCGGCAACGGCGCGATATTTACCCGCACCCATATTGGAACGCGGTATGCGTCCGGGTTGTTCGAGTTGACGCGCGGCCGCTATCTTTACGTGTCCCGCGGGTTGGGAGAGGGGGCTGTACCCTGGCGTGCGTTTTGCCCGGCGGAATTGACCTTGCTTACACTTCGAAACCTGTCCGCTCAGAACTAGCCCGCATTGTTCACACTTTTTCTACTAGGCGAATGGAGGTCACACCAAATCAAAGAGTTATCCCGACGCGGCGGCCTCTACGTGTGCCTACCTGCCATTGCCCGCCGCGTCGGGATAACTCTTTGATTTGGTGTGACCTCCATCCCCTCGTGACGAGAAAGTGTGAACAATGCGGGCTCGCAATTCAAAATCATGCCGCAGGGGAATCTAATTGAACCGTGCATCCATGACGGACGACATCAAGCCTGGAGATTGTGCAGCCCCGGTGGCGAGGATTGCGCCTGTGGTTCTCCTGCTGATCCTCACAAACGTGGGTATATTCGTCTACCCGGAGTATTTCCTGCAAGAGGTTAATGCCTCCCAGGCCGGTACATTTGCGCTCAGTCCGGACGGCATACGGAGCGGAGAGGTCTGGCAATTTTTCACCTACATGTTTTTGCACGGCGGTCTGCTTCATCTCGTTCTCAATATGTTCGTTCTTTTCATGATGGGACCGGAGACGGAACGGGGAATGGGGTGGCGCCAGTTTTCCTTCATGTATATCCTAAGCGGTGTTCTGGCCGGGGTCGGTTGGCTGATGATTAGCGCGGGTGATTCCGAGGCCTTCTGCGTTGGTGCCTCGGGTGCAATTTTTGGGATCATTGGAGCTTTCGCCGCCTTGTACCCGCGCCGGGAAATCACGGTGTTGCTGCTCTTTGTCTACCAGGTGCCAATGAAAGCCCGGACCCTTGCGCTTTTCCTGGGCGGGTTGGAGATCCTGTTCCTGGTCTTTCAGCCCTTCGGCGGGGGAGTAGCGAACGCGGCGCATCTGGGCGGTGGGGTAGCGGGGTACGTGTACGTGTTCTGGATGCTCCGAATGAACCCGGCGGCGGTAGGCAAACATCGCGAAGCCGCGACCCGGGATCGAGGCCGGGCATTTTCCCTTCGAAAGAGCACCGATAAGGAGACTGTAGAAATCGATCGAATTCTCGAGAAGATAGACAAGGGCGGAATGAAAAGCCTAAGCCAGGCCGAACGAGATTTGCTGGATCGGAAGAGTAGGGGGAAGTAGGGGGACCACCTCCTTCGACATTCGATATTGAGCATTCGATAGGCGACATTTCCGACGCCGTGCAGGCTCCTCAAGGAGGCAGAACCTGGGAAATGTCCAATGTCGAATACGCAATGTCGAATTCCCAAGTTCGGGGAAAGCACCATTGAAACAACAATCACATAACCCAACAATGTGACAACTTCAAATCAGGACTCGACCGTTTTTAGTGGGGCGGGTTTTTTGAACGATGAGAGACAAGATGGGTGTCAGGTGTCAGGGTTTTTTGCTGCCAGCCGGCATACTCTGATCCTGAAACCTGAACACTACTTACTAAAAACTAAACACCAAAAACTCCGTCCCGCCCGCTACTCGCACTCCTCCGGCAATTCCTTTAGAGAATCCACGATCTCCAATGCTGCCTTGGCGGCTGCCATTTGGGCTTCTCGTTTGTTCGGCCCGGACCCGGTTCCGACGATGTGATCCTGGAGCCGGACATCAACGGTGTACTCCCTTCTATGGGATGGTCCTTCCTCGGAAATCATGCGGTACCGGGGTGTCGTTTTCCATCGCCCCTGGGCAAGTTCCTGGAGTTGTCCTTTCGGATTGTCGGCATCTTCAACCAATTGGACTTCTTCCATGTAGGGCACCATGAGTTTCCGAAAGATTTTCTCCACCGCCTTGGTGCTGCCATCTTCGTAGGCCGCTCCGATGATCGCTTCCATCGCATCGGTGAGATTGGAGGGCCTGGCATGGCCGCCGGATTGGGCTTCGCCGCGACCCAACAGGAGGTATTCCCCGAGATCGCAGCGCTGCGCAATGTCGGCGAGCGGTTTGCCGCTGGTGATCCGGCTTCTCAGCTTGGTGAGATCCCCTTCACGTAGCGTCGGATATTTCTTGAATAAATAGGCGGCGGTAACGAAGCCGATGGCCGCATCGCCCAGGTACTCGAGCCGCTGATTGTCCGAATCCTCGGACTGGCGCTCGAAGCGGTAGGAGCGGTGAGTGAGCGCTTTTCGGAGGCGACTCTTCTTGCGGAAGCTGTATCCTAGTTTTTTTTCGAGTTTTTTGTACGGATTTTTCATGCACGGGGATGGAATTTTCCGTGAACTTCTTTCAGTCTGTTGGAGTCCACGTGGGTATACTGCTGGGTTGTTGCAATGTCGGCATGGCCTAGCATTTCCTGAATTACCCGAAGTGGCGCCCCGTGTGCCAACAAGTGGCTGGCGAAGGAGTGCCTCAGGGTGTGCGGAGTAACGTTTTTCGTAATGGCGGCCGACCGTGAGTGTTGCTTGATCAGTTTCCACATGCCTTTCCGCGAAAATGCGGTGCCTCGACGGGTGAGAAAGAGCGTCCGGTCGGTTCCGTCGCGGGCGAGGGTAGGGCGAACTTCGTTGGCGTAGTCCGTGATTGCGCAAATAGCCTGCCTGCCGATCGGGACAATTCGCTCTTTCTTTCCCTTTCCGGTGCACCGCAGGTACCCCATGTCGATGTGCAGATCGTCGAGTTCCAGGGAGCACAGCTCTGAAACTCGCAGGCCCGCGGCATAAAACGTCTCCAGGATCGCAAGGTCCCGCCTGCCCAGCGCAGATTCCGGGTCCGGTGAGGCGAGAAGTCGGTCCACCTCCATGGGTGTCAGCGTATCGGGCAGCACTTTCCAGAGTCGGGGCGAATCCATTACGTCTGTAACATTACCCTGTAAGAGCCCCTCCTGTTCGAGATATCGGAAAAAGATCTTGATAGAGACGAGGTGTCTGGCCAGGGAACGCGAGCCAAGACCCCGATCCTTCTCGGACATGAGATAGGAGACGACATCATCGCGTTTCACCAGGTTCAGCGACCGGGTTCCATTCTGCATCAGGAAATCCGTAAACCGAACCAGATCTGACCGATAGGCCTCACGTGTGTTTTCGCTGAGTCCCTTCTCCAGCATCACGAAATCTAGAAATCGGTCTACGAGCACTCTCATAGCGCCGGCCGGAATTGAAAAGGTAAAGCGAAGATAGTCCCTGTCGGGGTGAGCATCGGATTCTGAATGAGGCTTGCTTAATAAACACCCTTTATCCGAAAAAGAGACATAAGAGCGTTTACCATCGTGGTTCCGATCCGGTCAGCAGGCGGTATGCCTCAAAATATTTTTCCTGAGTTCGCGCGACAATTTCGTCAGGAAGTACGGGGGCGGGAGGTGTCTTATCCCATGAAAGCGTCTCCAGGTAATCTCTCAGAAACTGCTTATCGAAGGACGGGGGAGAAATGCCACTATTGTATTGATCCGCAGGCCAGAATCGCGAGCTGTCAGGAGTCAGCGCTTCGTCCGCCCAGATGATCTCGCCGTCGATCATGCCGAACTCGAATTTGGTGTCGGCAATGATGATCCCCAGTTTCGCCGCATGTTCTGCCGCGGCGCCGTATAGCTGCATGGTGATATCCCGTAGGCGGTTGGCGGTGTCGGTTCCAATCGTATTCGCCATCTCGTCGAATGAGATATTGATGTCGTGACCGGACTCTGCTTTCGTCGCGGGAGTGAAGAGGGGTTCAGGCAATCGGCAAGACTGCTCCAGTCCGGTGGGCAGGGGATGGCCGGCAAGCCCGCCGGATGATTTGTAATCCTTCCATCCGGAACCGGCCAGATAACCGCGGGCAACACATTCGACGGGAAACATCTCCGCTTTGTGCACAAGCATTGATCGTCCTTTCAAGAGCGCGGTGAATGGCCCGAACCCGGGAGGATACCGCGCGGTATCCATTGAAACCATGTGATTGGGAACGATGTGCTCAAGTTTGTCGAACCAGAAGGCAGACAATTGGTTCAATATGTATCCCTTGCCGGGAATTCCTGTAGGCATGATGCAGTCGAATGCGGAAATGCGATCGGACGCGACGAACAGGAAGGAATCTCCGGCATCGTACACTTCTCGAACCTTTCCGCTACGGACCGGATCGATCCCCGGAAGTTCAATTTGTGTCATTGCGGAGGGCAGGTCCGCCTGGATTTCAGTGCTCATTCATTTAACGACAGTTTTCCGGTAGCTTTGCCTTCGCCGCTTCATCCCCAAGGGTGTCGTTTACATCGAATCCCGCTCCAGAAATCGTGTATTCAATATTCTTCAGGCCGAGATGCCGGGAATTATACGAGATCGTGAGCTGCTGTTGTTCGATATCGGGACTCGCTTCATGAATGCCATTTACGTTGCGCAACAGGTTTAGAAGGTAGCCGCTGCACTCCTGGGATTTCATTACCGGAACGTGATACGTAACCTCCTTGTCGTCATTCCTGAACCGTACCATCTTTCCGGTAGTCTTCTTTATGTCGCCGCATCCTGTTGAAATCGATGCCGCCACCAGAAGACAAAGGAGGAGACATGGGAAAATCTGTTTGCGAACTGTTAACATCTTGTGAGTTTCATTGGAAAATGCTGCATCAAGTGCCTTGTTTTTGTCAATATTCCTTTGAAAATTTGCTGATTCCTGAAAGTTTGCTGGTGGATAACTCTACGCTTGCATTAGAAGCGGGTCCGTACTATTGTACTGACGGAAGGGCGGATGTGCGTTTCCCTCATGGGGTTCCTCACCCCGACCTCCTTGGCGCATAACCCCCTTCCTTTTTTTCCTCTTCCCCAGACCCGCAAGTCCGAGGCGTATTTATATCCGGATAAATGCGTAATTCCTTGCTACAGAGCAAATACCGAATCCTCAGTTCTTGCTCGATTCGCAGTGCAGAAAACAAGGGACTCAGGACGGATTCGGCTCAAGATCGCCGATTCTACTCTTCAGTGTCTTGATTTTCCATCAATTCCAGCGAAAGCGAGGTCTTGTTCTGTTGCAGGTATTCGGCCGCAATCTGAGCGATCAGCTGCATTCTTGGCGATGCTTCTTCGAATTGATCGGTAAAAGCTTCATACGTGAACTCCGACTCAGTGAAGTTTCCTTGCCGGAAAAGAGATAGTGCCAGGTTCAGCGTGGATTTCTGTACTTCGATACCGGATTGGATGAGAGAACGGTAAATGGGCTCCGCTTCCGGATACCGGCCCTCTCGGAACAGAATATTGGCCCTCAAAAACTCGAAACTGCTGTCGGGATTCTGTTCGGCATGTTTTTCAAGGTGGGCAAGGGCTTCGTCGAATTTATTCTGTACGATAAGGTACCTGATTAGCTCCGTTGGACTGGCTTCCCGGCCTTCCCGTTGGCCAATACTGGTGAGAACCATCGACAGCGCGACGATCACAATGCCGAAAGCTGCGAGTACAGAGCCGACGACCAGGTAGCGGTTCTTATCCAAGGTCCGCATCAAGGGCGAGATTTCGCTGGCCTGACGCCGATAGACGTTAGGGGCCGTTAGGACCAGTAAGCATCCCGCCATAACGGGCCTGTCATACCAGTGCGGCTCGGAGATCTGCAAATCAGCAGGTTCTCCTGTGTGAAGATCTACAGGAAGCAGGTGGGAGAGGCTGGTATGCCTGAGCATGGCTCCCATGATCCTGGATTCGAACATGGTTACTGTTTCCTGCAGATCGTGCCGCCTCAACGCTTCCAGGACGAAAATCTGATGAACCGGAGGGACCGGAGGCGGTACCGGATCGTTTTCCCACTCCTGCCAAAGCGGGATTCCGTCGGGTCCTTCAAAATAGCGAGGATCCTGGATCCACCGCATGATCGCCTCTCGATGGATAGGATCGATGGACCGGTTCCAGATGGCCATGAGGCCGGAGAGGGTAAGTCGGGCGACGGGGTCGCCCCCGATGTACCGGTCGCTGAAAACGCGCCGGTCCGAGTCCCAGAAAGTGATCACCAGGGCCTTCTGGAAGCGATCCTGGGCCGCTGCTAACGTAGACATGTCTGTAGAGGTTTCTCGGCCGGCGAGTTCGGTCAGTCTCGAAAATGAGTCCAGTTCCGCCAGGAGCATCGCGCAAAGACCAGCCGATCCGAGATTTGCGTCGAAGGCGTCGGGAATCAGAGATTCATCGGCGGTTTTCCAGGTGACCATCCCGTTTTCTTCCGCGTCGAAATAGCGGATCGCCCGCTCCAGGTAGCCATGCAGGGTGGGAAGGAGCTGGTTGATGAGAGAAGTGTCCGTATCTTCCCCCGTGCAGGCGATTTCTACTGCTACGATGAGGCAGGGCCACGCGCAGGGAGTGCGCTGACCGGCATCTGACCTGTCCTGGTATAAATCCTCGGATGCCCCCACCGTCGAGACCATGATGTCAACCGCTACGTCGGCGTCAATTTCTTTCCATGCCAGAGCGAGTGGTACGGCCTGGTTCGGGT
>CAUZEO010000165.1:0-11301 GCA_963578625.1 Kiritimatiellia bacterium | reverse complement strand
GGTTATCCGAAGTTCAATCGATTCGAGTAGGCGCCGAATATCGGCCTCCGGAATCTCCAGGCCAATCAGGGCCGACACTCTGTCGTACCGAAGCTGAATGGAGCGTGGGGGCGGTTGCGGCGCAATAATGTCGATGGCGCCCGGCGATGCCTTGCCACCGGCATATTCAACGATCAGGCCCGTCGCGCGTCGACTTGCCCAATCGACCCCGCCAATATCGACGCCACGCTCGAACCGGTAGGAGGATTCCGTGCTGAGCCCGAGCCGGCGTGACGTAACGCGAACCGTGGCCGCGTCAAAGCACGCGCTTTCCAGCAGGACGGTTTCCGTCTTCTCATGAATCTCGCTTCCTCCGCCGCCCATGATTCCGGCAATGGCCACCGGAGAGTCCGAGTCGGCGATCAGCAGGGGATCGTGGTCCAAGGTCCTGTCGATATCATCCAGAGTCCGCATTTTTTCGCCCGGTCTTGCGCGCCGCACCACGATGCGTTCTTCCTTCAACAGGGATTTGTCGAATGCGTGCAGGGGCTGCCCGGTTTCCAGCATCACGTAGTTCGTGATATCGACGACATTGTTGACCGGTCGCACTCCCGCAAGATGAAGGCGTTTCTGCATCCACTCCGGCGAGGGCTTGATTTCAATGTCGTGCAGAATACGCGCAACGTAGCGGGGGCACCCTGCGGCGTCCTCCACCTGCACACTGGTCTGGGTATCGACGCTGTCGCCGGTTTCCTGAAGCGCTATGTCGGGAACCTTGAGAGTGGCTCCGCACAACGCGGCCAACTCCCTGGCCACGCCCATCATGCTCAGACAGTCGGGTCGGTTGGGTGTGATTTCGAGATCGAGAACCGTCTCGGGCGGCCCGAGGACCTCTGCCAGGGGCGTCCCGGCAGGGAGGCCCGGATCCAGAACCATCAGCCCGTCATGATCATCGGAAACGCAAAGTTCGTCTGCCGCGCACAACATTCCTTCCGACACTTCGCCTCTGATCTTGGCCTTTTTGAGTCTGATGCCGTTCGGAAGCGTTACCCCGATGGGAGCAAAGGGGTATTTGCCGCCCGGCGCTACATTGGGAGCTCCGCAAACGACCCGCGACTCGGCATTGCCGCTCTGCACCGCGCAGAGTTGCAGCCGATCCGCGTTGGGGTGGGGATCTACCGAAATTACCTCTCCGACGACGATACCAGTGAAATCGCCACCGACCGTTTCCACGCCCTCAACCTCAATTCCCGAAAAAGTCAGTTTATCGACCAATTCGTCAATAGAATCATCGAAATCGACGTACTCTCTCAACCACGATACTGGTGCCTTCATTGTCGTTTTCTGTCCCGTTCTATTCGGATGGCGCGGACGAGAGATGGAAACGGCCGCACATCTTGCCAATAAGCTTGCATATTGTGCCTGTTGTCGTCTATTATTTCGTGTAGGTCTGAGGAGAGGAGTTTTTCACCCATGCGTTCAGAAATCACTTGCATCTGTCTTGTCTGCGTCGGGTACTGTCTTGTGGCTGCGCCTTGGACCGCACAGGCGCTGACGACCATCAACGCCGTGAATGACGATGCCTACGGCGCTAATATCGGCTGGATCAACGTCCGCGGAGACGTGACGGACGGACTGGTTGTCGGGGAAGCATTCTGCTCCGGCTACATCTACGGCGGCAACGTGGGATGGATCGATATGGGAGATGGTTCGCCCGCCAACGGGCTCAGCTACGCCAACAAGGCGACCGATGACTATGGAGTGAACATTGAGGTCACCGGCGCGCTGCGCGGGTTTGCCTACGGCGCAAACATCGGCTGGGTCAATTTTGAAGCCAATGGCGACCCGACCGTCGATTTGTTGACGGGAAATCTCGGCGGGTACGCCTACGGAGCTAACGTCGGGTGGATCAGCCTGAGCAACATGATGGGCCATGTGCAGACCGACAGTCTGGACCTTGGTCCGGATACCGACGGGGACATGCTGCCCGATGCCTGGGAGCTTTCGCATACGAATTCGCTTCCTGTTTTGAGCATGGACAATGACCAGGACGACGACGGAGCGACCGACAAAGAGGAATACCTTGCGGATACCGATCCGCTGGATTCCGGTTCCCTGTTCGTCATCACCGATAAGGTGCTGGATCCTCCCATGAGCGAAGCGGATGTCACCTGGAACAGCGTTCCAACCCGGCTGTACCGCGTAGAATTTAATCCCGATCCCACGAACCCGTCCGGTTGGGTAGACAGCGGCCTGGGAGACCAGGCGCCCGATGCGGGAACCGAAACGACGCGGACCGTTCCGATTGACGGTCCCGATGTGAACTATCGCGTGAACGCGATTAGGCCCCTGGCGCCTTAAGTTGCAAAGCACCCGACCGATCTTTCGGATCGGCCGGACGCTTGTTTTTCACTCGAACTGGCAGAGATACCGCGTGTCGTTTTCGTAGAGCTGGCGAATATCCTTGATGCCGTATTGAATCATCGCGATGCGCTCAACCCCCATCCCAAACGCATAGCCGGTGACCTGTTCGGGATCGTATCCCACCGCTTTGAAGACTTCTGGATCCACCATGCCGGCGCCCATGATTTCGATCCAGCCGCTGTGGCTGCACACGCGGCAACCCTCTCCGTCGCAAACGTGGCAGGTGAAATCGACTTCGACGCTGGGTTCCGTAAACGGGAAAAAATGGGGCCGGAACCGCACGTCTACGCCGGGTCCCATCATTTCCCGGGCGAAGTAACTCAGGTCGCCTTTCAAATCCGCTAGCGAGACCCGGTCCGCGACATAGAGACCTTCGATCTGATGGAAATTGGCGCTGTGCGTTGCATCGGGCGTGTCGCGCCGGTAACAGCGTCCGGGTGCAACGATTCGGACCGGGGGTATATGTGACAGCATGTAGCGGACCTGGACCGGTGACGTGTGTGTGCGGAGAAGCTCTCCGCTTTCCAGGTAGAATGTATCCTGGGGATCTCGGGACGGATGCACCGGTGGCGTGTTGAGCGCATCGAAATTGTTGAAGACCGTTTCGATGTCCGGACCCTCGGCCACGGTGAAGCCCATGGCGTGGAAAATATCGATCGCTTTTTCCGTAATGATGCTGATGGGATGCCGAGCCCCCACCTGGCGCCACTTCCCGGGAAGGGTATAGTCGAAAGCACTTCCCGAAGGTTCGGAGGCCTGACCGGCAAACTCACCCTTCCGATGCTCTACCGATTCGGTCAACTCTACTTTGAAACGGTTCGCGTTGCGGCCGAACGCGGGGCGTTCCGCGGGTTCCGCGTCCTTGAGAGACTTCATGATTTCTTTGAGCCGGCCTTTGCTGCCGAGGTACGCGATGCGGACCTGTTCGAGTTCCTGCGAATTGGTTGCTGACCCGACCTCGGACTGAGCCTTATCGAGCAATGCTAGAATGTCGTCGGCCTGCATGCTGTTCCCCGGAGAGAAAGTGTGAACAATGTGGGCCAGGTCAGTTCAACCGAATCCGCGGGCCGGTTGCCGGCGCGGCGCCTTCGATTTCGGATTGCTGTGCAGCGGCATCCGGATCCTGCTGCTGGCGATAACAAATGATGCGGTCATTCATTTCGCGATATGATTTTACGAGCTGAAGGTGGGTTGCCTGAATTCTCACGAACTGCTGGCGCATTCGAGCGGCTTCGTCTTGCTCTCGCTTCGTGATTGCCTCCATGACCCGGATTCGATCGGAGGCTTCGTTTTCGATCTGATGCCGTTCCGCCATCAGCCTGTCGATTTCCTGCGTCTTCTGGTGCAACTGAGTCAGCAGGGTATCGTAACTCTGGGAAAGTTCGTTGTGCGACGTGATCAGAAGGGCAAACTGAGCTTTCAAATCGTCCTCCGAGCCGCCCTCCTCGGTGAAATCGGTGAGTTTTTTATAGTTCAATTCCATGTGGTGAAGACGCCTGGCAGTATCTTCCTGGTGCACCAGGGCATCCGCTTCGTTGCGCTTCGATTCCCCGATGCGCTCGTTCATCCGATTTTCGAGTTCCAGACCGGCCCGGCGCTCTTCCTCGTACATCGTTTTCAACTTGGCGATCTCTTTGGTCATCAAGTCGTTCTGGACCGACAGTTCTCTGAACTGGTCAATGCGTCCGGTTTCCGGTCGCTTTTCCGGCGACGGAGCAACGCCGAGGTTAATCTTGGATCCTTGGCCAATGTTCGTTAGATTCGCAACTTGTTGCTCGAGGTTCTCTGCGCGATCGGTCTCGGTCTTCAACGCGATTCGGGCTTGCTCCAGCTCCTTCTCGAGTTCTCCGACCTTCTTCCCTGAAGAGAGGGCATTGTCTTTGCCGTTGCCGCCTGGTTCTGCCGCGACTTTCTGTGCGGATGCCTTGAGGTCGTTCAGGGCTTTCTCCGCCGACTGGTAGCGTTTTTCCGCTTCGCTAAGACGTTGCTCCGATTCGGTCTTCGCTTTGTCGTACGTTTTCCGAAGCGCTTTCAATTCTCCTTCGATTTCTTTTCGCCTGGAGATTTCGGCTTTTGTGGTCTCTCCGGCTTTCGCGGATGCGGCCTCGACCTCCTGCTGCCACCGCTTGGTCTCTGCCTGCAGCGCTTTCTTCGAGTCAGTCAAGTCCTGCTGCTGCCTGGCTGATTTCTCTTCGAGCTTTTGCTGTTTTCCCCGGAGGGCTTGCGCCTCCTTTTCAAGGCCATTCGCTCGTTCGGCAATTTCTTTCGATCCCTGATCCCCGGCAGCCAGCTGTTCCTCCAGCGCCTTCTGCTGCTGTTCCAGTTTTTCAATGGCGGACTGTCGGGTCGCGGCAGCTTCCTCAGCGGCTCTGCGCTTGGCTTCAATATCGCGAACCTCCTGTTCGAGTTCGCTGACACGTTGATCGTGTGACTCGGCAAGTTCTACAATTTCACCCTTTTGCGATTCAATATTGGAACTGAGCTCTTCCAGGTCTTTCGCCTTGCTCTCAAGCTCACCGCATCGTTCGGCGAGCCTCTCGTTCTCTTTGATCAATTTGGCCTCGAGTCGAAGCGCATCGGTCTCCAGTTCCTCGCGCATCAGTTCGAATTTGCTCTGCTGGTCATCGATCCGGCCCTGGAGCGAGCCCGCATGCACTTGCAAGCCCTGAATTTCAGGGATCAGCGCGTGGAGGAGCGCATCGCCGAGGACAACGATTTTTCCACTTTTGCGATGTTGAATTCGCGAATCAGCGGCGAGAAAACCGTCGGCGATCAGGTCCAGAAAGGCGCGCAGGTGCAGCGGGCCGTACGTGGGCTGGTCCGGCATACTGGCGATCCAGTCCATACCGAGCTCGGCCGCGTCGGGGGCGGCGGCCCAGTGCTTGTTGTCCTGGGAAAGCTTGTCCTGCGGAGCAATGCGGCCCTCGGCGGCCCAGTGCTGCAACTCGTCCATCTCGACGGGACCGTAGGTCTCGCCGTCATTTTTTTGCAAGTACCAGCTCATGGTTACATAGAAATCGGGATATGATGTAGCGGGTTATTCGGGGATAAACAGTTTCTGGCCCAAACGCAGGTTATTGGGGTCGGACAGGTTGTTTGCCTGGCTGATGGTTTTCATTTTGACGCCATACGCTTTTGCAATTGCCGAAAGAGTTTCGCCGCTCTCCACGGTGTGTTCATAACCGGTTTGGGATCCGCCAGTTGATCCGGCGCCGGTAGCCGTTTGCAGCCCGGGCCGCGGTGACTGGTTTCTGAGAATTTTCGTAACGCTCGCGGTGATGGAATTGATGATCTCTTCCCGATCGGTTGATCTCGCTGCGTCCAATCTATCGATCCGCTCCTGTAGATCTCTGGTTTGCCTTTCCACTTCGGCCAGCTGCGCGCTCCCGGAATGGGCGGCAGTGCTCTGTGAACGTTCCAGATGGGCAGACATTTGCTCAATCTGCATATTCAATTGCTCAATGTCTCCTTCCAGCGTGGCAATTTCTTTCTCCAGAATGCGTATATCGGCACGATTCCCTGCGTAGGCCTCTGCAGACGCCCCGGACTGGGGAGAGACACAGCCAGTGCTGTGCCAAGGCAGGACCACCATACAGAGCGCCAGTATCATCGCGTTTCCATCCAATTTCATGCGTTTCATGGAACCGCCCATTAAAGCTTAATCGACCGGCTACGTAAACACCCTAAGCGCAAGAACCTTCTCCAGCGGGGGGGAACCACGAAATGAATTGCCCCACCAGTGCCCTCCCTCCAACTATACGGCGACTAGGTACCCCGGCGCAAGGGGGGGATTTATTGGAAATTCCTTTGAAGACATCGCTTCTTATCAAGAATGGGCTGATTTGGCCCAGTTCGGACGCAAATCCGGTCCCCGGAGGCAGCCTCCTGGTACTGGATGGCCGCATTTCCGCGATCGGATTAGCCCTCGAAGAAGAGGCCGATGAGGTCATTGATGCCCGGGGCCGGCTGATCATGCCGGGCCTGATCCAGGTTCATGTGCACCTCTGTCAGACGCTTTTTCGCGGAATTGCCGAGGATCTTCCGCTGCTCCCGTGGCTTCGAAGATTCATCTGGCCCCTGGAAGCGGGACATGACGAGGCGTCGATTCGCGCCTCCGCGGTCCTTTCGGTGGCCGAGTTTTTCAAGAGTGGCACCACTGCATTCCAGTCGATGGAAACCGTCCGCCATACCGATGCAGCCTTCGATGCCATCGCCGAAACCGGCGCGATGGGCATCATCTCCCATTGTTTCATGGACGAAACGGCCGGCTATGATCCTCTCAGCGTTTCCCTGCGCGACAGCCTGCGGTTTTGCGACGGCCTGCTCGATACCTGGAAGGATCACGATCTTCTTCGCCTTGGAGTCGCACCCCGTTTCGCATTGAGCTGCTCCGCGAAAAACATGAAAGCGGCTTCCGACTATGCGCGCGCGAATGGATTGGTTCTCCACACGCATGCATCGGAGCAGGTCGAAGAAGTGGAGTTGGTGTATCAGCAGACCGGACTCGCCAACATCGAATATCTGGAAACCGTCGGACTCACCGGGCCGGACGTGGGACTCGCGCATTGCGTTCACACCCGAAGCCGCGAGCGGGAGATTCTTCAGCAGTCCGACACAAGAATTCTCCACTGCCCTTCGGCAAACTTGAAGCTTGGATCCGGAGTCGCCCCGATCCCGGAGTACCTGGACCTGGGGTTGACGGTGGGCATTGGGGCAGATGGCGCACCTTGCAATAACCGGCTGGATGCCCTGATGGAAATGCGTGAAGCGGGGCTGATTCAGAAACCGCGACTGGGCCCCCAAACGCTGCCCGCGAGAGACATTGTCCGAATGGCAACCGGGATGGGAGCGACGGCGCTGGGCTGGGAGGACGAGATGGGGACGCTGGAAGTCGGGAAGCGAGCGAATCTGATCATCGTCGATCAGGACACGCTGCACGCCGTTCCGTCAGATAATCCCGCCACCAACCTCGTCTACTCCAACACCGCCGCCGACGTTCAACTGACGATGGTCAACGGCCGCGTGGTGTACCGGGATGGAGAGTTGATTACGATCGACGAGGAAAAACTGCGCTGGGATGCGCGCCGGCAACGGAAGGCCCTCATCGAACGAGCCGAGATTTCGTAGCACACGGGTATCGGAAGGGGTTCCCATGTAGCGGAAGTCGCCAAGACTTCCGAAGGCTCCGCAATGTATGTTTTGTTGCGGGTTCAATGAAAAGGCATAGAGCCACATCGGAGAAAACCCCACGGAGCCTAAAGGAAATCATTCTGCCATCAAGGATTCTGCGTTCTCCAGCGGAACTCGGGGTTACTACGGAGTGGAATTTTCGTCACTTCGTGCTCTCCTCTCAGGTGATTCAGGCTGCTTTCTTCCCCCCGAACTCTCGGATGACACGGAAACGATTCCTTCTTGAAAACACTATATAGTATACTGCGTACTATTCATGCAGGAACGAATTTTTCATGATCCTGGGAGTAGATCTGGCCGGGGTTCCGGTCGGGCTTCGCTACACGGATCGGATATCCGTGCCACGGTTTTGGTTCCGTGCGCCGGTCATGTGCGGAGTAGTTCCTGGATCCATTCGTGCGCCATTATTTCTGCTTTGCCTCCGTTACAGGATTCGTCAAATGGTACTTTGTCCGTGACCAGCCCGACAGGACCGTCCAGCACCGCTATCGGCACAGGCTCGTCCGAGTGCCCCCGCAATGCGCAGGGAGTGCGGTGGTCCATGGTCACGATCAGGCGATAAGGGTCGCCGCGCTGTTCCATGGTACGCCAGATCGGTTCGACAATCCTGGCGTCAAACATTTCGATCGCTTCGGTTTTCAGTTTTGCATTGCCCTGGTGTCCGCATTCGTCAGGCGCTTCGACATGGACAAAAACGAAGGAGTCTTCACGCAGGCAATCGAGCGCGGCCTGCGCTTTGCCTTCGTAATTGGTGTCTACCCAACCGGTGGCGCCTTCCACGTCGATGACATTCAACTCCGTGAGATTCGCCAGGCCCCGCAGGAGATCCACGGCAGTGATGACTCCGCCTGATCTTCCGTATCGTGTCGCAAATCGCTCCAGGGTGAGCGAGTGGCCCTGGCCCCACAGCCAGACCTGCGCGGCTGGGTTTTTCCCGTCTTCAACCCGTGCCAGGTTTACGGGATGGTTCGCGAAAATATCGCGGGACTTGTCCATAATCGCCCTGATTTCTTCCGCCCGCTCGCCGCGGGGGAGGTGATCGGCAGCGGGTTGACCCAGGATCTCGTGCGGCAATTGGGTTTCAACGTCCGCCGGTCCATTGTCCCACACAAGCAGATGCCGGTAACTGACGCCATGATGAAGCTTGAGGCCGTCCCGTTCGATTTCGGCGCGGAGCGCATCGATAAGAATCTTTGCTTCCTCGCTGCTGACGTGTCCCGCCGAGTGGTCCAGCATGATCCCATCGGAAATCGTGACGAGGTTGCACCGGAAAGTGACCTCTGTCGGCTGCAATGGAATTCCGGCGCCTGCCGCTTCGATCGGTGCCCGGCCCGTATAATTTTCGGTCGGATTGTAACCCAATAAGGCAAGAGTACACACGTCGCTGCCGGGAAACATGCCCTCCGGTGCAGTTCGGATCATCCGCACGGTCCCTGCCGCGGCGATCGCGCGCATGTTGGGAATTGCCGCGGCCTGCAGCGGGGTTTTCCCGCCCAACTCGTCCAACGCATAGTCGCCCATGCCGTCACCGACGAGATAGACGATTTTTCGGTCCGCAGCCATCCTCCGAGACTACGGGGGTGGGCTGTATTCCGTCAAAGGAGGAATTTTGATTTCTAAAGTGTCTCGATTCAATCAATATTCGTTCATGAAAACCGAGCTCCTGTATCCCCTCCTGTTCGAACCGGTCTATAAGGATTACCTGTGGGGAGGAAACCGGATTGCGCAGTCGTACGGCAGGACTGGTACGCCGGAGATTTGCGCCGAGTCATGGGAGATCTCCGCCCATCCCGACGGCATGAGCGTGGTGTCGAACGGTTCGCTTGCCGGGAAGACGCTGGCGGACCTGGTGAGCCACTACGGTGCGGCGCTACAGGGCACACGCGCAGGGACCCGGCCGTTCCCCCTTCTCCTCAAGATTATCGATGCGGCGCAGGTATTGAGCGTTCAGGTTCATCCGGACAACCCGGGCGCGGCGAAGTACGGGGGCGAGCCGAAGACGGAAATGTGGTACGTGCTGGATGCGGTTTCCGATGCCTCCTTGATCATGGGGCTTCAACCGGGGACCGATGCGGCTCGATGCAGGCAGGCGATCGATGCGGGTGAGCTGGAAACACTTCTGACCTGGGTTGCAGCAAAGCCATCCGACGCATTTTTCATTCCGGGAGGCCGGGTGCATGGGCTCGGGATCGGGTGCTTGATTTTTGAGGTGCAGCAGAACTCCAACACAACCTACCGCCTCTACGATTGGGACCGCGTCGATGCAGACGGCTTGCCAAGGCAGCTTCATATCGAAAAGGCGTTCGAAGTGATCCGGTGGCAGGATGACGGAAACGCCAGGGTTCCGCGCCAGCCTCTCCTGGAAACGAATCAGGTTCAAAAAATACTGGTTTGCGGTTCTTCGTACTTTCGAGTGGAGAAGTGGACTGTTCGCGGGGCGCTGGAGACGGATGGTACGCCGGAAACCTTCCAGGCCTTTTTCTGTGCGCAGGGGGATGTCATTTTGGAGACCGGCGAGCACGCGGTGACCTTGAAAGCGGGGGACAGTTGTCTGGTGCCGGCCGGGATTGAGCGGTTTACACTGCGTCCCGAGGAATCTTGCGAACTTTTACAGGTCACCGTTCCGTAGTGTCCGCGCTCCGGATTTTTGCGGCTTCGCCGCGGGGGTGACTTGGTTTATTCTTGATCGAGGCAATCTACAAACGAGGCAACGAAATGACGACAAAGACCTTTCCCCGCTCGGAAGAGATTCTCGAGCGTAACAGCCGCCTGATTCCCGGCGGCCTCGCTTCTGTCAACCGGAAGGCGGATCCCTGTATTGCTTTTTGCCGGGCGCAGGGGTCCCGGATGTGGGATGTGGATGGAAACGAATACATCGACTACCACGCCGGGTTCGCACCGTACATCCTTGGCCACAACGATCCGGAGGTGAACGAGGCGGTTTCCGAGGCGATGGCGGCAGGGCGGTCCAATTTTGGAACCGGTCCCACCGAGGACGAAGGCGCTCTCGCTGAACTCTTCCTCGCCTGCCTGCCCGGCGCTGACAAGGTTCAGTTTTTCAATACCGGTTCAGAGGCGACCGCGCATGCCATTCGCGTGGCGCGCGCGGCGACGGGTCGTGACCACATCCTGCTGGTTCAAGGAAGTTATAATGGCCATCACAACGCGGTGGCTGCCAACGTCATGACGCCGATCGATGCGCTCGGCGGAAAACAGATGATCGGGGGAGAGTACCCGGTGGTGCCGATTACCGCGGGGACGCCTGCGTCGGAGTTGGCTTTGATGCATCCCGTTGAATTCAACGATCTGGAAGCCGTCGAATTTGTTGCGAAAAAATACGACATCGCGGTGATGATTGCCGAGCCGGCGCTTCAGAATGTCGGCGTGGTAAAACCGAAGCTCGGATATCTCGAGGGCCTGCGATCGCTCGCCGACCGGTACGGTTTTGTGTTGGTCTTCGACGAAGTGAAAACCGGCTTTCGTGCGAGCATCGGGGGCTACCAGGGTGTGTCCAAGGTTTGTCCCGATCTTTCAACCTTTGGAAAGGCGTTCGCAAACGGGTACCCGATTGCCGCACTTGCGGGCAAGCAGGAGTTTCTCGACTTGGCACTGTCCGAAGATCCTGCCCGCCGCGTTCTCATCGCGGGCACCTACAACTGCCATCCGGTTCCAGTGGCCGCTGCTACCGCTTGCCTGACGAAACTGGGT
>CAUZEO010000164.1:0-11321 GCA_963578625.1 Kiritimatiellia bacterium | reverse complement strand
ACCGTAATCCCGTCGATCGTGTAGTCGCACCGCGCAAACAGGGCTCCGTCGTAACCTCGTATGGGCACCGGCGCCACATTGACCTCTCCCAAATACTTGCCCTGACGCACATCGTATGTGTGGCGGGAGTTGGCAAAGCGAACGACGATTGACTCCGGCTCTTCGGGGCTCTTGCTGCAATACACGCCCACGTATTCCATGTCGCCGTCCGTAAACAGGTTCACCTCGTAGTTCTGCCGCATCGAGATGCCGCCCTGGGTCTCGATCGTTGCCCATGGTTCAATCCCGGCGACCTGCAATAACCGATTCATCAGCTCGACTTCATACCGATCGGGTTCGCCTTTTTTCGGCACGATGGAAGTGTGCAGCATGTTCAACAGGATCGCTCTGCCCTTTCCGGAATCTTTGGCCACAAAGGCCGGGGCATCAACGAACCACTGCCTACCCAGCGCCTTTCCATCGGTGGTACGCAACCCCTGTTCAAACCACTGAGCCGTGAACCATGCGTTCTCCGGCACCAGCGGATCTTTCACCGTCGTCCGTATCGTGTAGTCGCCTTCCCCTTTGGTGTAGGCGAGACGCTCCCGGGTGACGCCAAACAGGTCGTCGAGCCCTCCGCGTTCACGAAGCGTGCCGTGCTCATCGCACACTGCCGGGGCCAGATCGGCCACCACCAGGCCGCCATCTTGGACGAATGTCTCGATCGACCGGCAGGTTTCGTCGCTCAGCGCCATGCCCATCAGATGCGGGATGATGAGGAACTTCACATTCTTGAGGTGCCCCGTTTCCACCTGGTCTGCCGTGAGGTACCGGAATGCGGAAACACCGCATTTCAGTAGCATGTGCTCGAGGGTCAGCCGGCTCTGGTTTCCCGGATACCACATCAAGTGGGTGTTTTTCGGATTGACCCATTGCCCCGCGGCCGCGGTGGAGAGGATCGAGGGATAGCTGTAAAGGAAAGCGACGGATTGGAACTGCCGTTCCGCTCCGATCAGCAATCGACCGATGCCGTGCCGCAATTCGCGCGATCCTTCCTCGATCCAGTTTCCCGGGGGCTGGATCCATCCGAACTGGCTGAAGTAGGTTCGCCCGTTGTACCGAAAAGCTCCCGCGTGTCCGCGGAAGATCCCCCGCCAGGGGAGGCCGAAATATTCGTTGCGGGTCATCGTCGAGGCGATGTATTTCGTCTGACGCTCCTTCACCAGGGACGAGAGCATCAGGCCGTCTTCGTAGGGGCAGTAGAAATCGAAAACCCCCGTGGTCAGGAGGCGTGCAATGTCCGTTCCTCCATAGGGGATCATGTGGTTGCTTGTGGTGAACCCGTCAATCCCCACGTACGTGTCTTCGCCCAGCACATCTCTGACCCAGCGCGCCCGGCGCACGTCCGCCTGGTAGATCTGCTCCTCGACGAACAATCGGAAGTCCACCCAGGGAGCCAGGTTCGTGGTCTCCGGGGTGAGATCGTCGGTGAGCGTGGGGAACACGTTGCTCCATGCGGCATGGGTCGTGTCCCATTGCCTGTTCAAAGAATCGAGCGAACCATATTCCTCTTCCAGGTATCGTCGATAGAGGGATTGCCCGTCTTCGGAGGGCATGCCTGGATCCTTGACCATGTGGCGTTCGTCCTGCAGGGCCAGGAAAAGTGCGCCGTATTTGCGGGACGTTTCGATGGCCCCCACCAACCTGGGGTCGTAGTTCGTCGTGCCGCTCTTCGGATCCAGTTGCACCTCGTTCGGATGAATGGGGGCTGCGTTCATCCGGGCCTGCCGGATGCCTGACCCGTCCGTCATCTCCGCGGCCTCGGACATTCCGTACTGTCCCATGATCGCCGTGATCCCGGCCACATCGCGCATGACTTCAAGCGAGGGATTGTTCTTGGCCTCCGGCCAGAGAATGTTGTGGTAGTCCTCCCATCCTTGGATCGGAACAAAAAATTCAGCCGTGCTCGTCACCCATGGAGCCCCGTCGCGGTAACAGGTGACCCGGGCGGTATGGGTCGCCACGCGGGCATCCGGAATCTTGTAGGCAAAGTTAAAACGGTCTCTGGCGGCCATGGTTTCGGTTACAAGCTGTCGGCCCGCTTTGTCGCTGATCTTGATCTCCAGCGTGCCGCCCTCGGGAACAGGCGCCAGGGTCCCGGCGAATCGGACTGTATCCCCGATGGCGTATACATCGGTGTCAGTTTGTAATGTCAGCTCGGCATTACTGCGTGCCTCGACCAGACCGCTTCCCCAACCCAGCGAAGCGCCGTTCTCGTCACGGGCGATGACGTCAAGCCAGTACCTCCCGGCCGGTACCGCGGGCAGAGACACGGCGGCATCCGCTCCGGTTGAGGTCACGACGGCCTCGTGCAGCCTTGCGAAATTCATGTCGCGCAGTGTGCAGTGCAACTGGCCTGGCCCCGAGGTCCGCACGATCGCCGTCCCCGGCCGGCCGGCTTCCAGGCGGACCTCCTGTGGCCGGACGTTTACGGGGGGTTCGGAATTTGCCGCCCAGACAATCCCTCGCAGCGCAACCGCCATGCCGTGCTCAATCTGAAGTTTGTTGAGGTGGGTGCTGGCAACCGGCGACAACGTGCCGGCCCAACCAAAAAGAAGCGTCCGGCCTTTGCCGTACGTTCCGGTCACCACGAGAGGCACGCCGTCCACCGTCGCCACGACCTGTGCGTCTTCCTTCGGCGCCCATTTATTCGCCTGAAATGTCGGCAGATTTCTCAACGGCATCCCCGCAAACATGTCCGATTGATTCGTCAATTCGATGCTACCGGGATCAACCGCCACGCCGGTTCCGGTTCTCACGGCAGGTATGGCCTCTTCCATTGGAGAATTTTCCGCCCACCAGTCGCTATTCTCCGCTCCGCTGAAGACCAGCCCGGTGCCCTGCCTGACTTTCTCCTTGATGGTCTCGTAAATATCATCCGGAAAAAAATTGGCCGGCAGGACATCGCCCTTGTTGGGCTTGGTCGAGCCCAGGGCTATCAGGATGACATCGTAGTCATCCTCCAAAGCCTCGCGGGCCTGCTCCGCCAGGAAGCCCCGGTAGCCCTCATCATATTCTTCTTCCCTGCCGACTGCGACATACGCGATCAGAACAAAGCGCATATCGCTGTCCAGTTCCCTGGCGACTTGGGCGATTTGACGGGTATCTACCTTCCCGATGCCGAACATGGTGATTGCAAGCACCTTCACCGGTCCGCGGGCGTACGGTTTTGCCCAGGGCACGTGCGAAGCAGGGGCGATGGGAATGCGGCTGCCTTTGAGGATGGCCTGGTAACCGCCCATGATGGAGAGGTACTTGTTCCGGCTGAGCGCCTCCAGCGCGGGAATATCCTTCGTTGCGGCAATCCATTCCGGCGTGTCACCGGGGACGTCGAGAATGAAGGATGAAAAGTCAGCGGGTTCGACGGCAATCGCCGCCAACCGGCAGAAGAAGACAATGCAAATCGCTCCGATGCGGTGTGGGCTAGTCATGATTCGTTTCATGTTTGATCCTCTCGTCCAGTACACGTGAAGTTATATCTGGAGATGCGGTGGGGCAAGGCGAATGTTGCGTGATCGAGACGCATGGTTAGATTTCTGACGGCCTGAAAAATCGCGAATACCGTTGCTTTCCAGCTCCGATTCATGTTTTGCCTGTTCGTTAATCAGGAAACGAATTCTACGGGAATCTATATCATCTTGGGTGAAGGAGACGGGAAATGCGCCGGACACACTATACATACCTGTTCGTTTTGATTTGTAGTTTGTTGCTGACGACCGAGGGACAGGGGCAAGACACGCCACCCGGGCGAATGACCGGAGACACCACTACATTTGACCTCTCGGCCGACGCAAAAATCGAAATGGTGTGGATTGAGCCAGGGACGTTTACGATGGGTTCTCCCCCCTCGGAGTTGGAGCGGGATTCGGATGAAGGCCCCCCGCATGAGGTGACGATAAGTCGTGGGTTCTGGCTGGGTACCTATGAGCTTACGCAGGTGCAGTGGGAGAGCACCATGGGCACACGTCCGTGGGAAGGGAACGATTATGTCATTGAGAGGCCGGAGTGCCCGGCAGTTTACCTATATTGGAATGATGTGCAGGACCTCGTGTCGCGGTTGAACCAGGCGGAAGGCAATGAAGTCTACCGATTGCCGTCAGAGGCGGAGTGGGAGTACGCGTGCCGCGCGGGAACAACGACACGGTGGTCCTTCGGAGATGATGAAAGCCGGTTGAAGGATTATGCATGGTATCATGATAATGCCTGGAACGCCGGGGAGCAGTATGCACACGCCGTGGGGACGAAGCTTCCAAATCCCTGGGGCCTGTATGACATGCATGGGAACGCATGGGAATGGTGCCAGGACCGGTATGGGCCCTATAGCGGCAGCCATCAGGTAGATCCTCCGGGCGCGGCGTCGGGCCCCCAATACCAGATTGTACGCGGCGGCTACTTCCGCCACCTCTCCCAGCTTGTCCGGTCAGCGTATCGCTACAACTTTCATCCTGATAGTCGCTCCTACGCCATTGGCGTCCGTTTGTTGAGGCAGAGCCCGAATGGGCAAGCAGGCCTTGCGATTCCAAGTCCCGAGGTAGAGGTGGACCGGCAAACAGGCGATGCGAATCCAAATCCCGAAGTAGAGGTGGACCGGATTGTCTATGCGCCGGGCGGGACCGGTGAGGCCCGCATCCGGATCGAGGGGACTGCGGAGAGGTCTGGCTCAGCCGTGGTCCGGAGTTGGTTGGAATATGGCCTGACACAACGCGAAGCGCTGCCGGACACGAGCGTCCTGCTGAAGGACGGCGAGACAACATCGCTGCCGCTGAAATTCAATGCGCCGGTGGATGCATGGGGAGTGAAGCTGATGGTCGCTCTGGAACTTGACGGCGAAGAGGTTGCCCGCGGGTGGGATGTCTTCGCGGTGGGCACGAACGCTTACCGGTTGGGCCAGCAAGGCAACTGCGGTGGGATTGACCTTGCCAGGGAAATGGCGGCTGACTTCACGAGAGAGGACAGTTACTGGCCCGTCAGGATGCGGGACATGAAGGCGACGTGGCTCGAGATCATGTGCGGATCTACCTGCGAGTTCTGTGGTTTCAAAACGGATTGGGATGAGTGGATCAGCATGCAGGGAAGATATAAGAGGTCGAAGGAGACGATCCGGGCCATGACACATGCCGCTCGCCGACTGGGCATGAAGGCGATGATGTACAACAATACCGGTCCCTCCGGATCTGTCGGCGCGGAGTGGGCTCGCCGGCATCCCGAATGGCTTTCGTACAACTACATGGGTGGCATGCGGGCTGACCTGAACGTGCTCGATGTCGAAAAGATGAAGTCCTGGCACAAGAGGATGAAGTCTCATCCCGTCGATGGAAAAGACTCCCCGGGATTCCAGCCAATCTATATCAGTTTATCCGACCCGAAGCTCATCGAGTTCGGGTGTGACCAGATGCTGTATGCCTGCGAGGATCTGGGATACGATGGCGTTCGCTTTGACGGGCACTGGCTACTGGGCGCCCGCTGGAACGGTCTTGTCTACGACATGGATGGGCAGCGTCCGAACCGGGGTGAGAGCCTGGACCGGGTCAACACACGGATCACGCGCCATATGAAGAGCTACACATGGGAGCGAAAGCCCGATTTTGAATTCGGCTACAACTACGGCCCCAATTATGAGACTGAGGGTGAGAGGAGTCCGGACACCTACGGTGTGGCGTGCGCTGAGGGTGGAATGATCCTCTGGGAAGGCGCCTGCTTCAGCGACGGGTACTCGAACTGGTGGATCGGGGCAATGAAGCTGCGCAATGATGCCCTTCGCGTCCATCAGAATGGAGGAGTACACTACGGCTTCGCGCGCATGCTGCACTCGGGGGGTCTCCATCCCGTCAACGATTTCTCCCTTCGATACTACTACATCACCAACTTTGCCTCGACCAGCCACATTTACGCCGGGGTTTCTTCCGGGCACCCGAGTTATCGTCCGATCCAGGGGCTTTACTACCGCTTTGCGCTGCGCTTCGGAGAGCTTCTGTATCACAAGGATCTCCGTTCGATCCAGAAACCCCGGGACCATCTTTCCGTCACCGCGAACGACAGGGAGATCCCCCATCTCTGGTGGAAACTCTACACGTACAAGCGCCCCCTGCAAGGCAGATATCAGATCATCACTCACCTGGTCAATATGCCCGGCAAGATGGTCAACAAAGAGAACTCCACTCCGGACAAGCAGCCGCCACCGATCAGAGATGTGCTGGTCAGGTTTGCCGAGATCCCGGATCGTGTGATCCTGCTCGACCCAGAGGAGGAGACGTGGATGCTCCAGCTTGGCAGTGTGGAGTCGGTGAAGATCCCCGAGCTGAAGTCGTGGAAGATTCTGGTGCAGGAGTTTCCGGGTTCCTGCGATCATATTCCTGTCGAGGAATTACCCGAAGTGTCCTTCGAGGGTAGAGATCTCGCGCCGGATCCGAAGAATGGAAAGCTCGTCCTTCCTATTATGCTCTTTCCGTGGGGCGCGGTGGGGACGCGTCTGGTAGACGATGAGGATGCCATGTTCGGGTACGCATTTCACTGCGATGCGCTGGCTGCCGAGCCATACCAGGATAAGGAATTGATTAAGAAAGCTCAATTGCGGGCTATGTTTGGCCCCAACAATTCCCATCCGAACCTTGCTCCGGGCCGGGCGCGCGCCACCTTGCGGCTGAAGGTGGCGGAGAACGTGAGCGAGGATGCCGTATGCACCGTGACGGGCAGCTTCGGAAAGCGCGCCATCCCCGCTACCGTGTTCCACACGCCGGGTGTTTATCAGGAATTTGCCTTCGAGTATGAAGTGAAGGAAGGAAAGCCGGATTATGTGGATATGAACTATCACGGCGTGACCGATCTCTGGGCGGACAGTGTAGTCATGGAGCAACTGAAAGTGGCGAAGGATCGCGACTTGTTGGAAGAGGAGAGCCTGGATGTGTCAGGCCTATCAGTTCGCGAGGGTTATTCAAAGAAGGTGCACCTCCTGCGTGGGCTGTGGCACGATTATTTCGGTCTAGAGGGTGCACTGAAAGGTGCCGGGATGGAATGGGGCGACTCCTGGGAAATCTTGTCCAGTAGAGGGGCCTTTCTTCCGTCAGGGTTTCCCTCTACCACGGCGGAGCTGCTGGAATATGACCTGGTCGCGCTGCTGAACATCTCCGGTGATTCGCTTCAACCGCTCCGCCGCAAGGACCTCAGGGAGTACGTGTATCGCGGCGGCACTCTGTTTGTGGGCGGCGGCACCCGTGCGTTCGGCCACGGCGGCTACCAGAACACCCTGCTTGGCGAGATCCTTCCCGTGGAAGTGGATAAATTCGATCTGAAAAGGGCTGAAGGAGAAACGCAACTGATCCGCCGGGCGGGTGACCATGAGATTACGAGGGGCATTTCCTTTTCGGGGAAGCCGCGGAACCTCTACTACCACAATGTGCAGGTGAAACCTGGTGCCACGGTGGTCCTGGAGACGGAAAGCGCACCCATTCTCACTGTCTGGAAGCTGGGGCAGGGCAAGGTTTATGCGATGACAGGGACGCCGCTTGGAGAAACAGAGAATGGGACTCCCTGGTGGGAGTGGGAAGGTTGGCAGGCCATACTCGATCGCATTCTGACCGAAATCAGTCCTTCAGCAGAAGCCACCATGTAACCGGCTGAGACTGAGCCCTGCCCGGTCCAGCGTTGGCTTTCAGGAATAAAGAATCTTACTATACGAAAGGGCTCGGGAAATGGAAAAAATGATGAATACGTCACCCACTGTTCGCAGCCAAACCGTATTGAGCCGATTGCTTGATCGATTGACCTCGCCCAGCCAACTCGCCCATCGCGCGGGCAGGCAGGTGGACCTGGCGCTCGACGTGATCGGCGATAGATTCATCTGGGTCACCGATCATGGGGAACGCGTTGGGTTAATCGACAAAGACGAGGCGATCCTCGAATGGATCGCGCCACACCCTGGGATCGATGCGCCGGGCCCACGCGAGGTGCCGGCTGTTTACCACGCGCCGACCTTCCTGGGCGGACGCATTATCGCGCAATGGTGGCTGAGCGACATGATGGGTCTGGACCGTCTGCCGGGTCAGCCGTGGCGACTCGCACCGGATGACCCGCCCGCGCCGAATAACGATATCGAAGAGCGTATTAAAAAAATAAAACCCAAAATGGTTTTTCAGTTCGATGACGCCTCCGGGGATACGTTGCAATTCACCATCACTCAATCCTTCGAGCACGATGCAACGATCAGCGCAGAGCATCGGTTCACCTTGAGTTACGATCCGCTGGCGGACAGCTACGTGGCGGATGTCACCGCGACGATGGAGTGCCCGAATCACTACCTGGTCGAATGCTGCAACTTTTACACCGGCGGCGTGTACGACAACCGTCCGGACCGTAAGCGGCATCAGTGTACGATTTGGTCACATCCCGACGGCAGGTTCGTTCGCTGGCCTCACAATCCTGTCGGGTACACCACGCCCGGTATGAATGGCGACGAACGACAAATCGGTTCCGCTCCTGAGGATGCGGACGGTGGCGCATTCATGGGTTACTTCACGGATCCACATACCAATCCCGTTTTAGAGTTTCTCGACTGCAACTTCGACCTCTTCGGCGCAACCTGTTGCAACATCTACGACGAGCACCTGGTCTGCCTGCCCCCGGAAGGATACACGGGCGCCCGACGCGAATGGCGGACACGCTTTCGATTGTACAGCCTGCTTCCGGAAATGGCCGCACAGATCGTGCGCGTATCCGAGTTAATCGATTATGGCGTGGACACGGAGCATCCGAATCCGATTGTGACGGAACCCGGATGGGATGACCATGCCGCAAGCCGTCGTTGGAACTACAACCCCCAGTTCCCAGCGTTCTATTACGGGTGCGTGAACGATTTTGAGTCACCGGTCCCGTACGATCAGACGATTGCCGGCAATTTCATTCACGCCAAGTTGTGCGAGCAGGATCTTGTGTATTGGGACAGAGCGTGCGGATACTCCGGTTCGAGTTCCATTCGATTGCGTGGGACCAGTGACGGGGAGATGACCGGAACCCGTACCAGCGGACCGTCGCCTCATATTGATCCGGATACGCAGTACCGCCTGTCAGGCTGGATCAAGTGCGAGGACGCGACCGGAACCGGCGCACAAATCCGGGTGGATGAAATCGGCTTTAAGCAAGTTGACCTGCGGAACAGGCACATCGCCGGACCGGTGAGCGGAACCTGCGATTGGACCTATGTGGATGTCACGTTTCTCACGCCGGTCGATGCGCAGTTCGGCTGGTTGTACCTGGACCTGGAAGGCCCGGGGCAAGCCTGGTTCGATGATATCGCATTCGAAAAGGTCTGAAGAAAAAATCCGCTATCCCGAAGTCGTGCTCCACAATTTTTCGTGTTCGACCACCTCATCAACCGACCCGATTTGTACATGGGCCGACATGTTCTTTGGCTTTTGCAAGTGCAGTCTAAACGTGCCGTCGATCTATTCCCATCGCGCTTCCAGCCGGCTGATCGGCCGCTTTCAATTCACTGTGCGTGAACCACCACCCTGACGTAGCCAGAACCCAAGCCCACTTGCGGAAGGAAACCTTCACCGAGTCATCATTGTAAAATTCATCTCAAAGTCGGGACTTTGCTCCCTACCGGTCCCGTTTCGGTGTCAAAAGGGTCATTGTGGAATGGCGCTAAGAGAAGGGCATTACGGATCTTAGTTCGCATGGGCATAGAATTCCACTGTTCCATCCTCCCGTCCCACCACGAGTCCGTCGTCTGTGCAATTCGCCGTCGTCGATTTCCCCGGTCTTCGTCCGGAGGCTTCTATTTCTCCGTACGTATCCAGATTGATGACGGTTCCATCCTCAAGCGCCACAATGCATCCCGCCGATCTACTCGGCGCCAACCCGATGACAGGCGCGATCAGAAACCGGCACCAGAGCCGGTTGCCTTCGGCATCAAAACAATGCACATACCCATTCGTGGCTCCTGCGTAGACTCGTCCGCCCGCGGTCTCCACCGCCGACACCCCTCCGCCCAGGTCTGCATCCCACATCACCTTCCCGTCTCCCTGGTACACGATCAATTGCCGGTGATTTGTATCAAGCCCGCTGATGACTTCATCGCAGCCGTCTCCGTCGATGTCCACAGTTCTGATGCACTTCGACCAGGACGGGATCGACCAGCACATCACGTCGGGTCGGTACAGGGTCTGCACGCATTCCCCTGTAGCATCGTAGACTCGTACGCAACCGTGGATCGCCGGGTTCGCCATGCCGGCCAGCACCTGCATGAAAGGCTTCCCATTCAAGTGCGCAAGAGCCAGGCAAACAGGCGGTCCCCACTGGCATCCAGAACGCCACATCTGGGCCCCTTCATCGTCAAACGCATAGAGATGACGATCCGCGCACCCCACCAGGATTTCCTGCCGCCCATCCCCATCAATATCGTCCGCGGCCAGGCTCACCACCGCGCAGTTCATGCGCGACCATCGGTCCCAGTTCATCGGCTGCCATACGATGCGATGTGACCAGATTTCCTTCCCGGTTGAATCCAGGCGATGCAGCGTTTCCTCGTCCCCGCCCGCGATCACACCCCCGTCATACAACTCGGCAATCGCGCGCACCCCGCCGGGAATGCGCGAGTTCCAGTGCATCTCGCCTTCCGAATCAAACGCGCGGATACCCCCTTTTTCATCGCCCACACAGCACCCCGCGGCCAAGCGAGCGATCGCGCTCACTGGACCATCACACACTCCTTCCCAGTCCGGTTTCAGCACCCCGCGGTGAATCCGAAATAGCGTCGAGTCCGCGGATCCCAACTCGCCGGCCTGGCCAGGCAACACGACTCCTCCCGCTCTAAACTCCGGGGTTTTTGCATTCGCATCCAGGGACACGGAAAATTCCTTCCCGTCGCCCCGTACCAGAAACCCTGACGGCTCGGCACTCAACTCGAAATTTCGATCTGACCAGTCCGCCCAGAAGAGCGTGGCAATCCGAATGCCTTCTCCGGGCCGGAGATTCCTCATGCAGCGCTGGTTCCACTGCATCCCGTTCGTGGTCCTGGTGTGGGGAAATGCAACCAGTTCCTGTGCGTCACTCCCGACGTGCCGCATCATCAAACGTACATCCCCCTGCATTGAACACAATTCACCACCCGAAAGTGTTGCTTCGCCGAGAACCTGCCACCGACCCTCCATCAGAAATTCCCCTGCGCATTGCGCCTCAAACTCATCGATCACCAGGAACCAACCCGCACGGCAATGCACAATGTGCCGATACCAATTCGCCTGGTCTGGATACGAAATGCAAGTGCCGGCCACGGATGCCGATGC
>CAUZEO010000163.1:0-11370 GCA_963578625.1 Kiritimatiellia bacterium | reverse complement strand
GTTTTCCCTGTTCAATGATGCCGATGTGGTCGCAAATCGTTGCTAATTCCGGAAGGATGTGACTGGAGACAATCAGGGTTTTGTCCATGCTCTTCAGCCGGATCAGCAATTCCCTGAACTCAATACGCGCGCGTGGGTCCAGTCCGTTCGTCGGTTCGTCCAGCAGGAGTACCTTGGGATCGTGCAAAAGAGTTTTCGCCAACCCGACTCGCTGACGCATCCCGTGGGAGAGACTCTCAATAAAGTAGTCGCGCATTGCGTCCGCGCCGGTGTGAGACAGGGCTTGATCCACTTTGTCCTGTCGCTTTTTGCGGGGGATCCGGTAGGCCGCCCCAAAGAAATCGAGATACTCCCACACGCGCATTCCCTGGTACACGCCGAAGGAGTCCGGTAGAAATCCTACGACGTCGCGCGCGGCCCGGGGATTCGCCACCACGTCGACGCCGGCAATGAGAGCTTTGCCTGAGGTGGGTTTCAGCAGTCCGGCGATGATCCGTATGGTGGTTGTCTTGCCGGCGCCGTTGGGGCCGATGTAACCGAATATCTTCCCTGCCCCGATTTGAAGATTCAAATCACTGAGCGCGAGGATGTCCCTGTATCGCTTGGTCAGGCCTTCAATGGCTATCATAGTCGGCTTCCTTCCAGTTCCACTTCCAAATTCTTCAATTGCCATGGTCGCATTACCTGCGACAAGGGTCGCGCTGATCCGGGATCCGGACCACTCGACAGGATTTTTATGACTCCGTAAATGTCGCGGGTTTCCGGATTGAAAAAGCGCGAAACTTCTTTCAGCGTCACTTTGCCGGTGCTACCCAACGGCTCCAGGCCGTCGATAGAAACACTGTTCGGACTTGATGCAAGAAGCGCAGGGACCTCCGAGAGAGGAACAGCGTACAATTCGAAGGTGTAACCTTCGCCGGAAAGGTGGGCGAACATATGCGCCTGGTCGACGTCCAACGCGGGCGTGTCCGCGGGCAACGACCATTTCGCACCGAAAACACATTCTTTCTGGCCTACAATCTCGCCGGTCGCGTCTCCGCGCACTGCCGCCGGCTTCATCACCAGTTCCCGCGGCAGAACCCCTTGGGGAAAGACGAGTTTTCCTTCTCCATAGGTGATCTCGTTATTCACCCGTACGAGCCCGATGCTGCGCCTTTTGCCCTCGACCGAATCGAGGTCCTCGGGAAAGGCCGGATCGGATGACCAGTAATAAAGCGCAGGGGATTCATGTGCGAACGAGTTAGCAAGGTTTCCGAAACTCTTAAGCGCCATACTGGAGACTCCCGATGCTTGATGGCTGGGAATCAGGAGGTTTATTATTTTGTTGCGAGACTGATCGAGCGCCTGAAGGACTTTCTTGTCCGAATAGGACACTGAACGATCCCCTTTCGCGGGCCGCACTGATTTCTCCAGCGAGAATTGCGAGCCCGTCGAGTCTCCAAGGGGAACCGTCAGCCGGCGGAACTTAATGAACATGTCTTGCAGCACGTTGCCGCCGGCTTCATGGATATTTACGCGGAGTCCCTCCGCGCCGATCTCGAACCTTGCTTCCGGCGCGGCAGGACCCTGGATCGCTCCTTCCCAGAACAGGTATCTTACGTCGTCCGCATGCACCGGGAGGTGAACGGTCATGTTCTCTCCCTTGAATTCGATCGGGAGGGTTTCGGGCGGTTCAATTGGACTGGAACTAGGCCTCCACCATGTGGTGTCGTTCGGCGTCGGGATTTGAAAAACTTTATCGGACGGAGAGTACGCCGCAATAGCAGCCTGAATAGCCCATGGCGTTTTGCCCGACAGCGTTTCCGCCAGGTAGACTTCGTTGAGGGACGCTTCCGGCTGCGCCTTTCTTGTGTGGGCAACGCCGATCGCGCCGCAACCCGCCACCATTGCCGCAATGACCGAGATTCCCCATGCAACTTCCGGGCGCCGGGCGTTTCTGAGGAGAAACAGCGGGCCCGCCAATAGGATAAGAACACCAAGCAGGTACAGGGCAACGGCGTTTCGCCCCAAGACCTCTTTGCCTGTAAGCGATCCCAGGACTTCTTCGAGGGCCGTACCCTGCGCCATGATCCGGGTGCCGTACCTAGCAAGCGGGGACATCTTTCCGGAGAATAGTCCCCAGAAGGAAAGGGCGCCTTCCCATCGCTGAAATTCTTTGTTTCCGGTGTCGAAATTGACTGCGATCACGTGCCCCAACCCTGCCCGTCGAGTCACAACCCATGGATCGTCCTTCGTTCCGAGCAACACGTCCCCGGTACGGTACCCGAGCCGATGCCGCGCGATCGTCTGAAACGCCTGAAAGGGAGTTCCAAATTCAGAAAGCAACGGCAGCACTTCCACCATCCGGGTATCGAGGTACGAAACAGGCAGCAGGTCCGCCAGCGCCGGGATATCCTCCAGGCGTGAAGGATCGGAGCCCGTCACGATCAAAATGCCGCCGTTTTCGACCCAGTTGCGCAGGGCGGCCGCCTGCATCTCGTTGATGACCGAATCCGGCGTGATGCCGAGGACGACAAAGTCGATCGCCTGGTAGTAGACGGGTCGTTGGGGCAGATCCTTGTTGCTGCCGACGATCCGGGAAGACTTCAGGCTTTTACCGGCAAGTTGAAAATCGTCGAGAAACCGGTACGAGAGCCTCCGCGGATCATTGCAGTAATAGACGATATGGCGCTCGTCGCTGATTCCGGCGAACGTTTCCATGCGTGACCAGGTTTGGACCCGGCCGTCGGTCAGCAACACCGGCATCATCTGCCGATTGGTACGGCTCCCCGATACATGCATGTCCACGTAACCGGGAACATCGAAAAAGCGGAGCGAAGAGGCAGGAAGGGTCAGGCTTCTCTGGATGGCAACTTTCAAGTTTGACCGGTCGCCTTGCGCTTCCACGATCGCCGTGGCAACCCGTTCGGGCCCGGAGTTGATCACCTGGATCTCAACGGGAGAAAAAAATCGGTTTCGCAGCCGGGAGCTGTAGCCCGGGCTAGCGTTCCGCAGAGTCGGATCGGACTCATCAGCCGCGACGCCAAAGGGAAAAACGAAAAATGCCGCGATCAGAAGCCTCGCAGCCAGACGTGCCGAAACGCCCGGCAATAGGTTCATGCTCATTGGCAATATCATGGAAAAGGTTGCGTCCGAAGAAAACGCATAGACTCTCGGAATTGGCCGACAAATTCAAGCTTTGAATTGATCTCGAAATTAATTGTTTTTTGGTCTGAAATCCCTATTCGGGGAGTAGATGCACAAAAATGTCTTCGCCATCCACCTCGCAGTCGTAACAGCCAGTCCGGAGGCCCGGCATGGTGGGTGATTCCCCTGTTTTTACGCTGAATATCCAGCCGTGCAGTGGACACATCACCGTATCGCCATCCAGAAACCCCATTCCTAAGGGGCCCCCCATATGCGGACAATCGTTGTCCAGCGCGTAAAATGAGCCTTCCACGTTGAAAAGGGCGATATTTTTCCCGTCGGCGGTCACCGTGACGCATTTCCCCGGCTCCAAGTCTGTCGTCGATGCTACTTTTACCCGTTGGCTCACGATCTTCTCCTCCAATTCGCTACAATTGACAACCTGCGGAATTCATTCGACCGACGTCACGTTTGGATAACGCTCCAACGCATCCTCCTCCGTGTGTACGGCAGTCTTCTTCGCTTTGACCCCATCCTCGGTGTTTACTAGTTCGATCAAGTGCGTCGTCATGCGTCCTGACTAACAGCCAACAATGGCCGTGATCAACCTCAGCAAAATTCCCCCGGTAAGAATATGAATGTGGGTCTGTACGTTTGTCTCCTGATTTACTGCTTTTCGCGGTATTCGAAGCGGGCTAGTACACCACAAATGAGCTGAATTGCCGCGACTTTTTTTGAATCTCCGGCTCCGAGTACGGGACCTTCGCGCCATGAACGCCTTCCGCTGGTCAGCTTGGCTTTACAAAGTACTTTTAGATGGAGAGTTCCGGCGGGGTGGATTGAACTTGAGCTGCATCACCGATCAGGATGAGTCCGGACGGCGAAGAGAGTCTTCCCAAGGACCGCATACGCGTCTGGAGCTCTTCAAGAAGCCTTCGGTTTACGGCGATGAGGTCTGCTGCGATGAGGCTGAAGATGCAGAGGATTGCGCCTACCACAATGAGCATCGCGGCCAGGATTAGCGATTGGACGTGCCCTTGTCCTCCGCCGAGGACGTACAGCATCAAAAATTGGAGGCCGATGATTCCGCCGGCGATCAAAAGAACGATGCCGGGCCAGGCGAAAACCGAATCGGCTTGTAAATCATGAATACCCGGATGATCGTGAGAGTGGAGCGCTTCGCATAGTCCGCCGAATTGCGCATGGGCCGGGATGGCCCGAGCGCTTTGTTCGTCCGTATCGGGACGGATTCAATCGCCATATTCTTCAATCCCGCCTGGATCATTGTTTCCAGGGTGTAGGTATAATCCGTGAAGACGTTCAGTGCTTTGGCGGCCTCCGCGGAAAACGCACGAAAGCCGCAGGGGGCGTCCGCAACCGATGTGCCGCTTACCCAACGCCCGACGCGGCTTACGAACCCCTGCAGCTATTTCTTAATGGGTGAAAACTCGGCAATTTCCTGAATCGTCCGCGCTCCGATCGTTATGTCCGCGCGACCTTCCAGAATGGGCTCGATCAGCGCCGGCAGGTCGTCCGCGCGAGATTGATTGTCCCCGTCGGTATTTACAATCAGGTCGGCTCCCAACTCGAGAGAGCTTTTTAGTCCAGTGCGGAAGGCGGTGGCCAGACCTCGGTGGTTCTTCAGGGATACTACATGATGCGCCCCGTGCTGTCGCGCGCCAACAGGTTCCTGGTCCACTCTGCGGAGGAGAAGAACCGGCTACGAGAACTACTGGGAGCGGACACTCGAATCGAGGTTGTTCGAATGCCTGCGTTCACCGAAATAAGCGGACGGCGATGGAAATCGGATGAGGCGAAAGCCCGGTTGGGCGTCGACCGGCCCGTAATCGCTACCCGGGTCGGCGTCCTTGCCGAGGTGATTCGAGACGGCGTGGACGGTCGACTGGTTGAGCCGCGGAATCTGGAAGAGTTGGCGATGACCGTTTTGCAGTGTCTGGAACCGGAAACGCTTCGGAAACGCAAATCAGAAGCTGGCAGCTCGAAACACCGTTTCTCGTGGGATGCGGTGGTAGATGCCGTAGTTGGGTAATCACCGTACCAGTCCTTCCGGGGCGGTTCCAGATTCTGAAATGCGGGCGGAGTCGTGGAGCGGTCCACCCCGGGGCGAAGCGCATTTTCTTGTGTGCCGGCGGCAGGATTTCTGAAGAATGTAATTTTAACCTCTTTACATCAGGGCGTTTAGAAATACACTTTCCCGAAGAAAGCGGTGTCCCTCTATGATCCGGTTCCGTGGAAGCGGCGGCGGAGAAGCAGAAGGGTGCTTTCATAAGGGAGGATTTATGTGTTGCAAAAGGGAACCCACCTACTAATCGATTGTCGCGAGGTTGATCGTAATGTGTGCCTCGACGACCAACTCTTTCTCAACGCGATGGCCGACGCTGCGACCGCGGCCGGCGCGACCGTAATTTCTCAAGTCCGCTACCGCTTCGGAGATGAATCACCGCCGGGTTTCACCGCGGTGGTGCTGTTGGACGAAAGCCATTGCAGTGCCCACAGCTATGCCGACCTTGGCCTGGTGGCACTTGATATTTTTACCTGCGGAAGGGCGAATCCCCGCGATATTCTCGCCATTCTATGCGAAAAGATACCGCTCGGTAAGGTCTCGGTGCAGGAAGTTGCGAGGTTTCTGCTGCCGGATGCGTTGCCGGTCTCCCTGGCTGCTGCGGTTGCTAAGGAATGATGTCTCGTGATCTTCACGACGGCGCCTCTGATGGGCTGACCCCCCTCGACAGTCTGGACCTGGGTACGACCGAGAGTTTTTCCGATCTGGTTCGGGCCATGGGAAAAACCTCGTTCGCAGGCCGGAAACTGGGAGAGGCATTCGAGATTCTGGCCGATGCGGCCCGGAACGATTCTTGCCGAATGGTCCTCACCGTTTCCGGGGCCATGACCGTCGCCAAGCAGGGACTGATTTTTTGCGACTTGATCGACCGGGGAATCGCCCGCTGTGTCGTGGCCACCGGCGCTCTCATCGCCCATGGTCTCACGGAGTCGATCGGCCTTTTGCACTTCCGGTGCGATCCAAACCGGTCGGATGCAACGCTCTACCGAGAGGGGTACAACCGGATCTACGACACTGTGGAGATGGAAGCGAACCTCAACGATGTCGAATCGCTGATAAAATCTGTGTTGGACGCGGAGGCGCCCCCGGACGGCACCTGGTCCTCCGCCCGCCTGTGCCGTGCGATCGGGCGGCACCTGAGCGAACGCGGAGAAGGAAGAGGCATCCTTCGCAGCGCATACGAGCAAAACGTTCCGGTGTTTATTCCCGCCATGACCGACAGCGAGATCGGCCTGGACATGGCTCTCTGGGCTATAGACAAGGCCCATCCCGAGACCAAGGGCCGGTCTTCGCTCACTTTGGAGGAGATTTTTTCCTCTGTGCCGCCGTTCAATCCGTTTCTCGATCTGGTGCAATACGCCCGCTTCATTGGAGAATCGGATGAACTCGGCATCCTGACAATTGGCGGCGGCGTACCGCGTAACTGGTCCCAACAGGTCTCGCCATTCTTTGATCTGGTCTGTGATCGTCTCGGCATGAGCCTGCGCGTGCCCCGGTTTCGATACGGCGTTCGTATCTGCCCGGAACCTGTTCACTGGGGCGGGCTTTCCGGATCCTCTTACTCCGAAGGTGTGAGCTGGGGAAAATTTCTTCCCCCGGAGGAAGGAGGACGCTTCGCTGAAGTTTTTGCGGACGCGACCGTCGTGCTGCCTTTACTGGCGAAGGCGCTCTTCGAAGAACTCGACCGCTGAGGGCGCACTTAAAAAATTATCTTCCATTGCACCGGTGAAAACATTTTTTCTTGATCTCCCAGACATCCCGCCGGAAGAAGCCGATGTTCTGCTCGTGCCGCTCCCCTATGAAGGTTCGGTCTCCTGCGGCGCCGGCACGTCCCGGGCCCCGGAAGCGATCTGGGACGCGTCCGCGGAGATCGAACTCTGGGATGAAGAGCTGGAGTACGACCTTTCCCTTCTGAAATTCAGTGCGATGCAACCCGTCAACCCTGCCGCCACAGATTTGCCCGAGGATTACTTGCGCCGGATCGGGAAGGAAGTGACTGGACATTTGCACCCGGCCCTGTTGCCGGTGGGGATCGGAGGAGACCACAGCGTCACGACGCCCCTGGTGCTCGCAGCCGCGCGCGGAGATGACCTCTCGGATGTAACCGTCATTCAATTCGACGCGCACGCGGATCTCCGGGACGAGTATCTTGGCTCGAAGCAATCCCACGCGTGCGTCTTGCATAGACTCGTCGAGCGCGGGGCGCGGGTGATTGCAATCGGCATTCGTTCCGCGGAACGGGAGGAATTCCGGTTTGGCGAAAAATCGGGTCGCGTGGAGACCTTCATGGCCCAGGGCCTGGCGCAACAGCCCTCGATACGAGAGGCGCTGTTGCAGCGGTTACGGGCCCTCGAAGGTTCCGTATACATCACCTTTGATATCGATGCACTGGAGGTCTCCCTGTGCCCGGGCACCGGAACGCCGCAACCTGGTGGTCTGAGCTGGTGGCAGGCGCTGTCATATCTCCGGGCATTGCTGCATGAAAACCGGAGGCGGAGGCTTATCGGTTTCGATATGGTGGAGGTTGTCCCTCAGCCCCATTCCCAGGTAAATGAGATGGTCGCGGCAAGGCTAATCGCCAAAATGATCGCCTACGCGTTTTCGGATACCGACCTGACAGGGTTTCGATCGTGACACCGGCAATCACTTCATGATACAGGGACGCACTATGAAAAGAGCTCTCCTGCTTTCCTTCTCGTTTTCGCTGTTCATTGCACTCTCGTCACATTCCGATATCCCCGATTCCGCCCCGCACGGTTTCATCGGCGACACCGGAAAAGGATGGGACACCTCCAGTTCCGTGAAGGTGAGAGTTTCCAGCGAGAAGGTTTCGCGGGAGGGCGTCTACGTCGTCGATGGATCCGGGCTGGATCCAACCGGAAGATTCCACACAAACTTTCTGTATCCGACCAACGTGCCTCCCGGAGGAGTACCCTATCCATACGAGCCGGTCACCCCGGCGACCATGTGGCTCTCTCAAACTGACGGAGAGGATGGCGACAAAAATCGAGGTGGTACGGTGGAGGGCGGAGTGTGGATCGAGTTTGCTTTCGACAAGGCCTATTCTCTCGGAGAGATGTGGATTTGGAACTACAACGAGAACAATCACATTCATCTGCCCGACGGAATTCCGCCCTACTTTTACTGGTCCGCACACGGCATGCGTGATGTAACCATTCAATATTCCGAAACCGGCGGATCGGACCCCAAGGAGTGGACGACAATTTTTGATGGTAAAATGGAGTGCGCAATCTGTCAGCCGGAGCAGCCGGTGAATTTGGTTCTCGACTTCAAGGGCGCGAAGGCGAAGTTCGTCGTAATAACCAACGACAAGGGCAGTCGCGGAAACTGGGTCGAGGAAAAACTGGAGAGGAAAGGCTACCTTCATTCCGGAATAAGCGAGGTCCGTTTTTACCCCGCGGGCGTTCGGCCCGTCCCCCAGTCGACCGATTGATCGCCACCTTTTCTTTTAAAGTATTGCGGTGAGAGAGTACCTTTCTCGCGCTGTATGATTCACTTCATCCTCAACGATCGTGACGTGGCGGCCGGCTGTTCCCCGGGAACCCTGGTTCTTGATTTCGTGCGCAATTACCGGCGATTGACCGGCACCAAGGAGGGGTGCAAAGAGGGCGATTGCGGCGCCTGTATGGTCGTGGTTGGCGATTCGACTGAAGAAGGGATCCTGTATAAGCCGATTCCTTCCTGCATGATGCCTGTCGGAGAGCTGCACGGCAAACACCTGGTAACCATCGAGGGCCTGAACATGCCCGAACTCTCGCCCGTGCAGCGTGCCATTGTGGACGAGGGTGCGATGCCGTGCGGGTATTGCACACCGGGTGTCGTGGTTTCGCTGACGGGGCTGCTGCTGGGCCCTGGCAAAGGGCTCGTCAAGTACAGCCCTTCGGTGCAGAGGACGCTGTATCGGATGGGGGAAGCGGCATGGGAGAGTGCGGGGGACGGCGAAGATTTTACGCCGAAAATGCCGAACGAGCACTATTTCCTGTTTGACCTTTCCGCCTTCGAACTGGAAAACGAAAACGAGACTTTTTATCTTTCAAAGGCGACTTTCGGAGGCATCGGGGCCACAGTTAGCCGGAGTTGAAAAGGAGAAAGCGATGGCAAAGACGGTTGTAATTGTAGGTTCGTTGGACACGAAGGGCGATGAATTCTCGCTCGTAAAGGAACTGATCGAGAAGACCGGGGTCAAAACGCTGGTCGTCGATTTCGGAGTGATGGGGGAGCCTGGGTTTGCTCCGGATGTGTCCCGGGATGAGGTCGCAAAGGCTGGTGAAGGCGATCTCGCGTATCTTTCATCCGGAGATCACAAGGACGAGGCGATGCAGACCATGGCCCGGGGCCTGGCGGTCGTGGTTCGGATGTTGTACGATGACGGGAAACTGGACGGCGTCATCGGAATGGGGGGCTCCGGCGGCACGTCCCTTGCCACCATGGCCATGCGTACACTTCCGGTCGGCGTGCCTAAAGTGATGGTATCCACGGTCGGCGGCGGGGATGTAAGCGCCTACGCGGGCACGAAGGACATTACGTTCATTCCCTCCATCGTCGATGTGGCCGGCATCAATAGCATCAGCCGGAATATTTATGCCAATGCGGCCGGCGCGATCGCGGGCATGGTGCAGACGGATGCGCCTCCCGGGCGCGCGGAGAGGCCTCTGGTAACCGCCTCCATGTTCGGCAATACGACCACCGCCGTGGATCATGCGCGCGGATTGATCGAGAAACAGGGCTACGAAGTACTCGTTTTTCATGCGACGGGCGCGGGCGGAAGAACGATGGAAAGCCTGATTTCGGACGGATACATCAAGGGGTCTCTCGACATGACGACCACGGAACTCGCCGACACGGTTTGTGGTGGCGTATTTGACGCCGGTCCCGAACGTTGCCTGGCCGCATCGCGTGCCGGGATCCCAGCCGTTATTGTGCCCGGGTGTGTCGACATGGCGAATTTCGGCGGGATCGAAACCGTGCCGGACGAGTACAGGGAGCGAAACCTGTACCAGTGGAACCCCGATGTAACCCTCCTCCGCACCAACGCGGAGGAGAATCGAAAAATCGGCGAGATTCTTGCCGCGGCGGCAAACGAATCGACCGCGCCGGTGGCATTTCTGTTCCCAATGAAGGGCGTTTCGATGCTCGACAGCGAGGGGGGGCGATTCTGGGATCCTGAAGCGGATGAGGCATGCTTCGATGCGATTCGTGGGGGGGTAAAGAGTGGGGCAACCATTCTCGAATTAGAGAACAACATTAACGATCCCGAGTTTTCGGGGGCCGCCGCCGAAACGTTGTTGGGCATGTTGAAGTGAGTGAATTTTATTAAAAAAGGAGAAGGGCAATGGCAGGAATTGCAAGACAGGAAATCATCAAGCGCCTTCGTTCCGAAGTGGATGCTGGACGACCCATCGTTGGGTGTGGGGCCGGTACCGGAATTTCGGCAAAGCTGGCGGAGAAGGGTGGCGCGGATCTCATCATCATTTACAACTCCGGACGCTACCGCATGGCGGGTCGCGGTTCTCTCGCAGGGTTGATGCCGTATGGGGATGCCAACGGGATCGTGGTCGATATGGCTTCGGAAGTGTTGCCGGTCGTGAAGGACACCCCGGTGCTTGCCGGGGTGTGCGGAACCGATCCTTTTCGGCTCATGCCGGAGTTCCTTCAGCAATTGAAAGCCATTGGCTTTTCCGGCGTGCAGAATTTTCCCACGGTGGGGCTCATTGACGGCGATTTTCGCAAAAACCTTGAAGCGACGGACATGGGGTACGACAAGGAAATTGAGATGATCCGGCTTGCCAGGGAGCTCGACTTGTTCACGTCGCCGTATTGTTTCGACGAGAAAGAGGCCAAAGCCATGGCCCAGGCCGGAGCAGACCAACTCGTTGCGCACGTGGGATTGACCACGTCCGGATCGATCGGCGCCGGGGTCGCGTTCACTCTCGACGAGGCGATCGACAAGGCGTTGGAGATTGCGGAAGCGGGAAAGAGCGTCCGGAAGGACATTCTAGTGATCTGTCACGGTGGCCCACTCGACGAGCCGGAGAACGTGCGCGCTGCGCTGTCGAGGATGCCCGGCCTGCACGGATTCTTCGGTGCATCATCCATCGAACGCCTGCCGACGGAGAGAGCGATTACGGGGCAGGTTGAAG